>CAZYOE010000416.1:0-1520 GCA_964648725.1 uncultured Pseudobdellovibrionaceae bacterium | reverse complement strand
TCCTAATGCGCAATATGCGCCTGCATAGTATACAATATCTTGATGATGAGGCTAATGGGTATTGATGTTGGCTCTAAGCGGGTAGGAATTGCGCTTTCTGACGAAGAAGGCAAATTTGCTATACCAAAAGCTGTATTACCAAACGATCGCTACCTTTTTACTGAGATAAAAAGAATGTGCGAGGCATATGGTGTAACCCAGATTGTAATGGGGGAGTCAAAGGATTTTAAAGGAAACGAAAACGTGATCATGAAAGACATCAAGTTCTTTAAGGGAGAACTTGAACGAGATCTTGGTTTGCCTGTTCACTTTGAACCCGAGTTTCTTACGAGTCATCAAGCAGCACAAACTCAGGGTAACTCTCCACTTCTCGATGCCTCTGCTGCCGCCTTAATACTTCAAAGTTTTTTGGATAGAAAGTAATAATCTAAAACCAACCCGAAAGATTGGTTTCAGAGAAGGGGAATATAAAATGCATTCAATCCTTTGTTTTCATAATGTATAATTATTAGCAATGAAACGTTTGTCCTTTTTTGATCTTTTTCCACCGCCAAATTTTCTTAACATGCCTGCAGCCGGGCTGTCTGTTGAAAGTGATGTGGTTCGGGTAGTTTTGTTCGATAAAAAACATGGTCACGTTAATCTCAAGCTTGCTGATGAATTTAAACTTGAGTCGGGTTCGGTAGTTGGAGGAGAGATTTTGAAGCCCGACAAGCTTTCTGAGGTTTTAAAAAATCTTAAAACAGAACACGGTGTTCGATATGTGCGTGTTGCGTTGCCTGAAGAAAAAGCATATGTCTATGAAACAGTAATTCCAGTTCCAGAGGGGGGAGAATTTGGAGAGGCGGTTGAATTTTCCATTGATCAAAATATTCCACTTTCGCCCGCAGATGTTGTTTTTGATTTTTCTGTTATTGATGGTCCCTTTATTAACAATGAAGTTGAATCGGTTCGGGTCATGGTTACTGCATATCACAAATCAATCGCGGAAATGTGGGTCGATCTTTTGAAGCAGGCAAACATTACTCCACTTGCATTTATCCAAGAGTCACAGGCAATCGCTCGTTCTGTTGTGATGGAGGGAGACAAGAAAACCGTACTCACTGTTCATTTTTTCAAGGATAAAACAGTTATTGCAATTGTTTCAGGTGGTTTTGTTCGATTTACAACCACCGTTTCAAACGGACTTGAAAATCCAGAAAAAATTCTCGATTCACATGAAGGAGAAAAAATTTCTGAGTCTGTTGAGTTGCTTGCGGTTCGCGATGAAGTCAAAAAAGTTTGTTCATACTGGGAGGGTCGATCGAATGATAAGACTCGGAAAGATTTGGGTCAGATTAAATCCATAATTGTGACAGGTCATGTTGCCAACATGAATGATGTTGCAGAATATTTGGCTCAGCGGGCGGGTATACCAGCACAACTTGGAAATGTTTGGGTGAATGCGTTTTCTTTGGATCACAAAATCCCAAAGATAGATTTTGAAGAGTCACTGCGATATGCAGCGGCAATTGGCGCCG
>CAZYOE010000415.1:1241-1553 GCA_964648725.1 uncultured Pseudobdellovibrionaceae bacterium | reverse complement strand
ACTACGGGCAGGATATGTTAATTCATGTTTTGCGACTTGGAAGTCCGGTTTAATGGTAGCGAATTGTCCAATATGCCAATCAATGACCCAAACCGCTTTACCTTGATAAAAGGCAGGAACCCAACGAGTTGCACTAGGTACACAATTTGGACAGAATGGCTTATTACCATAACCACTATGGTTACATACAGCGGTGTCACAATTTTGACAACGATAACCATTTTTCCCAATAGTGACGCCACCACTACACATGAGACAAATGGTGTCTTTCATTATGTTTCCTTAGTAATGATTTTGTATGTAACCGAATAC
>CAZYOE010000415.1:0-1231 GCA_964648725.1 uncultured Pseudobdellovibrionaceae bacterium | reverse complement strand
CATTTTCGGCCTTGAACCTTCGTCAATAAGCGTTTCTTTGCCTCTAGCAAGTCTAATTATTTGATGGGTCATTTTGCACCATATCAATTTTACGAATAAATGTCTTTTCTTCTTCTTCAGTCAAGTGAATACAAATTCCAGTATCCAAGAGTGGATAATAGACATTATCTTTCTTGTAAAGAATGGTGTCAACATCTACAGGCTTTGGTTTTGCTCTTGTAAGTGAGACAAGGCGTTTATCATCATCATAAAGTTGGTGTCTTAGAAAGTAAAATTCCTTTTGTGGAAGATGACCACACGGTACAGTCATTTGAGCAACATGACTAAACACCGTCAAGTACGTTATTTGACAATGATACTTTGCAACCGCACTCTCTGGAAACCCTTGAGACAAGACCCATAACTTGAGAATGGCGTTATGGGAAATATGTTTTGGACATTCAACTAAAGCACAGGGACGATCTTTAGAATCCAAAATTTCAAGAATTTCCATTAATCATCATCCTTTTCAACATTATTTTCCACTTCCAACATCGTGGTGTCGTCAAGTTGACCATATTCGGCGTAATAAAGGCAGTCTTGACAAACTGAATATTCTTGAATTTCCTTAGTGGTAGGATTATAACCAGTGGCATGTTCTCGATCACCACCTAATTGTCTTTTGCAGCACTCACAAGGACGCCAACTGAAGAAATGCTCATTGTAAGCTTCACGATCAGTACCACAAATCACACACTTGCCTTTATCATTCCATTCACCACCACAGTCATCGTCATCATGCTTTAGGTGTCCGCCACTAAGATTAGTAATACCTTCTGATTCGAAGAATTTCTTAACAGCGGATTCATATGCAGCGTATTCAGCACGATTCATAATAATTATCCTTACTTGGGTAGATACTTACTTTTCAACTTCTCACTTGGATTCTGGACATACATATAGTTGCCAGCTAGATGCACTACACCTTCGGGTGTCGTGAAATAAATGCCATCAGAAGCTTTCTCACTTCTAACTGACCCATCGATTTCCCAACTATTCAATACCGTGCCTGTAGCCGTATATTGAACAATTAACCAATGACTGCCATAAGCTTCTGCTTTCCATGCAGAAAGACTATTAGTTAATCCAGCAGGACCAACTAAAACAACGATTAAAAGAAAAGCAACTAGAAAAAACAAACCCAATAGTGCAATAAAATTAATGAGCGCATCAGCAAGATATCCTTCATTTC
>CAZYOE010000414.1:0-1572 GCA_964648725.1 uncultured Pseudobdellovibrionaceae bacterium | reverse complement strand
AATCGTAACATTACATTAACAACCAATCTGCCGGTTTATCCCGGCGCACGGAGGTTTTATGAAAGCAATATTGATGTTGGGTTTACTTTTGAATTCTCTTAATGCCGTGGCCGGAGATCTACCTTCGATGGAGGAAAGCTCATGGACTATGAATTGTGCACCAGTGACGGTGTTCGAAGGGGATCGACCGATAGGACGGTATACCCTCGTGAACGGGTATTACAGTTCCAGTCAGCAGAACCAGGGCTGGTGCGCCAATTATAAAATTAATGAAGTCCTCAAGTACTCCTGTGACAATAACGTGTCTTCGTTTCTCCTGGCCTGTGTGGATTCTGGCGTTAATTTTAAAGCACAATTCAAATGTGATCACCAAGGCGTTTGCAAAGCTAATGACAACGAAGACAGGACCATCAATCTCAATGAGACTGGACTCAAGGGGATCCAATATAGTCGCCTTTCCGGCGGGACGCGAGTTAAGACACAGCTAAGTTATACGGGCCCCTGTGAATCGATTTAAAAAAAAGTGTTATTCGATTTTCGTTCGAATAAGGGAGAGGATCATGAAATTTTTAAATTATATTGTTCTCGGACTTTTAGCTTTGAGCTCGCAACCTGGTTTCGCAAGAAACTTCTATCGGACCAGTTTTTATTTGGCAGCCGATTATGCAAACATCGACACTGGAAGTGAAGTGATGTTCAACGGGAAAGACATCACCATTCACTATAGTGATGACAAGGCATTTTGCAGGATCTATTTTGAAGAATCGGAATACCCCTGCTCGATTCCACAATTCCAAAATACGGTGAGTTATCCGGTTGTTAAAATTCAGCGAAATCTTCTACTGATGATGTTTAATCACTTTGCACAGGTTAGTGCTGCCAGTGAGAAAGCAAAAAATGGATTTTGTCGGTTGATTTCAAAACTACCGGATGGTTTTGATTTACATCTTGATAACTCATTTAGCTATCAGATTTATGACGAACTCCCTGAATCTATCCATGTTCGAATTGGCTCCCTTCGGAGAGGTGTTCAAATCTAGAGCAGGTTATACCATTTTCAGTTAGAAAGTAGACCAAGGCGGTAATGGACTCGAATGAGATGCGCCAAAGGCGCGAGGCTCGTGAGGGGCGCGGAACCTTCTGAGCTTCCCTTCACAGAGGGACTCTGCCCAGTGTAAGGCGCACATGAGGCGGGGTTTTCTCTCTGTGATCGGGTTCCTCGGACGACGCAGTCTCAACAATGGGCTACGAACTAAATGGAATTGGTATAAGTTGAGTTTGCCCACTGGTAAGGGATCGGTTGCTTCAACCAAGCTCGCTCAAAGGCTTTGGCACAATATCCCATACTCGACTCTGAAGTTCGTTTTTGAGTGTTCGAACTAGGCCCTGTAAAGGCAAAAAAGAGGTTGGGCCGTCATGGCTCTCCCCCGGGGTTTTCCCATCAGTATACGAATGGCTTCAGCTTCAAGTTTAGATTCTATAAAAGAGTGAGGTTTTGATATCAATTCTGCCAATATTAAGTAGATTCTGCTGAAAAAGTCCGGTTAAAAATTAGTGTATCTACCCGAAATG
>CAZYOE010000413.1:939-1579 GCA_964648725.1 uncultured Pseudobdellovibrionaceae bacterium | reverse complement strand
TACTTTGGGCCGCTTTTCTCAAGCCACAGTTTCTTTTCTTTTTGAATCTGCAAAAAATAATCCGGTAAACAGTTTTCTGGAGTTACAAGATCTACTTGAACAGCAAGATCGGACTCCTCAAATTTTTCAAGGAGATCGCTGATTTCTCTCGAATTCAGAGGTGGCGAAGATTCAATCCACAAATCTACATCCGAATATTTTCGATAGCGATCAGTCGCTCTCGAGCCAAATACAGAAATCTTGTAGTTTGATTTCGATTCAAGCATGGCCAAAAGGATACTTGCAATTTTTTTTAATACTGGAGCATCAAGGCCTGCAGGCTCATTCATGAATCTTGCTCTTGAGTATGGAAAATAGATTTATGACTAAGGGTAGGAAAGTCTGTGCCAATTTATAGCTTGCAACGGCGTATTTCACGCCATATTCATGGCTTGTTTCATTCCTTGATTTTTGGAATTCGATCCATTCTTCAACATTCTGAATCCAACCCAATCGTCCGAGCTCTCTAAAAACAGATTTTGGATATTCTGCTATAACTCCATTCTCTTTGAGGACCCGCTGTGCTAGCTTCCAAGCAATTTCATAGCAATACTCAAACCGCTGAATGGTCCCATCGCGCTCGAGGTCACTGGGTTGTGCA
>CAZYOE010000413.1:0-929 GCA_964648725.1 uncultured Pseudobdellovibrionaceae bacterium | reverse complement strand
ATTTCGGAGAGCATCTTCTGCCGGTCGAAATGAAATCGCCATA
This sequence comes from uncultured Pseudobdellovibrionaceae bacterium, assembly GCA_964648725.1. Taxonomy (GTDB): domain Bacteria; phylum Bdellovibrionota; class Bdellovibrionia; order Bdellovibrionales; family Bdellovibrionaceae; genus CAUJGP01. The sequence goes on along the minus strand of CAZYOE010000413.1, from coordinate 886 downwards.
CCCACCTTCCTGTCTTTGAATACTCAATATGCAAAGACATCAAAAGCAAGTCAAAAGGTTATCCAGTGATTCTGTTTTTACATCTAAATGCCAAAGTTAGGGTGTCCCAGCCGGTTTTGGCAGATAATAATAGACTTTTGTGTCGAATGAAAGCCGCTCGTGATAGCAGTCGACGGCGGGGTTGTCGTCGCCGGTGATGACAAAGCGGAAACTTTGATTTTGTGCGGAATTTTTCGCGCTCATTCGAATTAAAATTTCGGGATCCCAAGCAAATTGAATTTTTCCTAGTTGCTCGGTGATTGGCCATTGGCACTCTCCGAGACCTTGTTTTTGTCCGACGCAATAATCATCGGCCACATTTTTAAAAGGAGCAGTTCTGAGGCCTATCCAATCATACTTATAGAGTTCAATACTCGATGAGGTGGTGGACCCTGTCAGTGGACTCACTTCTGGCACAAGTCGACTGAGTGCAGTTTTATCATTTGTAGCAAGTATGTAATCGTTGAAGGTAAGAAAGAAAACATCATCATATTTAAAAGTCTGAAGGTCATTTTTCATTTCAATGGCACAGAGTACTGCGTTCTCTGGAACATTCAGTTTTTGCACTTGTTCATATCGAGCCCGTAACTGAGTGTCTAGCATCGAAAGGTTGCCATCATCAGAAGCATTGATGGAACTTAAACTGAAGGGACAGATATTATTTTTTCTGGATTCCACTCGGCTGTCTTCAAAGACAATATTTTGCGAGATCGCCAATAACTTGCCTTGAGCTTGGGCCTGTGCACAATTTAACAAAATCTGTTCAGGCTTGGGCGGTGGCGGCGGGGTCGGAGGCATTGTGGTGACTGGTGGCGTGGTTGGCGGAACTAAAGGCGGACTGGTCAAG
>CAZYOE010000412.1:0-1584 GCA_964648725.1 uncultured Pseudobdellovibrionaceae bacterium | reverse complement strand
CAATAAATTATTCCTGACTTAAGAGTTCGTGTTCAGCGGCGTGGAGTTGTTCAATAATGTCATCAATATCTCCAGCTAAAGCAGCCGGGATATTTGAACTCTGCAGAGTTTTAACAGATTCTTGTAGCCAGTCCGAAATTTTCATAGCTCAAACTCTAGCGGGACGTCTAAATTGTATTCCCAAATTTCGCAATTAGCGCACTCACTTTTAATGGTTGCTTCATAGTCTAGTTTTTCAATGTGAGATTTCAGTATCTTCATTACACCGCCATGTGTGATCAGTAGCATGCTGTCGTCGGGGTGTTCTTCAAGTAGGTTATTTGTATAGTCTATAACGCGTTTTTGAAACTCTAGACCATTTTCTCCATTTGGAGCACGACGCGTTTCGAAATTGCCAGGTAACTCGTCCCACAAATAATCCCGGGAAGGTGCGCCCTGAAAATCGCCAAAGTTCATCTCACGTAGTTCGCTCGAATATTGTATCGGCGTTTTTTGGTGAAACTTGATGATTTCTTTGGCAGTCTGTTTGCAACGACCAAGATCAGAACAGTAGATGTAGTCAAATTTTGTGTTTCGCAACTTCTCGGCAGTTTCGATAGCCTGTTGTTTGCCAAGTTCTGACAATGTGCCGTCGAGTTGGCCTTGCACAATGCGGTTTGCATTCTCGATCGTTTGACCGTGTCGGACAAGAGTAATTTTCATTAGATTACATTATAACAAAGGCAAAGCAATAATTGACAATTAATCACAAACGTGATAATATACAAACATAATTAAATTAAACAAATACAAAAATTAAATAATAAAGTAAGGATTTAATATAATGTCAGAGCAAATGCAACCTATGGGTACAGACAGTCCCGAAATAGCACGTGAGGAAAGAATTAATGAGATGCAGAGATGGGCAGAGGCTACTGGAAAAATAACAGAAGCTTTTGCAAAAGCCCATCAAGACGGACAACCTTACGATAGCAAATATGGCGTAGATCCTGACAGCGGTTTGCCATACGATCATTACGCACATAGCCCAAAGGATGGATTTAAAGATAAAGGAATAAAGAATACTTCCGATGGTGACATATTGCAATATGAACGTGCAGTAGATGGAAGTGTTTGGAGCCAAGGTAAGCTTAGGTCTCCGGCAAATTTCAGGAAAGATGATTAATAAAAACAGAACAATAGTTGATTATTTAAAGATAAATAACTGAAAGGTCACAAAATGAGCGAACAAATGCCAATCCCAAAACCTGACGGACAAGATGAATTATATAGACAACCGGCTGTAATTACCCCAGGAGAAGTCACGGTTGGTCAGCACTACTTTGAAGAAATTCCTTCAGAACCAAAGAAACAAACACAACCAGAAATTCCTTCTTTACCACCAAACGAGCCACCCGATGGTTTCGATTATGATTTTCATGGTAAGAAAGATCATATTGAATCAGTTTTTGATAATCAACAAAATACGTATCCAGATAAAAACTCAACAAAAGACAAAACAATAGGGTCGATTATTGATGAATCGATCGATAATACAAAAAATCTAAAGTAGTATATCAAACTGCTTCTTTTGACTGGATTACT
>CAZYOE010000411.1:788-1610 GCA_964648725.1 uncultured Pseudobdellovibrionaceae bacterium | reverse complement strand
GCTCTGTTTTAAGAGTATGGCCCTGTCTGAAGTGTCAATAACGCGTAAAGATGTCCGACCTAATTAACACGTTAGTTGTCCGATTTAAAATCTTCATGAGAGAAGTGAAGTCCGTAGGCCTGAACGGATTGAAGTGCCCCCCATGGGCCAGACCACAATTGCTCGAGAAAATGATAGAGCTTAGACGTGGATAAATCTTACTCCTTTTTAATTTAAAAAACAATAGAGAGGTTGCCGTTGTTGGACGGGTGGGTATGTGGGAAACTCGTTAGAGTTTTCCACATATCCACGCGTCAGGCAATCCGCCATTTTTAAAACCTCCATGGGCGGTTTGTAATTGAGGGAGCTGTGAAGCCGCTCCTCATTGTACCACTTCATAAACCTGGAAAGCATGCTCTTCAGCTCGACCATGGTTTCCGGAAAGTCCAAATAAAATCCTTCAAACTTTAGGGTCCTCCAAAACCTCTCCACATAAGCATTATCTGTAGATCCTCCTTTGTGGGACATACTGCTTTTGATGCCATTGTCACGGCAAAAATTTTGCCATTCCTCACTTGTAAACTGAACGCCCTGATCCGAGTTAATAATCTCAGGAAAGCCATAGCGCCAGATAGCATCTTCCAAGGCCTCTAAGGCTGCTTCTTTACATAAGGAATTGGATAAGCGCCACCCCACAACAACACGGCTATACACGTCAACTAAGCACGTCAAATAAACAAACCCACCAGGCAGCCTTAAGTATGTGATATCTACTTGCCACACCTGATGGGGCCTTTCTATTTTAAGCCCGCCAAGTAAATAAGGATGAACAGTAGCTTGCTT
>CAZYOE010000411.1:0-778 GCA_964648725.1 uncultured Pseudobdellovibrionaceae bacterium | reverse complement strand
GGGCTTAGAGTAAATGGCCTGAAGACCGAGTTCTTTCATCAATCGGTAAACCTTTTTCCGATTGATTTTCTTTCCTTCACGGATCAACTGAGCGTGAATGCGCCGATAGCCATACTGAGGGGTAGCTTCATAAATCTCCCCGATTCGGTTTGCAAGCTCCGTATCTTCAGCCAACGGTTTGAGGGAAGCATAAAGTGTCGAGCGGTTCAAATCTAAAAGACGACATTGGGCGCGGGCACTTAAGTTCTCGTATTTTTTATCAATCATTTGCCTGCGCTCCTTTACTTTAGCTGCCCGAGCGCACGTGATAAAAAATCATTCTCAACTGTTAGTCTCCCGATGTTTGCATGCAGTTTTTGGATTTCGTTTTCATGAGCTGTGTGTGAAGGTTTATGAGCACTTTCAAATAACTCTGCTCCATGATCCAAGAGCTGACGCTTCCAACGGTGAATTTGCGCAGGAGATACCTCATATCTCGCACCCAGCTCCCCTATGGTCATATCACCCTTGAAGGCTTCGATAGCTATTTTTAATTTTAACGACGCATTGATCTTTTTCTTCATTTTCTCTTCCTTTCTGATTGAGTCCAACTCTATCAAAATTTCTCGAAAAAATGGTCCACTTTTAGGGGGTCATTACAACTTATTTGTGCCATTGATAAAAAAAAACTTGATCTTTTAGAGAAACTTCCTAGTTACATTTTACTATATTTTACCAAACACTTGGTACTGTATTGTAAGTTATTGCAAACTATTATTATGGAGATATCTATGAAAAT
>CAZYOE010000410.1:0-1631 GCA_964648725.1 uncultured Pseudobdellovibrionaceae bacterium | reverse complement strand
AATTTAGCACTCGCAAGTTAACTTTTTCGTGTCCATTTTTTCGGGGGAAGATCAGCTCGCCGATTGGAAGAGAATTATAATTAATCTGCGCTGAAATGGAGTAGTCGCCTGCAAGGGGGACAAAAATTTCTGCCATGCTCAAAGTGTTCGAAAAATCAAAGAGGTCAACGTTACCATAATCAACTAACTCTTTTTGCTCTATCGTCGTCACCTTCCAATTACTCCATGAAATATAAACTTTACTCTTGTCATAACTAGAAGTTCCAAGATCCAAATGGGCTTTTAATACAATGCTCCCTAGGCCGTCTGCAAAGTGAAGTTCGGTTTGCCCATCATTTATGGATGCCCTTAGATTTGGAAACATATAGCGTAACGGGTCGTCCATTACTCGAGCCTCTACTTTTGGAGAGTCCAAAGTAATTGATTTTAGCACCTCTTGACCCTCTACAAAATCAACCTGAACATCATAAAATCCTTCATTTCCTCGACCAAAAAAAGCGATTTCCAAATCTTTCTTTGTTGAGACTGTTCTGGAGTTTCTATCGACATTAGAATCATCGCCTCTAAACCATTGATATTTAATGTCGATTCCTTCTTTTGCGAGCTGATCAGGGTCAACACCCTCCAATTTTAATGGAATATTCAATTTTTCTACGGCCGCGGAGTTTACGAAATAAGTATTTTTTTCAACAGAAACGTGAGCCCCACTTAACAAACTAAGAAAATGTACTGACTTTGTTTGATCAGCGTTGAGTGTGGTTGGATTAGATTGACTCTTTCCACATGCAGTCGAGATTAAAAAAATAAATAAAAATAGAGATTGAATATCAGATTTTCTGGAATGAAATTCAGCGTACATTCGATCGACCATAAAGTATCCCCCGGTTGCAACCCAATGTAGTGTGCTGTTGCAAACTAGGTGCCCTATTTTTAGGTTAGTAACGAGTTTATTAGCGGAATAGGGTTCGCCGCTCCTAACATATTGTCGATTTATCATACAAATTCGGGTGGTGTATTAAAAGTAAGAAAACATTGGTTTTTTTATTTGATCAAAATTACAGGTGAAGTTATGCTTTACGCATCAAAATCACCCGGTTCTCGCAATAAAACAGGTCATTATCAACTAACAGAGACTTCGGTATTTATTGCAGCACTTTCAGACCAACAACTCTTGCTTTCAATCTCAACTTAAAACGTTTAATTCGAAATTGGTAATTCAGTCTTTCGAAAAAAATCTAGCTAATACAGAGCCCCTCGAAACCTCTCTTTTTCAACAGAACCTTAAGAGTGGGCGGACTATTTTAATCGGGTCATTATATTTGTATCGATGTGATGAAAAATATCAGTTTTACCTTTCATCAAAATCTGCGTGTCTTCAGTGTACTGAAAAGAGTCCGGACCTAAAATTTTAATGTTTAAAATGTATTTTGTAGTTTTAAACTCCCGACCTAAAAACTTATTCGCACAGATTCCATAGGTCGTTGAACCCAACTCTGCCGATAGTTGAAATTCTTTGGCATTAGGTTCTACGACTCCTCCGGCTATAACAGCAATACCCCTTGGAACTAGAAAACATCGAGAGGTCTAAACAAAATAAAGCGGAAATGACTCTCTGAGCACCGGCCAAAAAC
>CAZYOE010000409.1:0-1632 GCA_964648725.1 uncultured Pseudobdellovibrionaceae bacterium | reverse complement strand
GAACCCTTCTACTTATTTAAAAATCTATGTGCGATGTGTAACTTCGAGAATGAAAAAAATAGTTCTTTCTTAAGACGCCCTCAATGAGCCATGTCCATGACATAAAAAGCTGTTCCGGGAATTGCTGTGAAAATTTAGACCATACCATTGACCTTAGAGTTGCCATCACATAGATTTCAGCAGAATCTAAAGAGAGGCCGCCATTGGAATCATCACTACGGTTAGAAAATTCCATTCACCCGTTATTTCAACTGGACCGTATCTTGGAAAGTTTAGAAGTCGGTGTGCGTATTCAAACTAACGACGATCTTCCACCTTTAACCCTTGAAGCTGAAAGAGCCATTGCGTTATATGGTGAGTCACTCAGTGAAGCTCGTGAGCATTACAAAGATCAGATAAGTTTAAAATCATTATGGATATTTTTAAATAAGTTGAAATGGCGTTATCCTGATGAGCTCTTTGAAAAGCTTCGCAATGATGATGTTGTCGAAGTTTATTCTATGGAAAATACCCAAATTTTCAGATCGTACACCTTCTTTAAGTACTGCAGTTATACCTTAGAGGATTTAAACTTTCGTCCATGGTTTGAACTTTATCAGCGTGATGAATCCATTTTGAAAGAAGCTTTGGTGTGGTTAGACAAGGTGAAGAGAGATGAAGTTCCAGACCTTTGTCACATGGACTTGCCAGCGCATTGGATATCAGAGGTGTCTTCATCCAGTCCCTTTCATCTACAAATTAAATACAATTTGTTGGCAATTTTAAAATCTTCAGATGGTGTGACTCAAGGATATTTAATTTCAAATCGCATACTTTCTTCACGCCGCGGAAATAAACTCTAAGTTTTCAAAGGCGTGGTTTCCGGGAAGGAAAGTTCGATTTTTCCAAAGTGAATCCAATAAAATTTGAATTTCTGCAGGTTCTTTAAGACGACTCGTTGGAGTAATAATATTTTGGGTTTTTATGCCATAAGCAAGACCGGATTCGGAGAGTTCAATTCCTCCGAACATTTTAGCAAATTGGTCTACTTTAAAATCACACCGGCAGGAGCAAATACTAGCGTCAACAGACAGCTGCCTTTGTAAGCGATATGCAAGGCCAGCCAGAAGCGGAACCAGAGAAAGACCAAGGGTTTTGTTTCGATATTCAGGCATGAGGGATAAGTATTCAAAGGTCATGGCAAGCTTAATATTATGGCGTTTAAGTCGTTCGGAAAAATTAGGGTCATAATTATTACGAAAGTAGGTGTGGTTAATATCAGCCGACGAATTCAAATTGAAAACCGTGTGCAACGAAAATCCTACGATGTTTTTGGCAGAGGTCAATAGTGCAGAAATATAAGACTGCCGGGTAAAGTCATTTGGGTTCAAAGTACTTGGTACAGGTAAACCCTTTAGGATCTCTGTCCAAAAAGATCTCCAGCAGTCAAAGATTTTATTGTGCAGAGCTAGTCCCGAATCAAAAGTTTGGTACGTACCTGGTAAAATAGTATAAATTAATTCCATGAAAATGGAATCGGGAAAAATTTCCCAAATTTTAGTGAAGATTTATTAACCCACCAAATGCTACAGGACTATCCGGTGTTTTTCAAGAAAGATGTCGCCTATGTTAATTATGCCGCTAGTTGGCGAG
>CAZYOE010000408.1:0-1639 GCA_964648725.1 uncultured Pseudobdellovibrionaceae bacterium | reverse complement strand
AAATGTAAAAAATATTTTTTTTATCATTGAATGCCAACCTTTAAAAATTGAATATTTGCAGTCTATTTTTCTCTGATTTTATCAGAATGCTAATTCTTCTTGTGGTTTAAGTTTTTTATCTCAATTTCCTTGGATGGGAAGGCAGACCAAAAGAACTTTTCTTTATTAACACTGGTTACTGGCTCGTGTTTATCATCCTCTCGAGCGCAATCATCAACGCGTTTATGTAGAAGGAAAAAACCGCTTCGCCCTAATCGGGCGAAGCGGTTTTTCTTGAATCAATCGTATTAACTTTATTTCACTCGGACCAAATTTTCACCAGTGACTTTGAAGTAGCCTGTGACTCCCACAGAAGGAGAAGCAGTCAGCGGCTCGCCCGCCTTTCTCTCCGCATAATTCACACGGAGTTCTGACTTGATTGAATCGATCTCGGTACTCTGAGGAGCAATACGGTCACCGAGGAGTATCGGGTTAGTCACTATGTATGCACTCTGGCCTCCAAGAGCTACGACTGCATAGTAAAATGTGCCGCTTCCCGAGCCTTGCTTGGTAATAAGGAAAGCGAGATCTTGATACCCATCGCCATTCACATCGCCCCAGGCATCATTGCCGAAGTAGAGCACAAGGTCCTTTGACGCAGATCCGGGAGCAGAAGCAATTTCTGCTTTGCCGTCAGCTAAGGTAAATGTTTGACCCTCAATCTCAATTGCAAAGTTTTTTGGATCAAAAGCTTTGATCTTGCCTGTTGAGGTCGGGGTTGATGTAGAAACTGCATTTTGAGTTGTAGTTTTTTCAACTGGCTTCTTTTTATAAAAATAAAGGCCTCCGAGTGCTAATAAGGCAATGAGGACAACAACCAAAATTTTATTATTCATACCCACATTATAGCATGTGGCATATCTCTAATAATTTTTTGAGTGCGATCTGAGATCGATATGCTTGCAACCAAAAAATGTTAAAGATCCTGATGATTTGTGTTTTCATCATTCTCCCCTCTTTTGCCCTCAGTGTGGCAAGAAAGTATTTGAGATAATTTTAGGATTCAAAGTACTTTCTCCCGCGGAGCAGGAAAATCATAAGCCCCATGAAGGGTCTTATGATTTTCCTGCTCCTCCCCCTATCTGAACTTATTGTATAAAAAGATTCAGCCCACCGTTTGATGGGTGGGCCGATTAGTGAGAATACTGAAAAGCCATGGAAGCCTGACAGAGAAGATCGTTAACTTACCTCAGGTAACAAGTTACTCATGTGAAGAAATGGCGAATCTTTAGTGGTAAAGCCGACCTTAAGAAGGGCTCTTCGAATTTCTTGAAGGCCTTTTCTCCCGACTCCTGGAATTCTAGGGGCATTAATGCCATCAATTGTGCGCAGATTTCGACTCTCTTGGCACATTTCAAAAAAACCTCTGACTGTTAGCTCCGACGAGTAGGTCCACGGCAGGCGATTCCCAACTCGGTTTGATATATCCGGCAGACATCCCAATTCCGTTTGCAAAAGTTTTTCTTTTTTGACTTCCGTCATTGTTTGACACCTCCGTGTGTATTATACAAATATAAATATTTTGTCAAATTTGCTCCACGGGTAGGAATTTCTCCCTCGACTAAATTTTTGCCGTCGCAAAAATTTGTCTGGGCACCGG
>CAZYOE010000407.1:365-1652 GCA_964648725.1 uncultured Pseudobdellovibrionaceae bacterium | reverse complement strand
TCGCCAGAATCCCCAGGCCCGAGAGCATTTGGATCGTTCCGGTTCGCTTTATGAGAACAAGAATTCGATATACAACCAGCCAAACGAGCAGAATATCGAATAGATCTAAGACCCTCAATTGGGTAAATAGAAAAATTAAATTATCGAGGGCCTGCTGCCACATATCGACAGATTCCTTTAGGCGGTCACCGGCCCTGAATTGCCAACGGGATCACCCGATGGGGTCACCTTCGCCGCTGTTTCCGAATTCCCACCCGAAGCCAACCCTGTTCCCGGGGCCGGGGTTCCTCCGTCTTTTTTGTTGGTTCGTACCTTTTCGATCTCACTGACCGCGGCTCCCTTGAGAAGCAGATCAACTTCCGCTCCATCAATGGTTTCATAGGTGAGGAGAGCCTGCGCAATTTTTTCAAGAACATCTCGATGCTCACGTAAAATTGATTTTGCTTTTTCATAGCCTTCCATAATTATGCGCGAAACTTCTCGATCAATCTCTTCTGATTTCGACTCAGAATAATCTCGATTCTTCGATCCGTAGTTCATACCCAGGAAAACTGGGCCTTCGCGCTTTTCATAGGCCAAAGGACCCAGCTTTTCACTCATGCCCCACTCGCAAACCATACGACGAGCCATTTCCGTCGCCCGCTCAATATCGTTTCCAGCACCGGTGGTAAAATCTCCAAAAATCATCTCTTCGGCCGCCCGACCCCCATAGAGCATGGCGATGGTATTTTCCGCCTGAGATTTTGAAAAACTCAAAGCATCTTTTTCAGGCAATGTCATAGTGAGACCAAGCGCCATCCCGCGAGGTATGATAGTGACCTTATGTATTGGATCTAGCCCAGCGAGCTTCACCCCTATCAGCGTATGGCCAGCTTCGTGGTAGGCAGTATTCTTCTTATCTTCTTCGGAGATCACCATAGACTTTCGCTCACTGCCCATCATGACTTTATCTTTGGCTTTTTCGAAGTCTTCCATCTCGAGATATTTTTTTTCTGCCTGAGCCGCAACCAATGCGGCTTCATTCACTAGATTTTCCAAGTCCGCCCCAGAAAATCCAGGAGTTCCTCTGGCAATCTTAGAGGCCTCAACATCGGGTCCCAAAGGAGTTTTGCGCATATGAACTGCCAAAATTTGTTCCCGTCCTTTGAGATCTGGACGGTTCACAACCACACGACGATCGAATCGACCTGGACGCAATAGTGCAGGATCCAAAACATCGGGGCGATTGGTTGCGGCAATTAAAATCACGCCTTCGGAAGATTCAAATCCATCCATCTCAACTAAAAG
>CAZYOE010000407.1:0-355 GCA_964648725.1 uncultured Pseudobdellovibrionaceae bacterium | reverse complement strand
ATCGATTTCATCAATGAAAATTAAACAAGGGGCATTCTTCTTCCCCTGCTCAAAAAGATCACGGACGCGACTGGCACCAACTCCAACAAACATTTCCACAAAATCAGAGCCAGAAATCGTAAAAAACGGAGCCCCTGCTTCGCCAGCAACCGCGCGGGCAAGCAAGGTTTTGCCTGTCCCCGGAGGTCCTACAAGCAATACGCCTTTTGGAATTCGACCTCCCAGTCGGGTAAACTTTTTCGGGTCTTTCAAACACTGAACAATTTCCTGAAGCTCGGCTTTGGCCTCATCAACACCAGCAACTTCTTTAAAGGTCACTCGATTCTTATTCTCGGTCAAAAGCCGTGCCCGACTT
>CAZYOE010000406.1:0-1657 GCA_964648725.1 uncultured Pseudobdellovibrionaceae bacterium | reverse complement strand
CTTTTAAGCCAAAGCCAAAGCCAGTTATAATAAGATGACGTTGAAGACCTAGAATCAGTCAAAACAAGAGAAGGTAGAGATAAAGTGTGGAATTGGTTTACGGGTGAAGTCATGCCTATTGGTGATCTAAATACTAAGATAGTAATAATTGGGAACCTACTTCATGAAGATTCCCTCATGATGCGACTCAAAGAAAGCATCAATGGTGGAAAAATGGATGGAGTCTACAAAGAATACCCTTTGCTTGATAAAAACGACAATATCGCTTGGCTAGGTAAATATCCGTCAATGATGCATATAGAGACAAAAAGAAGACAGGTTGCAGATGAGTCAGCTTGGTATCGGGAGTATTTACTCAAATTTATCTCAGACGACAAACGCATTGTTCAAAGAAACTGGCCAAAATTTTACGACAAGTTGCCAGATTTACGAAACTATCGAATATTGGGAATCGGCATTGATTTGGCCATATCAGAAAAAAGTAGTGCAGATTTTACAGCTCTTGTTCCATTCATCGTTGTTGGATATGGGGATGATTTAAAAATCTACATCTTGCCACATATCGTTAACAAGCGAGTGAATTTTCCTGACACAATTTTGGAAATAAAGAAACTCTGTGCCATTCTTGAACAAGATTTTAAACGGGTACCTATGGTTTTTGTTGAAAACGTTAGTTACCAAATGGCAGTTGTTCAACAGCTAACTATCGAAAAAGTTCTTGCAGAACCGGTCGCAATATCTGGAATGAATAAACAAACCAGATTGGAAATGGCAACTCCATACATAAGACAAGGTAAGGTATTGTTCCCACAACAGGGAGCAGAAAGTTTGATTAGCCAAATTGTTAACTTTGGCATAGAGAAACATGATGACCTGGTTGACGCATTTACCATTATTGTTTTGAAAGTCTTGGAATCTGATAGGCCTACCTACAAATCTACCGAACCACCTAAACCTCCAAGAGATAACTGGGGAATTGATCCCTTTACTGGAGAATATAGAAACCTAGATGCACCTATCACAGCTGGAATGCTAGATATGGTGTTTTAATTATTTGAAGAATTCGTCAGCAGACACTTTTAAAGCTTTAGCTAGTTTATGGATATTATCCACTGAAACATTTTGCTCAGCCCGCTCAATTGAACCGATATAAGTTCTGTGAAGGTTAGCTCGAAAGCCAAGTTCTTCTTGTGACAGCCCAGCCTTCTTTCTTAAGGCTCTTAGCCTCTTACCAAACTGCTTTCTGGTAGGTGTTATTGACATAGTACACAAAGCGTATCTAAATGATGTCAATAGCTCTACAGACGATAACTAGCATTTCATGGCTAAAAGCGGTATTATTTGATTTATGAAAGGAGGTGAAATCTAAATGAAGAAAATACTGAAATGGGGCGGAATAATCTTTGTTGCCCTTATAGTAATCGGAGTCATTGGCTCTATGGGTAAATCTGGAAGTAGTACTTCTGGTACTTCCCAATCCAATACTGGCTCTAAACAAGAGGAAGTAAAACCAATTGCTAAAGTTGGTGAAACAGTACAGGACGGTGACATTGCCTTTACTGTTACTGATGTAATCACAGCGACTTCTCTTGGAAATCAATATACCAAGAAGGATGCTCAAGGTCTGTTCTATGTCATTAGTCTGAAAATTGAAAAT
>CAZYOE010000405.1:0-1684 GCA_964648725.1 uncultured Pseudobdellovibrionaceae bacterium | reverse complement strand
ACAGTAATAAGTCCGGCATCTTCGAGCACAACAAGATGTTTCATAATTGCTTGAAGAGTCACCTTGAATGGTTGCGAAAGTTCAGAAACGGAGCAATCACCTTCAGAAAGAGAAGCCAAGAGGGCGCGACGAGTTTTATCAGATAAGGCAAAAAATAGCTTATCTAGATGAGAATCATCGATCTTTTTCTCGTTCTTGGCTTTCATTTTCAACTACTGCACCAAATATTGACTCATGCTTTCGAGCGCAGACTCCCATCCTTTCACATGACTATCAGAGACCTGTCTTGTCGGCAATCCATCATGCACCAAATGAAGCCTCGTTTTATTGGAATCAAGTTTTTCCAGAAAAAGTGAAACCTCTGTATCTTTGATTTCTAGTCCGCTATCTAAGGTTGACCAGGTAAAGCGAATGATTTCGTTCGGAACTATGCGAGAAAATTGACCACGAGCAAAGTCATTTTTTCCGATAGGATAGTCATAGCTACCCCCTTCGCGGAAATCAATTTGTCCAGACTTGGCGTTGGCCTCGCCAGCATTCACCACCTGAACACTCACACTGCGAAACAGTGCGCCCATAGAAAGAGCCTTAAACAATTGTTCAGGTGAGGCCTTAAAGTCATAGGAAAGATGCAAGGTCGTGCCATTCAGCTCGTCTAGGAACAGACCCAGAACCTCAGTCCAGCCCTGATGAAAACTATGTGCCGAATCAACCGAGCCAGCCTTTTCATGAAGCAAATCGATATGGGTAAAAGCCCCTTTTGTCGTGAGGACAACTGTTACTTCGCTGACAGGTTCAGCTTTAGATTTTTCATTCCAGGTCCATTTCAATCGTTCAAAAGGAACAATTTCTAAATAAGTTCCTTGGCAAACTTCACCTGGTGCCCACGAAAATGCAAACTGACCCCCAACCTGGAAATCATGTTTAAATTCATGCCTTCTGCCACCACAAGTTATTAACAATTTGCCGGCGGCAATTGCCTGAAAAACCGTCTTTTGCGGATACGGATACCGCCAACTGACACGAACCTGCTTCTTTTCAAGATCAATACTCATAACTGTTTTCCTTTCTTAATTATGGCCTTTTACTAATTCCATTTACTTTGTATCCCTTCGTTGCTCAGTCGGTCAGCTTGGGAGGAGCAGAGGGACTGTATGCCTACTTGCCTGCCTCCGCGTCCGCCTTCATCCCGCCTTAGTCTACTTTGTAAGTGGAATTGAGATTTTACGGTGCAAATTTTCCTCGAGATCAATACTTAACCAACAGGTTAGGTATTGTCAAGTAACATTTTTGCTTCTTTAACCCCAATTCCATGGAGTTTGAGGATTTCGAAACTTTCGAACTCTCGAAGTGTAAACCGCTCTCCACCAGCCTTGATGTTGAGAGTTCAACTCGTCGAATTCTGGGGTTTCGCGTGACTTCGATGGTGGCCAAGGGTCTGTCACAAATTCTTAATATTGAAGACTGATGCTAAGTTGAGAAATTCGAATAAATACTCACTTCCCAATTGATATTGATTTCGGGCATGATGAGTATTTTGAGTTTGCCCTTATTCGTTCATCACCACGCAAGTGGGCTAGTTTACAAATTGCCAGCTCAAAAACATATATTTAAGAGGCCTTCTTGCGCGCATGCTCAGCATATTCAGTATCAACTCCCAAAATATGAGCCGTGAGCCAAGTCT
>CAZYOE010000404.1:0-1696 GCA_964648725.1 uncultured Pseudobdellovibrionaceae bacterium | reverse complement strand
TTCTGTTCGATTGTCTGAACACTCTGTTCATCTGGGTGAATAATTGTCTCGTCACTAATTCCATAAAATCGTTCAATGTCTCGAACACTTTTACTAATGAGGTACTTAAACTTTTTGATTTCGAGCCTACCTCCAGGTCGTCTCTCTACAAGCCCTCTCTTTGCTAAACTTTTTATAGTTTCAGAGAGTTTTCCAATAGACCACGATAAGTAGTGTCTCTGAATATCCCTTAATGACTCTCCCGTTGTGCCAAAGGTCTCCTTATGTTTTTCATCCCAATCGGCGATATGAATAAGCACCTCCCAGAGACGATACTCTCCATCTGTGTAATCCATCGTCTGCTTAATTTTCAGACGATAAGAATTTAGAAACCCTTTGAATTTAATTTGATTTTTCATAGCTGATTTTCATTTTCATAATTTTCATCATTGGTATAAGCGCTCTTTTGCTTCCTTAATGGCCGCAATGAAGGCACGAGGTTCTACTGTGGATTGTTTAGACCAAAAATCCGCAATCAAGCTCTCCCTACCTTCAAAATCATTGAAGATAAAGACAGCTCGTTTGCGGTCAGTTCTGTCTACATCAATCAGCTCACCGCCATTGGCAATGACAAAAGCAGAGAGGTATAAATCCGAACAATTAAATTGTGACTGGGTTGAGGGTTTCATTTTTGTATTGCTCATCTTTTTTCATCTCCTTCTTTTGAAGGTGGTCAAAGATTAAATTAACAGCGCCATATAAAGAGTCGCGAAGAACAGCCACTTGTTCATCGGTTAAGTTAGTGGCTCTTTCTGCTAAAATTTTTCTACATCGTTCTATCGTCAACATAAAAGACTCAAGGTTGTGTACCTTGAGCCTACGCGCCTATGGCGAAACGCACGATTACCACGTGCGTGCTTATAAAATTATCGAGACTTTATTGTATATCTGGTTCTACGAACTTCCTGTAACTTCAAAGGCGTGCCAAATAGTCTTTTAGCGCGTTCCGTATCGGACAATGAGATATCTTTATCTAATTCTTTCAGTCTCAAGCCAATGTCCAAATTCCATTTTCGGAATGGCTTATGACTGATACCTGTTTTTTTGAAACCTTGATTCAATTTATTTCTAAAAGTTTTAGTATTGAGTTCTTCTAACGCAGTGTACTGATTGATTCTTATATAGACGGCCTTTTCTTCGGCGGGGAAAGTCTCATCTTGTATCAAAATATCTAATCTCTTCGCCCGTCCCACTTTTGGAAGCTGTTGCTGCATCAAAACAACAGAGTTCCAGGCACTTCTAATATCCCTTGAGGTAAAGCCTGGAAATACCCGAAGTAGGAGTTCTTGTTTAGCAGTGAATAGGGGTTGGACTAGGTGTCCAGCGGGCACCGCCCTATTGAATATCAAAAATGACTTTACACTTTCAAAAAATCTACTTGATAGCTGGAGTAGTTCAATAATTTGTCGAGTATGGAAATTTAATCGTTCCCACGATATTTTAGAATTGCTTGGAAAGTTTGGCAGGTCTTCGAGTCGAGTGAATGTGTAATCAGTGGTGGGTTTGATGCCATCTTTTGGTAAACCAAGAACCGCCCTTACAAGCTGAATAGTTGCCTTTCCCCTCGGTGAAAAGATTAACCACTCAAAAATGTGGCGGTCTCTTTTTCCCCGCAGGTCTAATTGTTTCAGCGCAGTGGAGTTAGGGGTGTACGTGT
>CAZYOE010000403.1:0-1753 GCA_964648725.1 uncultured Pseudobdellovibrionaceae bacterium | reverse complement strand
AAGCATCCTTAAAGTAAAAATAATCGTGGAAGAAGGGCGTAAGCGCCTAGCCGATACTCTCGAAGAGAGTCTCGCTAAGATTGACCAAGGTGTGACGATCGCCCATCGTTGTGAAGAATCTTTTGAAACTATTGTATCACAAATGAATTCTGTAAACACTACGACTCACCAAACAACAAATGCAATTCAGGAAACTGTCAAAGGTCTCGATGAAATTTCAAAGGCCATTGAAGAACTTGATCAGAGTACCCGTTCCAATGCCGAAACCTCGAATGTAACGTCAAAAACCAGTGCCATTCTAACGAATCAACTAACAGCCCTTAAGTTGTCTATCAATGAAGTTAACCGAGTTATAAGTGGATAAAACTAAATGGTTTAACCATTTCCATTCAGTTCGTAGCCCATCGTTGGCTGCGTCGTTCAAGGCACCAGCTCATTCGCTAGCGCCTCAAGACCTTGGTGCAATTAAACTTTCAACAGTTCTTTCAACTTGCTGTCGATCGCTTCCATAAACTGTTCGGTGGTGAGATAATCTCTTTCAGATACTTTATCGCCGTGAATACAAACAGCTAAGTCCTTCGTCATTTTTCCAGACTCAACCGTTTTGATACAAGCCTGTTCTAAAGTCGTCGCAAAAGTGATTAACTCTTGATTGTTATCAATTTTTCCACGGAACGCGAGTCCTCGTGTCCACGCAAAAATACTTGCGATAGGATTTGTCGAGGTGGGTTTACCTTGTTGATGCATTCGGTAGTGTCGAGTCACAGTTCCGTGAGCGGCTTCAGACTCCATAGTCTTTCCGTCCGGAGTGATAAGTACCGAAGTCATCAAACCCAATGACCCAAAACCTTGGGCAACAGTGTCTGATTGCACGTCGCCATCATAGTTTTTACAGGCCCAGACGAAGTTTCCATTCCATTTAAGTGCGCTAGCAACCATGTCATCGATCAAACGATGTTCATAGGTAATTCCAGCAGCATCAAATTGCGGCTTGAATTCAGTTTTATAAAGCTCTTCAAAAATATCTTTAAAACGAGCATCATACTTTTTTAGATTCGTGTTGTTAGATGAAAAGTAGAGTGGCCATTTTTTCTGCAGAGCCAGGTTGAAACATGAACGCGCAAAACCTTTGATAGATTCATCGGTGTTGTACATGGCCATTGCAACACCATCACCTTCGAACTGGTAGACTTCAAATTTCTGCGCCGGTCCGCCGTCAGCTGGCTCAAAAGTCATTGTAAGCTTGCCTGGTCCTTTTGTAACCACGTCAGTCGCTCGGTATTGATCGCCAAAGGCATGTCGACCGATACAGATTGGAGCTGTCCAGTTAGGAACAAGGCGAGGAATGTTGTTAATGATAATTGGTTCTCTAAAGACAGTTCCATCTAAGATATTGCGAATAGTTCCGTTTGGAGACTTCCACATTTTTTTGAGATTAAATTCTTTTACCCGTGCCTCATCAGGAGTGATAGTGGCACATTTGATACCTACATTATATTTTTTAATAGCTTCAGCGGCTTCAACAGTAACTCTATCCTCAGTCTTATCTCGGTATTCCATCCCTAAATCGAAATACTTAATATCGATATCCAAATAAGGATAAATGTACTTGTCTTTAATCATCTTCCAGATGATCCGCGTCATCTCATCGCCATCAAGTTCTACTACTGGCTGCGCTACTTTGATTTTTTTCATATTCACCTCCGTGCGCCGGGATAAACCGGCAGATTGGTTGTTAATGTAATGTTACGAT
>CAZYOE010000402.1:0-1754 GCA_964648725.1 uncultured Pseudobdellovibrionaceae bacterium | reverse complement strand
TTTGTAGGCACTTGGATGCGTAATCCATCAGTTTGGCCTTTCATATTTATGCCAGCTGACCGGAAATATTCATCCGTTGTGCTTAACTTTGCGTGTCCGACATTTTCCTTCACGATGCCAAGCGGCACTCCATCAATCAATGCTAAGGTGATGTGAGTCGCCCTTAACTGATGATGCGTGACTTCTTTGATTCCGATTTCACTGCAAAAATCACGCAGGACTTGGGCTTGATGCCCTTCATTCCATTTGTGGCATTTTACTGTGATCACGAAATCAGATGAGGATTGCAGTTTCAGTTCTTTAAGGACTGGAATAATGTAGTTGGGGATTGCCACAACTCTTTCTTCGCGATCCTTCAAGAGAGCAACTACTCCCTCACGGGGGATCTTTTGCCGTCGTAGGTAGACGAGCCGATGTTCAAAATCCACATCGATCCATTTTAAACCCGCAAGTTCACTTCGGCGTAAACCAAGAGATAAGGTCAGCAACCAAATGTAGTAATAACGATGCCCACGCAGTTTTGCTTCAGTGAGAAGCTTATCCACTTCCTCGTGGGTGAGGGCTTCCTTTCGTTTCTTAGGAATCCTTCGCATCTTCATTCCCGCAAATAGATTGTTCTTTATAGCTCCAGTGTGAAGGGCGTAGGCAAATACACACTTTACTTCCTTCAAAATATGATAGGTCAATGAACGACTCATTCCACTTCGTTCGAACTCGTCCAATCGATCCGTCACAAATTGAGGGGTCAGCAAATCCAGGTGTGTATCGGCCCAGTTTTTAGTGTGACTCAAGCGGCTTCGTTTGGTCTTTAAAACGTGAGGGCTAAATCCATGAATATTTTCTTCTGAGCGAATCTTACAGATAAGGTGCTCTAAATAGTTATCATAGAGTTCGCCCCAGGTTTTAAAGTTGATGCCGTCGGGTCTTGTCTCGCGACACGCACTCCAAAGCTCGCGATAAACGCGTTCAGCTTTGGGTAACGACAGAATACCTCGGCGTTTCTTTTGCATTCTCTTTCCGGTGTAGCGGTTAATGGCCTCAGCCACCACCATGTAATACGTCTTTGCTGCACCTGAAGGATTTTCTTTCTTGTAGGGGATTATGCCCATCCTCGACCTCCTTTAAAAAGAAGATCCAGTTCACATTTTTTGAACCGAAGGCTTTTGCCCAACAATCTGTATGCTTGAATCTTGCCTTGATAGACCCACTTCCTGATTTGTCTAGGAGTGGTTCTAAGATATTCTGCCGCCTCTTTAGTATTTAACCATATTAAGTTTTCAAAGATCTTTGAGTCTTTCGACTCTGTTTTAAAATGCTGCTGAGTCATTTTATATCCGTATTTAGAGGCCATTACAAGCCTAGTTTGTTATGAGTTTTCATCTAAAATATACCGCAACTTGACATGATTTTATTAGAGTGTACATTTTCAGTATGGCCAGAAAGAAACTCAAAAAACCCGTCCTCACGCCCCTTAAAGGGAAAATCCTGACTCGCAAAGACCTGGAAGATAAGGGGTTAACGAATAATCATATTAAAGCCTTTGTAAAAGATGAATATCTGGAGAGAATTTCGCGCGGTGTTTACCGGGTCGCAGGTGGTGAAACTGATATCAATTCTGAAGTTCTTTTTAGGTCCGCAACACTAAGACTGAACTGCAAATCAGCGGTTTGTTTGTTGTCGGCGTTGGAGTTTTACCATCTGACAGACCTGATTTCAAAAAAAGTGTGGTTGATGGTGGATAAACAAAAACGCAC
>CAZYOE010000401.1:0-1784 GCA_964648725.1 uncultured Pseudobdellovibrionaceae bacterium | reverse complement strand
CTAATTATAAGTCGATAAACTTCTTTTGCAAGAGGCCCTCTCAATATGAACCTTTCCTGTGTTTTTCTCTACTTAAGTTGGTTTTTGTTTCAAGCTTGATCATGAAAAGAGATTAAAAGTGGGCCACCGTACCTATGCTCTTATTCCAGTTACTTGGGACTTCGCTCATTACGCGACCTTAGATGATTCCACTGAAGTCCCTTCCATAATTTTATTGAAGCCCTGCTGCTCTTCAAATCGATCAATCATTTTTTTCCATTCTTGATCGACTGAAATCAACTTGAAACCAGCTATCCCCGTCTCTCTATGCCAAATTGGCGAAGCTACGACTCGACTGTTGATCCTTGGACCGATGGGAACATTTAATATTTGAGGGGTCTGAGGCAGATTTTGATCTGGCCCGATATACCTCCTTTTGCTCGATACCGAGGGTGAATGGCCAGCCCTGAGAGTTCACAAAGAATTTCGCCATTTTTTCGTAGGACCGACAAGTCAAAAATCTTGTCCATAGGTAAACCAATCGGACTATCGCGAATGATTGACATGGTCGCAATTACCTTACCTTCCTGCACTGCCACCGCAGTCAGAGTATTTGGCATCAGGTGATAAGGACTCAGGCGAATACCTTGAGGATCACGATCCATTAATCCTTTTTCTACATAACAATCATGTAGAACTTTTAGTGCCCCCATAAACTCCTGGGTGTTGCTGACCAGCTTAAACTGAATTTGTTCATCTGGTTCCCAAGGTAAATCCAACTGCCTTCGATATAAACTGTGTCTTATTCTTTTAGGCAATAAATGCAAAAGCTGTCCTGTTAGAAATCTACCCATGCTGAGATCCTTTCGTCCCCTATTTTGTACCAAGAACAAATTCAAACTCCAGGTAAAGGCGTGCTCTATTAGTATAAACCAAGATCTAGCATTAAAAAGAGCTGAGATATTTTTTTTAAAAAAGTCCACTTAAAACTACTTTTTTTGGAAATTTACTTTTCACTTTTTATAAACTGAAACTGTTTATTTCAATTTTCGCTCTGATTGAGGCAACCACACGAAATATGAGGATCTATACTGCTGTACAAGTCTTCTCCAGTTTTCGGCAAGATAGCAGAAATACATGTTATCTCCAGCCTGGTACGTGGAATGCATTGTAGCTTAATTGGAGCAACCACCAATGAACTTAGGAAGACTCAAATGTTCTTCAACGATAGTTTGCATGGAATTCTTGTCACTGGGCCGTTATAGTCTTCCTGTTCTCTTTTCGCCGCACCAAAGAAGTCGCTTGCAATGGTTGTCAATTTGATAAACCAGAGTCGTAAATAAGTTTAGTTGCCCACCATTTTAATCCATTAATTCTTTAGACGAGCCCCAATTGGAAATAATTGAATTTCAAATCAACAATCGCCCGATGAAAATTCTTGACTGGAAAACACCATAAGAGGTCATGATGGAGAAATAGTTGCACTAGAGAATGGTAGTCAGGTATGCTTAATTTTAGTTGGAGGGAGATTTAAATGAAAATTGCTGTCGTAGGTTCGGGAATAAGTGGTATTGCGAGTGCCTGGATATTATCGAAGAACCATGATGTTCACCTTTTCGAATCAGATAACCGTTTAGGTGGTCATGCTTGCACTGTTCAAGCTAATGGTCATTCGATGGATATCGGTTTCCTTATTTATAATGAACTTACTTATCCACTTTTGACCCAGTTATTTAAGGAACTAAAGGTTGAAAGTGTCGAATGCAAATCTACTATGTCAGTCCAGGCAAAACATAAAAATTTAG
>CAZYOE010000400.1:0-1801 GCA_964648725.1 uncultured Pseudobdellovibrionaceae bacterium | reverse complement strand
TGACTTAAATTCTAGGCCCTTTTGTGCGGGGGTTGCTCGGACAGGACATTGCACAGCAGCATGCCAAACCATGGGATTCGGATTCTTTTGAAATTCAGAGTAAAAATCTTCCACATCATGTATTTTTTGAGTTAGCTCACTAAATTTATAAACTCTGGAATTCCCCTTTAAAGTATGTAAACAAAGAAATATCTTTCTGGTTGCATCTAGGAAAATCTCAACCGAAGACTTTGGATCTTGATTCTGTTTCTGACTATAAGTGGCCTGGATAATCTCTTCACTCTTTCTAATCAGCTGAAAAGAGGCCTCAATGTATTTAAAAAAGCGTTCGGCACCCATTGAAATCAATTGATCAATCAGATATAATTCTCTTTGATGCTCCGCTGCTCTTTCATTAGCAATTCGAACTTGAGTTACATCTCTTATACAGACCATCATCTTTTGAACTTTCGCTTCTTCATTTAACATCGGCAACCAATCAACTTCCAAGATCTGCTGACCACTCTTATAGGTTATTTCTTTAGGTAAAATTAAGGCATTGAAGTTGAAATTAAGGATATCGTCGCCAATAATTAACTCTATAGCACTTTTTATCTGAGCGATCGTTTCCTCAGATAAATCGCTTTGAAAAAACAGTAAATCAAAAACATTCAAATGTTTTATTTTTTCATTTTTAAAGATCTCAAATAAATATTTTGAATGATCCTCGTTTATTCGTAATGTTTCTCCAAATGTGAAAATTCCTTGTTTCACTTGTTCTAAAATTGACTTAATTTCCTGAGTCTGTTCCATAACAAGCTCTTCCATATTCTTATATAATATTGCATTTTCAATGGAAACTGCCGCCTGAGAGGCAATAAAGGTCAAGGTTTGAATCTGTTTTTCAGTGAACGCATTACTCATTAAATTGTTTTCAAAATAGATAACGCCACAGACGTTTCCTTTGTTTATTATCGGAATCGACAAAACAGAAACTGTGTTATTTAATTTAAAATACTTTTCTTCAGAAAAGGCATTCTCCGCTTGGGCGTTCTCTATCGCAACAAACGTTTTCATTCTAATGCAATACATGACTAGACTCTGAGGAATTCGGTTTGATTCACTCACAAGAATACTTGGCATTGTTGTATATTTCATTTCGTTGTTCATAGCTTCAGCGATACCCTCAATCGTCCATCTAATTGATCCTGTTTCTAAAACTGTCAGATCCGTTTTGTTTTTTGTATTTTGCGTATTCAGTATCAACATCGATTTTTGTGCACCAGCACTCTCAACTAATATCTGCATCAATTTGGTAACAATATTTCCTAACATCCTTTCTTGCGATAAGGCTTGAGATGCCTTTAGTAGATATTTGAAATCCACCAACTGAGAATCGAAAGAATTGCTATTGTCCGACTGATTTACTCGCTTGTTATCCGAATTTGAATCTGAGCTGATGTTTGCAGGATCATTAGGAGGATTATAATCAAGCACATCTGAAAATTTGTTTTCTAAAAAATGAACTAAACCCATTGCTCCCCATTTTTTATAAACCTTGAGGCTATCTTCAATGTAAAGTCTGGCTACTCGTGTTTTATTTTTAGTTTTATAATGAAACGAAGCCCAATAGGAGGCCAGACCAGCAAAAAACGGCCAACTATATTTTCGCCCCAACGAGATGGCACTGTCATATAAATTTTCGGCATTATCATTATTGCCTTCGAGTCGCTCAAGTTCTGCCTTTAACAATTCCGCAAATGAAGCAAAATTTTCTTGATTGACTTTCGCACGATCCCGAAACCATTTATATATTTTATTT
>CAZYOE010000399.1:0-1801 GCA_964648725.1 uncultured Pseudobdellovibrionaceae bacterium | reverse complement strand
ATGTTCCTCTGCCAATATCCAATGTCATATAGAGTCTTGAACGGAACAGAATGAGACGAAAATGTCGCGATCTTTTCGGGTCGTTCTTGCTGAATCATCTGCCAAAACGTTCCAGAGGTTGCCACTACACGAGAAAGCGCTGGTGCGTCCCACATGTTGTTGTTATACAAAGGCACGGGCTGGAAAGACGTGCGGTACGGATGCTCTGATGTTAAGAAATGCCAGGTTACAGCAGCAAAATAGTCTGGGTACACGACTGTATCAATATCAAAAGCCGAAACAATAACATCTTCGTATGGAATCCCTCTAAAATCGAGAATTTTTGTTCGCGCCTCTTCGATTGCATATGAAATATTTGAACCCTTACCCGCCATCTCACCAGGCACGTCCTTTGGACGTGTGGTGATAATGAAATCACCAAAAATATGGGCAAACTTACTCTGTGCCGCCTGAGCTTTTGCCATTGATTCCGCGCCCGCTCTTTCTTCGGTCGCAAGAACAATCAAAAACTTCTTTTTGTCATACCGAGAATTTTGTATTGATTCCAAACCCTTTTCGATCACACCAATATCTTCCTTGTAAAAAGGTAAAAGGATCATGTGGTACACGTGTTCAGATTTCACATTGTTCAACATTGCGACCCAGTCGACGTGTAGGTTATGCCTCATCCGACGCCAGTTTTGACGAAGGTAGGTCGAAAGATACACTGTCTTTAGAAGCCAGTAAAAATCGAAAATGATGATTAAAACAGCCGCTGCCACAGGTGCAAAATAAGACAAGAAAATACAAAGAAAAATTGATCCCCACGCCAAAACACCAGGTAGAATCTCAAGGGCACGGTATAGCGCCCTATCAGTTCCCCTGAGCTCGGAGGCACGTCCAATATGAATTGGTGTCCGTGATCCATCATCTCGATTATTCTGATGTTTGGTCATATTTATTTAGCGCTGACAAGTCTAGCAAAAATTAACCTGCGAGACTAATGGTATTATAATGCTGCCATGAGTAAACCAAATATTCTTGAAACGGGCGTTTTAGGCCTCCTTCTGGGTTCAGCGCTATCTGCATACATTACATATCTCATCGGTAGTGGAGCAACAATCGGAAGAATTCTTGAATTTGTGTCATTACGACCAGTACTTGAACACATTTTGTCTACATATGGTCAAAATATTTCAAACACAATAACGCTTAGCATTACATTCGCATTTTTCCTTGTAGTTTTTACCCTTTATGGAACCCTGATCGGAATCGCAATCAAGTTTGTTACATCTACAAAATATATTGTTATTGCTTTGGTAATAATTACCATAATTATTACTGGTGAGCATGTTATTCGTAGCAAACGCCTTGTTTCAAGTGTTGAAAATCACGATCTACCAGCCCTTGTGATGAAATCACGGGAACGCAAACCTGAAAAATTCTTTGGCATGGAAGCCTACGGCGATCTTTCTCAAGATGGTAAAGATGACGTTGCATTCATCATCAGTCGTAAAGACGCAGAGCGTGGCATGCTTTATTACCTAACAAGCGCGATAAGTTCAACCGATGGTCACGAGGGTACAAACCTAATCTTTCTAGGAGACAAAAACAAACCCGAAAAAATCAGAATAGAAAATCAAAACGTAATCATTGAATTAAGTTCAGAAACTGGCGAAAAAACAAACCTGTACGCTGAGCTCGTTGGAAATGACCTTGTAAAAATTGAAGATGCGACCCAAGAAGCTTCTACTCCCAATCCAAGTCGGTAAGACTATTTAAATTTCTTTAGTTTTTTCTCGATAAACAAATCGATGTCATC
>CAZYOE010000398.1:0-1819 GCA_964648725.1 uncultured Pseudobdellovibrionaceae bacterium | reverse complement strand
CCTGATTACCCACTATACTCAGTATATTTTTGAAGGTATGATACGAAGAAAATAAAAGTGTATTATCAAGGAGATGAGCATGAAAAAAAGTATCATTCAGTTTCAAAAAGGATTGAGTATTTCGGAATTTTTGAAGGAATATGGGGATGAGTCCCAATGCTTTGAAGCCTTAGTGGGGATGAGGTGGCCCTCAGGATTTCAGTGTCCCAAATGTGGTTCTCACTCTCATTGCCGCCTAAAAATACGACACACCCTTTTCCAGTGCAATGACTGTCACACGCAGACCTCCATCATGGCAGGAACCATTTTTCACTCAACAAAACTCCCTCTAACAAAATGGTTCTTGGCCATCTACTTGATGACTCAGAGCAAAAACGGTATTTCCCAACTGGAGCTTGCACGACAGGTGGGCGTTTCTCCCAACACAGGAGCGGCGCTTTATCACAAGCTGGCCCAGGTCATGCTGGAGCGCGATATGGATAAGCCTTTATCTCATAAAGTAGAAATGGACGATGCCTACTGGGGAGGCAAGAGAAAAGGAAAGCGAGGGCGGGGTTCAGAAAACAAAACCCCCTTTATTGCAGTTGTTGAGAAAGATGAGTCAAATCATCCTCAGCGAATCAAGCTGCATGTCGTGAACGGCTTTAAAAAAAAAGAGCTTAAACAATGGGCAAGCAAGCATTTACAAGCAGGAGCAGTGGTAGCTTCTGATGGTCTTCCATGTTTTAGGGGCATTAAGGATGCAGGGTATGCGCATGAAGTTACAGTTGTAGGAAATAGCCGTGATTCTCGAAAAACCGCAACTTTTAATTGGGTTAATACGATTCTTGGAAATCTAAAAACAGCGTTGGCTGGGACGTTCCATAAGCTTTCAAGACCCCATCTTCCGCGCCACTTGGCCACCTTTCAGTATCGCTTTAATCGACGGTTTATCCTCGAAGATATGATTCCAAGGCTGGTTTATGTCTCTCTTAGGACGCCTCCTATGCCTAAAAGGCTTCTTGTTTTGGCTGAAAATCGTTGGTAATCAGGAAAGTTTATGTATAAGGAGGGATGGCAAAAGCATATTCGGAAGACCTCCGAGAAAAGGTCATCTCCCATATTATGAGCGGATGCAGTAAGAGGGAGGCAGCAAGAGTTTTTAATATTGGAGAAGCTACGGTTTATCGCTGGGTAGATCTTCATAAGCAGGGAGATATTAAACCAAAGAAACGCACGGTTTATCCACGCAAAGTAGATGAACAAAAGCTGAGAGATTACATAGAGCACAATCCAGATCATACGCTTAAACAAATAGGCGACGCTCTGGAGTTAAAATTTCGAAATGTTTCCAAATGGCTCAAGCGTTTAAAAATCACGCGAAAAAAAAGACCACACTCTATAAAGAACGCAACGAAGAGAAACGAGCCGAATTTAAAAAACAGCTTGAGAAAATAGACTCGGATAAGCTTGTGTATATTGATGAAGCAGGCGTAGATAATCGTCTTTACAGGGAATATGCACGAGCTCCTCGTGGACAAAAAGTCTATGCTGAAATTCCTGGTAAAAAGAGGGAGCGTGTCAGCGTCATTGGGGGATTAATGAGCGGCACATTCATAGCACCTTTCACCTTTCAAGGAGGCTGTAATTCTGATGTATTTAATACTTGGCTTAAAGAGGTCTTATTGCCCACCTTACCCAAATGAACCACAATCGTTATGGATAATGCAGCTTTTCATAAGTCTGCCAAAACTAAAGAGTTGATTGAAAAATTTGGTTGCCATCTTCTCTTTCTCCCCACTTACTCGCCTGATCTTAACCCTATTGAGCATTGGTGGCA
>CAZYOE010000397.1:329-1843 GCA_964648725.1 uncultured Pseudobdellovibrionaceae bacterium | reverse complement strand
TTGCTTGTAACGAGTTTGTCGATCCGAGATATAAATCACTCAATGATGCACTGGTTGTGATATTTTCTGGAGTGCGACGACGTGAGAGTGATGGCCCAGTCATAACGCCAAGTGCTGTGGCTGATTTTCTTTTCTATACTGAAGGTGAAGGGAAAGAAAAAAAAGCAGTTTCCTCAAATAATTTCTGGAATACCCGGCAGTTGGCATCCCCGACAGGAAATGAAGATATTTTTGTCGAAAATCAGCACGCCTCCGCTTCACCTGCCCTTGATGCTCTTGGTTTTTTTGGCCAGGGACTGAACGCAAAGCTTCTCAACTTTGATAAAAGTCTGGGTATTGTGATTCGACCAAGCAGACATGCAGTCAAGAAAAGCTTGGGCCTTTTTATGGGGATCGCTCGCAGTCAGACTGGCTGCAAGAAAGCAATGAATTGAAATCACAATTGGGAGGTTATGTATTGAATTTCAATATTCGCCTGCCAAAGTCGTTCACTGCAAAGGATGAGTCGGCTGCAGCGTTGCTTAATTACTTCAAAATTAAGGAAATGTGGGATGATCCCAAGGCCGGTGCCTTCGGAGAGTCTCGATTGGATCTGGCGAATGACAAGTTCATTCATCAGTTGGGTCGAAAAAGTGAAATTTTGAGTCGTTATGCCACACTGACCACATATGGCAATTCGAAGATTCTAAGAGCTTTCTTTATTGGAAGAGTTTTTCCAAAACAGGCCTCAGACAGCGAAACCCGTAATGCCCTTGATCAGGGAGTGAGCGTGGATTTTTCAATTGAAATCCCGGGAGTTACTCCTCGCAGTGTTCAAGCCAAGGTGGTTCCCGCTATGACAACCTTTGTAGATATCCATATGAAATAATAGGATTGCTTTTTTGCCACAAAAAAGTTCGAATAGATGTTTAGCTCTATAATCGAGATTGTCTTTGCGGGGGGCGGGGGATGAAGATAAGATTACCTGCGGTGATTGCGGGAGTTGTTTTAGTTTTTTCTTGGACCCAGGATCTTTTTGCTGGAGCCAGGCAAAAGCATGTGGTTCTCGTTCCTGGATTTTTCAATTCTTCTATCCCCGGATCCTCAGAAGATGGGAATCCATGGAGGCAGCCGTACTTTAGTCGAGATATCATAGATGGGCTCGTCTCCGCAGGTTACCGCCCCTGGGTGGCTGACAATCTTAATCCCGTAGGTAGTATTGAGGAAAACGGACAGCGGCTGGTGCAATTTTTAGTAAAAAAGAGCGCTGATTTTGGCAATGATTCTGTTATTCTTTTGGGTCACAGTGCCGGTGGGCTCTATGCCCTGTGGGCCTTGTCGTCTCATGGAGGGATTGAAATTCCATTGGATATACAACGGCTGGTGACCGTGGGGACCCCTTTTTTGGGATTGGATTTTCTCAAGAGTCTTGAAAGAAAGGGAGTTCCGGTTCAAGAATTGATAACTCCCTTTTGTTTAAAAAACGTGATGGGCTTAACTGAAGAAAAAGTTCATGATTTCCTCTCTTCAATCCA
>CAZYOE010000397.1:0-287 GCA_964648725.1 uncultured Pseudobdellovibrionaceae bacterium | reverse complement strand
GATTCATTTGCGGGCTATCAACCAACCGGGGCAGATTTTTGGAATTTCCAAGTGCTTTCCGGTCCCCTTCGTTTTTTCCAACTTTTGATTGCGGAGCCCTCAGATGGCATAGTTTCGGTCCGTTCCGCTTTGGGTCTTCAGGCGCTGAGCAATCAGAATCAGAATCATAATCAAAATGAGTTCTTGTCGACCTACATTCATAGAGTAACCATCAACCTTGAGCACTGGGAGCTGTCAGCAGATTATCGGATTTTAAAACTCAGCGGTGTTTTGAATACCTCTTCGCT
>CAZYOE010000396.1:0-1847 GCA_964648725.1 uncultured Pseudobdellovibrionaceae bacterium | reverse complement strand
AAGTATAGTTTGCTGGTTTGAAAGGCCGAGTCCGCCAAGGAATCCGGCCACATATAGCAGTCTGTCATTTTTTAGTTTTTTCCACAGAAGTAGCGTTAATATCACAGCAGCAATCAATAAATTATTAAGCGAGAATACTTCGGCAAACAGGGCAAAAAACCAGAAAGAAAAGGAAATCGAGAGTGCAACAGTGCCTATCAATGCGGCCCAAAAGGAATCTTCCGCATTTTTGAAATATTTTTTCAGAAGGTATTCGGAAATAAAAAATGTCAGTACTGCAGTTGCCGCATGAAGAATTGCGCTGAGTAGATTTATTTTACCGGCATATGAAAGGGGCAGCGGCAACAATCCAGCCAGTATTCCCAGCATTGAATAGAGCGGATAACCGGGCGGATGTGCAACTCCTTGTACGCGGGCTACGGTTATTAGTTCATCGGAGTCGGCAAAGCCGGTGTTGACGTTGGGAAGCGTTGATACGTAGAGAATGAAAATAAACAAGAAGAGTAGAACTATAAGAATGAAGCGTTTCATTACATCTATAATTCTGAAATTAATTTCAGTAATAAAGGAAATGAATATTTATACTCAGTTTCGGAATTAAAATGTCCTCCATTTTTGATGATTAGTGGTTCAACATTTAAATCTTTTGCTAAAAGCTGTAGACTTTTTTGAGGGACATACGGATCAGAGTCGGAATAGATTACGATACTTTTTTTAAGATGATCTCTTACTTTTTTGAAATCTACTGTTTTAAGTTTCATAAAATAATCGTTATACTCGCTGCCATAGTTATCGGAAAATCCGGAGATAGAAATGAGCGTGTTTATTGGTGAAGGCGACTGTTCAATAAAATCCAAAGCCGCAGGGACGCCGAGAGAATGTCCAACAATGACAAGTTGACTGAGATCTACATCTTTCAATACATTTCGAATTGATTGAAGCCATTCGGAACGGTTTGGGTGATTGGCATGGGGAAGAGTCGGCATACGAACGGTATGTCCTTTTTTTATCAGTTCATCGTGCAGCCATTGCTGCCAGTGAATTCCTGCGTGTCCGTCGGTGCCATGAAGAATTGCAATTGTCATTGCCTTATTATATCAGCAAAAAAATACTCCGGTTGTTTCCGGAGTATTTTTATTCAATCTTTAGTAGTACTTATTGAGTCGGAGAAATACTTGGTCTATTCATCATTGGTGGATTTAGTTGTATCCGTGTTGCAGTTATTGTTCCGTCAGAGTTTGCTTCACCTATAGCCAAAATATTTTCTCCGGTTTTTAATTCTTCTTTTGATGCGGTTGCTGTCTTTGCGAATGTTGTTGTGTTGGAAATATTCACAATTTTGCTGCTTCCATCGGGGAGTTGTACTGTGACACTGCTTGCATCAATACTTAAAATTTTTCCAATTGTTCCGCCACCAAATCCATTCCTAAATCGCATTTGTCCACCTTGCTGGCCGTTCATTGCGCGTTGTGTGCGTTGGAAGAATTGATTCCCTCCCCGTGTAAACGGTGATTTTGATTCTTGGTATTTCATCCCGCCGAAGAATGCAAGTGCTCCGACCACTATGAAAAGAAGAATTGTTGTGATGAGATTATTATTTTTCATGTGTTGTGTTCACCTCCTTATCATATCCATCGTCATCCCGAACTTGATTCGGGATCCATAAATTTACAACTTAATTAAAAGGTACATTTATGGATGCTGAAATAAATTCAGCATGACGCATGACGATTGAAAATTATAGAAAAAGATCCTTAAAATAAGCTGAAAATTATTCATACCGTAGCGCTTCAATCGGCTGAAGGTTAGCGGCGCGCGAGGCCGGATACCAGCCGAATAGTATGCCG
>CAZYOE010000395.1:0-1858 GCA_964648725.1 uncultured Pseudobdellovibrionaceae bacterium | reverse complement strand
TATGGCAAGGTACTTCCGGCGCATAAGGATTTCTTTTTAATGCTTGTCCTACCGCCTGATATGCCCGACAGTCCAGGGCATCGGCCACTAATTTATAACTGCTTACCTTTCCCTTTGGAATCCTTCTGACTACTTCATATACTCTATCCGCAAAAGTCATTACTCATTGTAATTCTTTCTGAAACAAAAAAAGCCCACTCGTTTGAGTGGGCTTAATCAATTCTGTGATGCTAGGAGTTCTTGAAGATCACCATTGGCTGCATCAGCAGCAGGTAGCCGATGGTCAGCTTGCCTGTCTTATAGAGGTCGAGGGTTTCTGGATTTAGCCCTATCCCTTTCGGGTGGGCCATCATTAATTCCTCGTCAACACCTTGGGACTCAAGCACCGCGGGTAGATCTTTAACAACTCTCTCGGCAATAACAATCGCCTGGGACATCATGTTTTGCATCAGCGAAGTCACTGAGTCAGCGCTCATCCCGCCCAAGGAACCCTCAGGCGTGGCGGCAACTGCTTTTTTTACATACTCGTGATCAACACAGTATCGAAGGAACATGACTTTTGCATTCATCACGCTGGTAAGGGTGACCGGTTCCTGGAGTTGGTCTTTCAGGATTTCTGGTATGGCAATAACGAACGTATCTGCTACAGCGCGCATAGAGGCGGGATAAGAAGAGTATTCTTCGCTCTTCATAATCGCATCCAGTACCTGTGGGCCAGTGATCAGTGGCATGCTTTCTCCTTATTTAAAGAACTGAATGTGGAATCGAAAAATATCTAGCTTCAAATGAACTTAGCTATTTTACCACAAAAGGCCCAAAATATCAACCTATAAGATATCATTTCTGTGATTAATCTAACCATTGATTACTCTTCAAAACACTCGTATATTTTTGTTATACCCCCACTTTCGAAGCTTGATTATCGAGATATGTTACAGATGAAAGAAACGGATCAAAAATTAGAACAGTACGAAGTCGTACTTGATCAAGAGATAAGAGAATATCTTCATGCCAACACAGGTCCTGCCTTCGAAGTAGCCAAAATAATTACCGGTAAAAGATCCTCCATCTATCTCTATGGCGGCATGGTTCGCAATCTTCTCCTCGGAATTGAAACCTACGCCCCTGACTACGATTTTGTTGGAGATTTCAGTCTCGATGGTATTGCAGACCGTTTCCCTTACTTAGTTACCGGCAGGTGGGACGAGGTAGCTACTATCCGTCTGAAAATCGGCTCAGCCGTTTTTGATTTCACCGCTGCCAAAGACGTTCAGGAGAAACTTGCCCAAAACGACATTACTTCCTCCAATCTGTGTATGAGAGAGGATGGTGTGATCTATGATTTTTTTGACGCCTTTGACTCCCTGGCCAAAAAAGAGATCAGGATGATCAACCCCGATGAAAAGATAACAGCCGACCCCTCCCGGATATTACGAGCTTTTAGATTTGCAACCGAATTAGGATTTTCCATCGAAAACGAGACCTTGGCTTCCATCATCAAAAATGCCTACCTCATTACCGATGCCGACGATGTCCAAGACGAACTTTGGCAGATTCTTACCCTGGAGGAGAAACAAAGCTCCGAAATTTTAAAAATGCTCCACTATTATGGAGTGGATCGTTACATCAACTTTCCCGAGAATGTAATTGAAGCCGTCAACGAGTTGGCTCTCGAAAAGGAGATCCAAAGATTTCCTCAAATTGATGAACTGGTCCGCATGTTCAACTGTGAGATTCTTTTAGTGGGCGGAGCCGTCCGCGATCTTATCTGGAACAAAAGAATCAACGACCTGGACTTCAAAATCCAGATGCCAGTTGCCGAAATAATTAACTGTCTAGAACAAAACGGCTTTCAGCG
>CAZYOE010000394.1:0-1873 GCA_964648725.1 uncultured Pseudobdellovibrionaceae bacterium | reverse complement strand
TTTCAACCGCCATGACTATACTATTGCTGATCAAGATTATGTTTATTACTGGAACTATGTTACTGGTTTTGACGGTAAAAAATCTAGTGATCCATCAGTCAAAGCCCTAAGAGGAAATGGTGATACTGAATATGGTTTGAAGGGAAGTATTAATTATTTAGCCCCTGGAGGTGATGGTAAAGCAGATGTTAGTTGTGTACCATGGCAGGCTGATATGTCAAAATTTATTCCTCCTTCCAATGTTCAATTTGAACTTTCACAAAGTAAGATTAGAAGTGCTGCGATTCTTGAAACATTTGAATTTAAAATCAATGGAATTGATTTTACGGCAAAAGGACGCTACTTAACAAAAGTTGAAATTTTAGAGAAACCAAAAGGAACAGGGATTAATTCTATTCCTGATTTGCAAAATGCTAAAGTTATCGGAAATATGAAACTGCAAAGTACTGGTAGTGATGATGTTCAAACATGGATTTTTCCCATCCCAGATGGAGGTTCTTTAGAGAAAAATTTCTATATGGCTAGAGGATACGAGAATGATAAAATCATTTCTTTTATAAGTCTAAACACAAAAAATTAATTATTAATTTTAAATTATAACTTATGGAAAATTTTGAAAATCAAAAAAGAAAAGTTTCAACAAATTTGTTGGTTTGGATTGTTTTAATCAATTTCATAATTGATGCAATTCAATACATCTTGCTTTATATAGAAAAAAGTTCTGGCAACTTACCCTCTTGGGTTGGGATTCAAATACTTTTACAGGTCGTTTTTACCCCCCTAGCCATTATTGCCCTAATTATACTTTTAGTGCGTTTAGTTTCTAAAGAAAAAGTAGAAGTTTATACCTCTTCAAAAAAATTATTCCTATGGATCTTCTTTTTAATTTCCTTAGGAATTTTAATTTATAGTTTAGCACCAGGAGTTTCAAATAGAATTGAAACAAGTAATTATCAGAGCCAGCAAAATTCATTTTTTAAAACCCAGAATGAAGAAGCTGATAAGCTGTACCAACAGCTTCAAAATAACCCATCTCAACAATATATAATTAAAGATTCACCTGGAAACTACCAATTATTGATTGATAATGGCAATACTGTATATGTTCTACCTCAAGGTGTCTCCGAAATGACTGACTGGAGACCTTTATTCCAACAGTATGTGAAGGAAAACCTTATTGGAAAATCAATAACCTTATCCTTACCAAGTAAAAATTATTTTGAAGATAATTATTGCTGCAAAGGTGGCGATCCAGCAGGTCATACTCAAGTGAATCAAGCTGTTGATTTTTTTTCTGCCAATGCCTACATAAATGGAGTTTCAGTTTTTGACTCATTTATGCAGTGGAAGAATACTCAAGGAAAGTAGCCGCCAAAATTTCAAAATCCCCGCGCACATTCCTCCCGCAAAATTGTTTCGCAAAACCGAGTCCATTGTGCATTTCACACTCCGCTTCTTTTTCATTAGTATTGACGGAGTGTAGCGTTCCCGCACTTCTGGCTTTGCCAGAAGCTCTGTGCTTTGCACAGAGGCGCGTAGCGCGCGGGAGCGCGTTGAATTAGAGATTTTGAAAATAGGTGCGAGCTTGGTAGTATAAAGACACACTAAATCATCCATTAAAAAAACCCACAAAAATTTGTGGGTTTTTTGATGTGGGCATCGAATTATGATGCCTTTGTTGTCCTGATCCAGCCGAAGCTTATTTCATCCTTTTCCATCACCGCGTGAAAGGGAAAAGTTTGATTTAATACTACCTCTTCGGCGATATCGCATTCGACATGAATACCGGATTTTGTCACAGCAAGCACTCTCGTGCCAAGTGAAATTGAGGATGACCTTCCAATGACAGTAACTTCGAATTCACTCTGCTTGG
>CAZYOE010000393.1:0-1884 GCA_964648725.1 uncultured Pseudobdellovibrionaceae bacterium | reverse complement strand
GTGCCTGCACGGATCTGTGGAGGGGGTGCCCAGCAATGGGCATTCCTACTCCGACAAGGGTATACCGCAATTATCCATCTTTAATTGTATTCAAAAATCAGGCCAATCTCAGGACAAGGTTACAAATAAATATTAGTTATTTTTCTGCTGAAGGCTGTTTTTGCAAGAGAGAGCACGGCTGTTCGCATAAGATTGGGGTGATATGAAGCCTGGAAAAATTCGGGTCAACCGTTGTTTGCCGATTGTCAAATATTTTGACATCGCTTCTGAGCCAGGGTGTGCTTTCTCATTCGAGGGGGTGGTGAATTGTTTCAAGTTAGCTTCAACGAGATTTTGAGCCCTTCCACTTAGTACCGCTTCAATCATGGAAATGAGTGCCCCATACGCCCAAATAATTTTTGAACGCTCGCGCTTCCAGTCCTCAACATCCTTTGGGAGAAATTGGAATTTAGCACGGTATTCAGGATCATTAATAAGCTCTGGTCGATCGACGTATTCATAGGGATTTCCAATCCACAGTACATTTCCCTGTTGGTGAGGATCAATAAACTGAGGTGAGTCTTCAACAATGATGGTATTTTCAGAGTTCGCATCGATATTTTTTGGGTTTTTGCGAAAACGTTTTGTGAAGTGGCTGGACTCGGGGATGCCTGGGCGGCGTTCTAAATCATCGTAAGACCTAATCTGATAAGCAATGTCGTAAGCTGAACGTCCCGACGGTAGAATTAAATTTTTCAAAATCTTTTCATTCCGTTCGGCGGGGCCACCGCTGAAAAAAGAAATCTTTACTCCTGGAACTCGAAGCAGGGCTTCAGTCATTTCTGCGGCGCCATCAGCGAATTTGTAACTTTCGGTGGGACTGAAAATGACATCGGCGACGCCTTCTTTGTTGTCTCGGGTGGAGTAAATCAGTGTCCAATCTAAATCAAAAACAATATTGAAGGTTTGATTAACCGAGGGCACTTTTTGTTTGAGTTCACGGAGGCTATGAAAAATCTGGGTGCCCGCGAGTTGCCAGGAGGACTCATTTTGAATACTGATGATTTCAGGAGAGTTTTCATTCTTGATAAGTATACGCTCATTAAAATAGGGGCCTAAAGAAAAAAAATTATCTTGCGAAACAACATGTTCAGTGCGGAGTCGTTCTTCAGAAAGTTGAATTCCCTGGCTCTGATATTCGATTTTGAATCTTTCCAATGTTGTATCTATCGCAGTCTGTACAAAGATCAGCTTGCGCGAATAGTGGGGGTATTGTTCTTTGAATTGCTCGAGTAACTTTTGAAATTGGCTGCCAAAGATTAGTGAAGAATCGAAGATGACTTTTTTATTCTTGGCTAAAGCCTCATTTAAAATCTTATCACCAATAAGATTTACGTCTTTGCTTGTTGGAGTTTCACCTCTTTCTGGAAGTAAGGCGCGAATATGCTCAAAGTCAATAACCACATAATCTTTGAGATCAATATCTCCGTGACTTTCGAGATGTTTTAAAACATGCCCTTTACCGGCGCCTGGTGTGCCCGCTAAAATAATGATCTCGGGCTGACTGGTTTCAGCGGCGTTTGTAGAAGTGTTAAATGACTGAATGTTCGATTCTACTTCAGAAGTTTGAGCAATAGTTTGATCTATTTTCGCCAATGCTAACGAAAGGTGACCATCAAGCGCACCTAGCAAGATCAATAGAAATGAAATCAGTTCTAACCGCATATTTGTTTTACACCCGTTCATTTAAATGACAATTATCCCGCTTTAATTTTTCAGCGGGCAAAGAGTCTTAAAGCTAATAAAAAGTAGAGCAAAAAAAAGGCCCCATTTATTCAGTGGCCTTCCGTCCAGCAATTCCCGGAACGACGTCAATAAATTGTATTTAATAGATAAATTAGTGGG
>CAZYOE010000392.1:425-1896 GCA_964648725.1 uncultured Pseudobdellovibrionaceae bacterium | reverse complement strand
TTTGCAGCTCACGATGGCAGATGTCTCATCGCGCGAACAAGTGGGAAGGGCTAATGCTAGTAGTAAAAAGGGTGCAGCTTTAATCATTGAATTATTACTTCTCAAATACCTTACTCCCGATTCTTACCATAGTGGATCCTTCACTGAGCGCGATGGGGTAGTCTTCACTCATCCCCATAGAACAACCCTCTAGCTTGAACTCATTTGCGAGCGTGCGACAAAGCTGGAATGACTTCCGCGTGTCTTCAGGGGCATCCTTTTTGCCCATGCACATTATTCCCATCACGGTCACTGATTTCAACTCACGAATACTTACCATTGCGAGTTGAAGTTCCTCTGGCTGAAAACCCGATTTTTGTGGCTCGCGCGTGGCATTTATTTCTATGTAAATTGGGATGACGCGTTCCACAGCTTTAGCCTCTTTATTGATTTTCTCAGCCAACTTCAAGCTGTCGACAGAATGAATGGTATGAACATACGGCAAAAGCGCTTTGACCTTGTTGCTCTGTAGCTTCCCAATGAAGTGGATTTCCGCGCCGGACGAAACTATAAGCTCCATAAGCTTTGGAGTGTATTTCTCTACAATTTCTTGTACTCGGTTTTCACCCAAAATCTTTGCGCCCGCTTGAACCGCCTCAAAAACCTCCTCAGCCGATCGCCCTTTGGTAACAACCATGAGCTTAGCAGGGAAGACTTCTCGCTGGAGTTGGACGATGAGGGTTTGCATAAACGGCTAGAGTGTGAAAAATGACGCTTCGCTTACGACCCCTGGGCTTCGAATCTTACCCTAACGATCTCAAAACACCAGTTCACAGGGAACTGCCTTTTTGTAATGGCTGGCTAGTTGGGTCCACTACCCAAATAAGTGACTGATAAGAATCTTCACCCCCAAAGAAATTAAAATAAGGCCTCCAAGTTTTTCAGAATAGGGAGTCAAAGTACTTTTGAAAAACCTTCCCAAGGTCAAACCAAAGACTGACATCAAAACTGTAATAACGCCAATCGAAATCGTGCCATCCAGGAGATCGAAATCGAGTGCGTGAAACCCAATCCCGACGACGAAGGCATCGATGCTGGTAGCAAGTGCTAGTGCCGCAATGAGCTTTAATGTTAAATCATCAGACGACACTTCTAGTTTATGTTCTTTTTTTAGATCAAAAATCATATTCAAGCCTAATCCGCCAAGAATGAAAAACGCAATCCAATGATCAATTGGTTCAATCCATTTTTCGAAGGGCGTGCCTAGCATATAGCCAATGGCTGGCATAATCGCCTGAAATGCACCAAAGGAAAGCGCTGCCAATAGAAGTTTTGGTATGGACTTATGTCTTGAACTCAAAGCAATAGAAGCCGCACAAGCATCCATACTAAGACCTAGAGCAGTAAAAAAAATTGTATTCACAGCCAGCTAAAACTTAATTATGACAAGAGGTAACAACACTTGGAACAATAACAGCACAAATAGGATTTT
>CAZYOE010000392.1:0-415 GCA_964648725.1 uncultured Pseudobdellovibrionaceae bacterium | reverse complement strand
GTGTATCTTTTTTGTATTTATAAAGATGATGAGTCCTTACAAAGTAGGAGCAAAAGATTGATCCACAAACAAATGCATACAAGGCTATATAAAGATGATACCCGGGGTTCTCTCTCCAAGGAGGCAGGATCGAGTAACAGTATGTTAAAAGTAGGGCTCCCAAAAGATAAAGAGCGTACTTTAGAACCTTCGCTAGAAAAGTGTCGGGATTTTTACAGATTCGATGCTGAAAAAAAGCGGCAAAGAGAACTAATAAAAGGACGAAACCAAGAACAACAGAAGTTTGTTGAAAACCAGGTGTGTAATCCACTGTATCATCCCCGTTAGAAATTTCTGTAATATGATCTGAACTAGGGATAGCTGTCATAGCGTAGATCCATTAGTGGCTGGCCACTCGGGTCTAGTACCCTTTGGG
>CAZYOE010000391.1:0-1912 GCA_964648725.1 uncultured Pseudobdellovibrionaceae bacterium | reverse complement strand
TGTGTGGGGTCGGAGACTATCACAGGAAAAGCTTTCGAGTCTAGGCTCGTTTGCTAGATGTCTTGATCTTCGTAGCTGCGGCAACTCGAGTGGTCGTCGTCTTTTTTGCCTTGTTTTCTGCCTTCGCAACCTTGCGTGGGCCCTTTGCCGGTTTTCTCTGGCTTGCCTTTTGAGAGAGTGGTTTGGACCTGAGTGCCTTCTCAATTCTTGCCTTCTGAGCGATGGCTTTCTTTTTATAGGCACTTAGATTCTTTTCCACGTCATCTGCCGATTTTACGATCAAGGAAATTGCTTTGCTGACTTCGCGGTCGAGCTCCATCTGCGCTTTAGAAATGCTTTTCACCATTTTTTGATACTGAGCATAAGCCTGTTTCACAGTTTTGTGTTTTTCAGTCGTCCAAAGTTGATTCAACTGTTTGCTTTTTCCCTTTAAGTCGGAGCTTACCTTTTCAAAGTCAGAAAGAAAACTTTGCACATTTTTATTGCGTGACAAGTTTTGAATAATTTTTTGAGTTAGTGTCATAAGTCCCCCCTCGGAGAGGTTAATAGGAAAAAGTGTTGCAGAAAAGATATAGCAAAAAATATATAACAACCTACGTTCGTAAAAGATAGTCTTTTTCTAGACTGTGACCGGGATCACAGTTCAAGGTAGGGATGTAGCCGTACTTATTGCCGGAGCTTTTCGCCGAACGGCATCAAATCCTTAGGATTCGCGATCGCGGATTTTAGCAAGTTGATTCCGATGTCTGCGATCGACTATTTTCGCCATCCGAAGCGTATCTTCTATTTTGCGAAAGCATTCATTGTTTTTAAGCATACTAAATAATCTATTTATCTATTTTCGCAATTCATCGTCTTTCTGTAGAGTGATTAAAGAAAAAGTAAGAACTGGTGAGTAAAAACCATTGGAGGACCTGGATGAAGCAATTTGTGTTTTTTCAAATTTTAGAGAAACTTATATCTAAACCCAATATCTGGAGGAGAGTTAAGATCTTTTTAGTTGTGGGATTTGTAGGTTTCTTGATTACCGGGGCCTTCGCAATTTGGGCCGGAATTGCAGCGATGGGCTATGTTGCATCTTCAGCCGTTCAGGTTATCCAGTCCCCTGCAGTTCAAAGTCATGTGGAGGATCTGAAGACAGAGCTAAACGGCCAGCCAAGCTTTCATGCCGCCAATTGCTGGGCAAAGGCACAACATCTTTTGGGAGTTCAGGCTTGGTTGGAACGACCCGCTCTTGAGAATCTGGCAGATTTGAAAGTGGCATGTTTTGCACCGAAAGCCCAGTATTCCAGGCTTGAATGGCAATCTTAAATGGTAATCTTAAGGATAAAGCTAGATGGTAAATTTAAGGGATCTCAACAGCATCCCCGGCACTTTTCGGCCACCCATAGATCGGTTAAAATAGGTTCCAATCTCGGGGTCAATCTCTTGAAAGTCAGTGATGGCTTCGAGGCCATCTCCCCAAAAACGATAGAGACTATCGTCAAAGCGCAAATCTGCAATGGGACCAGCGATCCTGCCATTTTCAACCCAAAAACAACCAAATCGAGTCATGCCAGTCATTCTTGCCGTCAAATGATCGGACCAAGCTAAATAATGAAGATTGGAAATATACAGACCAGTATCTAATTTTGCAAGTATCTCACTGCGCTTGAGTGCGCCTGGCAAAATTTCTGGCGATCGCAAACACTCATATTCGTTGGCACCATTGGCTGAAACTCCAAACTCACGAGCCGATTTGCAATGGGTGAGCAGTTGAATCAACTTTCCGCTTTCAAGAAGATCTAGATGCTTTGCTGAAACTTCGCCGAAAGAATTAAATCTGGGAGTTAATCCCAATTCGAAATTTTCGCGCAAATGCAGAAGCGGTGATAGTCTGACTTGGTTATTCAGCAATTGGGCGAAGGGTGAA
>CAZYOE010000390.1:0-1966 GCA_964648725.1 uncultured Pseudobdellovibrionaceae bacterium | reverse complement strand
AGAGCCGCATTAATAGCCGGCTTTGGGTCTTTCAAATGGGTTCCGGGAATTCCTGTTATGTAACCAACAACTTCTGCCACAGAATATTTTGGCGGAATCCTGATCATCATATGAACATGATCCTGAACCAACGAACCTTTTTCAATTCTACTTTCTCGCTGTCTTGCCAGCTCATGAAGTGCTGTTTTCAGATATGTTCTCATCTTCCCATAAAGTTCCCTCTTGCACCCCTTCCGAATGAATACGACATGATACGTGCAATCCCACTTCGCATACCTCAAACTCTCGTAGTTCGACATGTTACCTCCTATGGACCGCCGAGCCCTGGGAGGTAGTACTCTAATTCTAGCTGGGCGAACACTAAATCTGAGGGCAGCGCCTTGGGAGGCTCGCTGGTCGAACCAGTGGATCACCTATCTATATTTAAACTCAAAATACATTGATACAACTGGATGGTTTTGGGGACCAAATAACAAGTTGGCACAAAGTACCCCCTTCTAATAAACGGAGAGGGTGGGGAGTTTTCAACAATTTGCGGCTAAACTAGGATTTTGTTTCAGCGGACGGGCGTGAAAATGGACTATTTAGCCTCAATGCCGACAGTGGCAAAGCACCTTTTGCAAAATTAGAAATGACTGCGGGAACTTTGAAGTGTAGGAGAGAAATCCTTTCGAAAGTCACGGCTGACCAATGGGGTGAAAACCGTGTTTTGGATTTCTACCTCGCGCCAACCATTACCTGCGAATAATATATAAGTGAATTCATTTTGAGCTACCTTCCTCGAAATCGGGGAAGGTCGACATATCGACCATTTCAACCCCGTGAGAATTTCCATCCAAAGTAGCGTTAATCGTATTTGCTGATTTTGGCTTGGTTCTTTTGGTTTCAATGTTCACCATATGAGTGCTACCTTTTTTGCATTTCATTTGTTCAATCGTTTTTTCTTCTTCAGAAAAAGGCGATAGGAAGTCCATTGAGTTCCAGTGAATTTCCATCACCTTATCAGAAAAATTACAAACTGTGATAGGCCGAGTTTCACGAAACATCTCATAAAAGTGAACTTTGGAGCTTGAAAGGATATCATAATCGAATCTCTCTTCCCATTTTCCTTTATTTCCGTGTGCCGGTGCTTTCGTATAATAATTATTAATTCGACCCTTTAACGGGCGAAAACAAGCCTTTGGGATTTTTTTAGTTTCTCCGTCTATTTGAAAAACCAAAACTCCTTTGGCCTTTTTGCAAATTTCAATAGAAGACTCTTTCCTTTTGTCCAGGGGTTTGGCAAAGGCAGATTGGTTCCAATCAATAAAACATATTAGCACATTCGCAACCAAAACGGCTTTGGTAATTTTTTTAATCATCCTCTGGACCTCCTCGTATGGAGCCGAAGGGGCATGATCATCCTGTAAAAGTATTTCATCTCATAGGCTGTCCCAATCTCTATAACAAGACTGGCGAATATCCCTTCGGTCGCTTACCTTTTCCAGATGCAACCACAGGGCCATGCCTCATAACGAGACAGATGAAAAAAAGGTCAAACTTCAAGCTCAAACTGTCTTCGGTCTGTGAGAGGTGTAGGGTTTTGTGGCCAAGCCCCCTTCTCTCGTCCAACTCAAACAGGAGGACTCTTTAGACCCTCCAAAGGAGGATTGATTAGCAGAGTTCTAATTATCCTTCGTGTGCGCTAGTGGCAATGTCGTGCAAAAGTTTCGACTTCAAATTCTTAAACGATTAAGTATTTCAAACGGCATTTTCCCTTCCCAAAGGCCTCCAATACCTGGTCGCAAAAGAGCTCCCAATGAAGCTCTTGAGTCTTGGCTTCATTGATTTTCAATCAAAAACTTATGTAACAGAGGCGTCCGGGCTAATCACCAGGAAAGCAACCAATTTTGACTCTTTTTGATAATATGGTGGGGTCTCCATCAAAAAAGTGTAACCTATTGATAATTGGGCTTGATGTATCTTG
>CAZYOE010000389.1:0-1973 GCA_964648725.1 uncultured Pseudobdellovibrionaceae bacterium | reverse complement strand
CCACTACTACTAGAATTCATCGAGTCAGATTTATTACATTAGCCAGGTAGGAAAATTGTGTATTGGTCTGAAGATTAAATGAGTCAGCAACGGAGGAAGAAAACGAAAGGTTTTAACCCAAAACCCATTGTTGGCAGTGACAAAGACGAGTACCTCTTGAACAAGAATAAGGGAGGCGATAATTTCGAGAAGGGCCGGGATTACGAGATCCATTTTGCGGTGGGTCGACTTGCGGAACTGGTCGACATTTATCTAACTAAGGGAAAAGAACTAAAGGCACAGAGCCAGAAACCAGGTTTCTTTGTTGATGATTTAGTCATCGATTATTCGACCAAAAAACGAAAAGCCTGGCAACTTAAGGATGTGGCGAAGCTTTCTTGGGGTAGCGGAACAAGAAAAGGAACCATCGGTTTCGATTTTTACAATCAAATCCATAACAACCCAGGGAAGAAGGAGGAGTTAGCGCTTGTTGTGTCAAGTAAGCGTCTTTGTGAAAAGCTGGAAAAAGACAAACCAACTGTACTTCAGAGCTGCGAAGTAGAGTTTTTCCCAAACAGTACGCTTTTGGACCTGATTAGGGAAGGACATTTATTTTCGCCACTATCAAAGATTGCACGCTCATCGAGCCCCTCACATGCGTTACTAAAGGAGATTGCAAATCTTTTGATTGCCCGATGGCGCGAACAGAACGGACAAATCAAAACTAGCGAGCTTCTTCCTATTAATGGATATCCGAACCTACTACGCACCGCACACCCAGAGGCAAAAGCAAAAGGAATCTTACAGCAGCAGGTCAAAACGATTCTTGATGCAATACCAGGATTTAAATATGAAATAGACAGAGGTTTCTTTCATTGCAGCTATTTAGAGACGACTCGTCAGACTCTAGGGTTTGACTGTTTTTCCCAAAAATTCAAGACAGTGCAAGATTGGATTGTTGAGAACAAACCAACAGTTTTCGAAGGACCGTTCGAGAGAATGCTCAATACTTGGAGTGATGACCTATGAAAAGTAGATCCTACACAGAACTGGCTACTCCAGAAATCCAGAATTTATTACGGTCTAATTGGGATACTCCATCAGAACCAGCTGATTTCAAAAAAACGATGTATAAGCTGGGGAAAGCTCTGGGCGAAGCCTGTTCGAAAAAAATCAAAAACTCAAACAGCGCTAAAGAGATTTGCATAGCCTGCACAGTTGAAGATGCCGATTTCCTTGCTAAAGGAGTATTGGAATACTTCACTAATGCTAGACCAGAAGCGACAGTTCGTTTTGCGTGCTTTTGGAATCGCAAAAGCATAGATCCTTATGGTTACGAGAAGTATGATATTGCACCGGTGATAAAGGAATACGTTGAACCTGTTCAAGCTGAGTGCATCTTGATTGTGGTAAAGACTGTCATTTCTGGTGGTTGCGTGGTTGCAACGAATATTACACACCTAATCGAAAATCTCAGGCCCTTGCAAATTTTTATTGTGGCACCGCTGATGCTTGAAAATTCACCAAGGAACTTGGAAAAGCACTTTGGTCGTTCGATTACAAAACGGTTTCAGTATTTGAATTTCGCTTTGGACAAAGAAAGACAATCAGAAGGTCCTTCAGTCTATCAACGGTATGGCTGGGAAGACGAACACGACAAGAACACAGCTACACCAGAAATCGTTATGGAACGCCGAAAAGCATTAGCATTGCTATAACTTCGTACAAGGTGGGAAGGGCGCTATTTGCGTACAAGGTGACTGACTGAAAATAGTCAAGTCTGTGACTTTGCTCTTAATTTTACAGACTCTGTCTAACCTTGGACCTTAAGAGAAACCAAGAAAAATTCAGCAAGAGTCAAGAGCAGTCCAAAGTCTATAAGTCCGGCTGAAAAACTCTCAACTGCACCGGCCGCGACTCAAGTTCTCCCCGAACTCCATCAACAAGCCCCCTCAGCCACTCCTCACTTTCCAGATCAGGCGACCTGGGCAGCG
>CAZYOE010000388.1:0-1994 GCA_964648725.1 uncultured Pseudobdellovibrionaceae bacterium | reverse complement strand
GTTACCACTAAACTAAAACTATTTTGGAGTCAACACACGCCCATGGAACGGATACGATTGTGGATCATATTTATGAACTTTGGAATTCAATGAATCGGATTTGCTAAAAGAAAATGATAGTATTCGTTCTATCACTCAGAGTTGACGAACGGAAATAGCACTTTCATCTAGGATGAGATCTACAATTATAGACTAAAGGCAAGAGTAATAAGTCACGCATGAAAAAAGCCGGGCGAGAAAAGTTTTTGGAAGGCTATGATTGGCAAACAATGTTTTTATTTTTATGCGAGTAAATTCATAATTGTGTGAATTCTAAACTGAGGAGCGCCGTCCTCTAGTTTCACTAGTGAGAGAAGAGAGCATCGTCACGCCAATTACTTAGGTCACGTTTTGCGAAATTCATTGCAAGAACCAAAAATGCGTTTGGAAATCTGTATTAGATTGGCTTAGCTCAATCCCTCGGAAGTTCCTTATCTAAGGCATTTTTACAAGTGGAGGAAGAAAAGACGTTGCGGGAATTAAGTTCAACGCGATAACCTCCCTCTGTTTTTGCAAATGATAGATGTCCGGTACTCCATGATTGTTCAATAGTTATAACTTTTTCGGCAAGTGTTTCTATTTCTTTAATTGTTTCATTAAATTCGATTGCCATGTTTTCAGTGCTTGGAAATTTAACCATAAATTTCCGAT
The DNA here is from genome assembly GCA_964648725.1 of uncultured Pseudobdellovibrionaceae bacterium. GTDB lineage: Bacteria > Bdellovibrionota > Bdellovibrionia > Bdellovibrionales > Bdellovibrionaceae > CAUJGP01. The sequence continues at coordinate 1,304 of CAZYOE010000388.1, read as the reverse complement.
CTCTTTGAGCCTCAGATAGAAGTTCGAATAATTTGTACAAGGTAAACTGATACTCTGTGGAACTCAATGGATTTAAACCTGAATGGCGTATTTTTAAAAACCATTCTGGCATTTGACCATTAATCAACTTTACCGCATACCCGTTAGTATATTCAACTATCAAATTGTTCTGTTCAAATTGGTCAATATAAAATAACATTTCATTGTAAAGAGATTCATGAATCTTCCGAAGCTCGTCTAATTCTCGACGATCTTTTTCGTAATCAGCTACGATTTCGACGTCGTGAGAATATTTTGAAGCGATACGTTCGCTGCGTTTCACGGACTCGGTTTTTTCGTATAGCTTTCCCAAGCTAGTAAGAAACCCATTTATTATCCTTTCTGAGTAGTTCAATGGTTTTACTTCTGTGGCTCCCGAATCAGATTCCCTAGCATTACACGTTTGTAAATGAAAAAAGACAAATGAACCACTAGCTATTAGATAAAATAAAATTTGTTTCATAGCGACCTTCCGGCAAATTTAGAAGTAGAACTTTGTATGCAATATCTTTTCAACTTGGGGTGAATCCAAGTGTCTAAAAGATTTCAATATCTATTATGTCTCTTTTTACAAGAGCAAAACAGGGGCCAATTTATCAGCAATACCGTTAAACCTATGATGCGCTCTGGGCTAACTAGTAAGGTCTTCAAAATATTGAAATGATTAATGATAAGAAAGTCCTGAATTGATTTTCGATTTCTGTTTAACAATATTCGAGGAAAGTCTGCTTTCAGTTCTGCGAGGATAATGTAAATTTTCAGACACTGACAAGGATTTAGACAGGTCATTTTTTGATGGTATGATTGAATGGCTGTACGAAAGATTAGGCTGAGAGTTTAGTGCAATGGAGTTCTGTTGAATGGATTTTGTTTCTCTTTTCTCGCGGTATTCACAATTTTAATCTCTTCTTTTTTCGTTGGGGGCCACGTTTTCAGTGGAGGCAGGAAAAGCAGAAAAAAAGTAATTCCGGTTGTCGGTCTCAGCGATTTTAGATTCATAAGTGAAGGAGGAACCTACGTTTTTGAAGAAACTGACTCAAATGATGTAACTATCAACATCGGTAACCAAAGTAAGCAAAAAGCGGAATTCAATTTAGAAAAAAAAAGGAATGTTTCAATTTAATGCCAAGGTCGTAAACACGGCATAGGCCGCATTATTGCCTTTGAAGGGATGCTTGTTCTTTGAACTTTGATTTATTGCAGGCGTCGGCGTTTTTCGTATTCAAAGGGGGTTAGTAAGACTTGTTTACGAACGGCTTGCCTCA
>CAZYOE010000387.1:0-1997 GCA_964648725.1 uncultured Pseudobdellovibrionaceae bacterium | reverse complement strand
AAAGTATTATCCAACCTGCCCATTCTGCCCCAAGACCCAAGAGGGAAAGGAGGGGTTATGAATATCCGAAACACATGCCCTTGCTGTAAGACGTATCATGACTCAACGGCTTGCCGTGCGACTGATTCTAAGACCCAAGAGCCGAGCTTGCTTGAGGGTGACCAGCTATCAATCTTTATCAATTCATGGCTTTCAAAGCGACACGGTTATATTTACAACGGAGTTCTTGGTCAAGATCTTGCAAAAGCAATTTTGGCCGAATACGAGCAGAGGAGGGCGGAATAATATGGCACACGAATGTCCTGATTGCGGTCAAACCTGTTATTGCCACGGAGACATAGACGATTGTGTTTTTGATAACTCTGATGAGCAGGCAGTCTGCGATCATTGCCCTTTCGACGACGAAGATAACGACACTAAGGAGCCTAACAATGAGTAACCCAAAGGATGCTTGCTTTACTTGTGGAAGACCTTGGCCCTTTAATAAGTTCGATCCTGATGACAGATGCACATGCGAAGAATTATTTATGGAGGGGTATTATGAGTAACCCGAAAAAGTCTAAGAGGCATAGGCATAGGTATCAGAAATGCTCTTACTGTATGTTTGAATTGCCGTTTGGATGTTTGTGCGAATGTAAATGCGGACGGAGGAAACCATGAGTCTCTATCAAAAATTAGACCTGTTAATCAATTTTATCGGTTGGGTTGGAATGTTTACATTTTTCTTTTTAATGCTTAGAAAAGTGAATGAGGATTAACCATGACCGACAAGAAGTGTGAGCATGATATTGGTTTTACATCTTGGCATAAAGGCAACTGTCTTGCTGGTAAAACGGCATTTCCTAGATGTCCTTATTGCCCCAAGCCCAAAGGAGACGAGATGAAAAGTCCGAGTGAGATTGCGGAAGAAATTGTTTCAGAAGAAAGAATTCATGGTATTCGTAATGGAGATGCTCATGAAAGAAAAATGCGAAAGGAAATAGTTGATGCCATCGAATCCGAAAGGAAACGGGCGGAGGGGTTGGAGCAACGAGAACTACAAAGCATCAAATATCTAAACAGGCTTGCTACATGGGCACAACAAGACCCCACAGGGCCTTGGGAAAAATACAAAATCCAAGAATGGGTTTTGAATCAGATCAAGGGTGCGCTAGGACAGAAAATTGAAGAAACGGATTGGCAACCTAAAGCCCTCTCCTCCCACGAAGGGCGGGAGGAAGGAAAGGAGGGGGTATGAGTAGTAAACAACGTAGAGAATTAAGCGACATCCATGCTTTTATCGGTAAGCATTTTGAGATGTGTGAATTTAGAGGATGTGATACCGATGGATGCAAGACCGCATATATGCAAAGTTGGACACTTGTAAGTTACGAGGGCGAGGCTGACCGCTATCGGTGTTCAATCTGCGCCTTAAAAGAAATGGAAAATAACGCTGAACAAAACGGATATATTGAGGCTCAGGCAAAATACGACCCAAACTTTTTAAAACAGCCCCAAGAGCCGAGCTTGCTGTCCCGAATGGTTCAATGGATCGAATACGCCCACCAGTTTTATGCTGAAGACAGCGACACTTATAAAAACGCTAAGATTCTACTGGCCGAGTACGAAGCGAGTGGAGGGAAGGTATGAATGTAACTGAGTATCTAAAAGCAACATACGACAAAGACAGGCCATACCTAACCAGAAAAAGAGTTTACTGCAAAGACGGATTCAACGTATCTATTCAGGGTGGTTCTTCTGGTTTGTATTGCTCACCAAGAGAACACTGTAACGAATTTTATGAGGTTGAGCTTGGTTTCCCATCAGAGCAAATTCATGAATTAAATGAATACGCTGAAAACAAAGAAAATCATAAAGAAACTGTTTTTGGTTATGTCCCGATTGAAGATGTTGAAAAGCTTATTGAGAAGCATGGTGGAATTGATGCTGACAAGACTATTTCCTCAAAGCCCAAGGAGAAAGCATGAAGAAGAAGTCTAGGAGGAAGCCGAGTGATA
>CAZYOE010000386.1:0-2002 GCA_964648725.1 uncultured Pseudobdellovibrionaceae bacterium | reverse complement strand
TCGCCGGAGCTTTTAAAATTAGACTCATTTGTACGGAGTAAATTCGTTGGCCTGTTGCCAGAAGTTCGCGAATAAGTTCTTCAGTGGAATTTAATTTGGTCTCGCTTTCAAGATCGCTTGCTCGATTTCCTGATGTTAACGCCATTGAGTGGGCCATCTTGCGTTTTTGTTGAAGTTTCGCCATCTCTGAGGCCTGTGGCGGAACATTGAAAGATAGAATCATTGTGTAATGAAATGGAAGTTTCAAAAATCTTGTCATTTGCCCTGCGAATGTTACTTCAGGCAGAGTTTTCAATGTGACTACCTTGTGACTTTGACCATCCAAAATGAATTGATCAAGATTCAGCACTAAATCACCAAAGACAATCTGTTCTCTTGGTGACGAGTTGGCAAGCCATTCGGCATCCTCAAGAATGGAAGTTTCAATTTCAGCATCACTATTTGCAATGAGCTTCGGTGCAGGATTTGCGTCTGATCGTTTTGGATTTAGCATTTTATAAGCTCGATCCAATAGATCTTCCGAAGTCATGCGAGAACAACTCAAACCAAGTGAATCAAAAGCTGAAGCGAAAGTGTCCACAGATTCACTCAACACATCAAGAGTCTCTTCATAGGAATCCTGTGCCAGTTTTACAAATTCAATTTTCTTTTTCCAAAACGGTGCTTTCTTTACTCCAACAGGCTCAGTGCGAATGAAGATCTCAAGCTCCGGTTTGTATAGTTCTTTATTTTCTATTGCCGAGCTAATTGAACTCATTCTATGGGTAGCAATTTCTCTGATAAGATCATGAGCTGATTCTGAAGTTCCTGACTTATGCTGATTAAGCAGTCCAGTAAAGTCAGACCCGACACCCAATACAAATTGCACCGATGTTGATTCAGAAATTGAATCAAGAGCAGCTCTGAGTCCTAGGGTCAGTTGATTGACTTCAGCATCGTCAAAACATTCTATGTCGAGCATTGACACTTTAAGACCTGTCGCTAAAGAACCATCGATAAGTATTGTATGAGCAAAGGGTTCACTAAAAAATTCCCAATACGGAAGCTCATGAGCCAGCACCGAGTTGTTATTCAATTTCATCTTTGGATTCCTTTCGTTCAGCATTCATAGAAATGAAACTATTTTCTTTAAACCTTCGATACTTTATATCGGTACGACCAGCAGCTTTGTGTGATGACTGCGCAATAAGTTCACCATATTGTTGGAGATAGTTGTCGGGCTTTCCGCGCTTGGAGAAAAAAAGGAACGACGCGAGAGTCAGCGTCGTCCCCCAAACTAATGGATAGCGAGCGGCAGTTGATCCAAACACTAAGTTCGTCACAGCGAGATTCATGAAAATCAAAAGAAGATCTGGCAGCTCAAATCCAAACAGCTTCGTTTTCATTTCCAGTGCCCGAGCTACTTTTGTTGTGAGTAGGCCTTGATTTTCCATTGCCACCACCGACATTTTAGCGCACGGTTTGTGCTATGAAGTCGACAATGGCCTGTGCTCCAAATCCAAAGATACAACCCAAAATCGCATAGGCGATGTGCTGTTTTGCATTTGGATTTCCAGTAAAGAATGAAAGAGCCGACAATGCCAATCCAATCACCGACAGAAGTGGTAGGATGACTCCAGTTAATTTATATTTAATTCCCTCTAAACTTCCTTCAAGGCTTGCATGAGCCAAATCGGGAAAAAGCATCGACAACGTCAAGAAAAGTCCCATGAGGACCAATGCATTTTTATTTTTCATTTGAGTTCCTATTTTGAAAAAATGAAAACTCAATTCATCACGCAAAATTGAAAATTAAGCTGCGTCGACTGTAATATCCTCAGGTTTTGACATTGAAACAGAATAAGCAGAAGACTCTGGATGTGTACTCATGTAAATTGGTTTATCGAAGAGATCAAAATGAATTGTCACAGTTCCTGCAATGGTGTCGATGATTCCATTGCCCACAATGTTCCAAAAGTGTGTATTTTTACCAAGTGGATTTTTGTTGGGGTCTCTCGTCATG
>CAZYOE010000385.1:0-2028 GCA_964648725.1 uncultured Pseudobdellovibrionaceae bacterium | reverse complement strand
GTAGGACAGCGGGTTTTGGTCCCGTTAATTGGGGTTCGAGTCCCTATCTCCCAGCCAGTCTGGACACCGTTCCACCCGACCAGGGTGGGTCAACAGGTGTACAATTCATGGTATGAAAAATCAACAAGGAAAAATGATGCTCATCACGGCACCTTGCTGGCAATGCAGTAAGGATATGCTCGTTGCTCTTGTTGGTGATGATAATGGAAATATGGATTATGGGCCTGAAGCCTTTAATCAAAAAGAAATAGAACTCGCTGAGAAAAATGGAGTTCTTCTAAAAAAAGTTAATAGTAAAACCGCAGAGGAAACGTACTTAGCAAATGTATGTCCTGGATGCGGATCTTTTGTTCGTCAATGCTTCTATTCTGCCAACTACTACACAGAAGCCCTGTATGGCCGCCTGAAATATCAAAGGGTCGGAGAGATTTAACCTTCGAGCACCACTTTTCTATCTATCAAAATCAAGCGACTTTTGAATGACTGCATAAGTTCGCGCTTCTCCTCCAGCGTTCCTTCTTTAAGAAGGTATTTTGCGTATGCTCGCAGATCGAGCGCATTTTGTTTTGCCAATTCATCGTTACTTAGTCCGAGCACTTTGTTTCTAAAATGATTAAATCGCCCCATTTCTTTTTCTAACTTTTGCTTTACACCGATAGTATTCAAATCGATTTTATCTATGATTGCCGTAAGCTGCTCTATCAAATCTTCTTCTCTCAGGTACTTATTCTTACAAGTTTTATCATAAAATTGTGTACATCCGTAGTACACGTATTTGTTGGTACCACCATCTACCAACGATTTAAATTTTTCTTCAGCAGTCACCCCGGAATTACACAGGCCACACTTCATCAAGCGAGTGAATGCAAATTCTTTTACTGATGGACCGTGTGGTTTATGTGAATCCAGTTTCTCTTGGACCTTTTTAAATAACTCTTGGCTGATGATTGGTTCATGTCGGCCCAGATTCCATTTACCACTTTTCTTTGGATACTCGAGTAGTCCGCAATAAAATGGATTTCTTAAAATAGTGAATACGTTGCTGAGAGTGAGCGGTTTGTCTCCTCGGCTTTTGAATTTCAAATCATTCTTTAACCAGTGGTAAATATCTCTGCCACTCCATTTCTCATACGCCATCTTTTCAAAGATTATCTTGATCACATGTGAGCGTTGCGGATCAAGAATGACGTGGCACTTCTTTGTTCTATCCGGATGATTGAGATATCCGGTTGGTGCCATGCTCGGCCACAATCCCATTTCAATGCGTGTGCGCAATCCTCGCTTCACATTCACACTTTTATTGTCATTATCGAGCTTCGCCTGAGAACAGAGAATCATCAGCAGAAACTTCTCACTCGGTGTATTTGAAAACTTCTGCCCATACGTTTTCACTTCTACTAATTTGTGTTGATCCATTAGGTCAACGATAGAGCCAAGATCTCCGGCGTTTCGAGAGAGGCGATCCGGGTGCCACGCGAGGATGCCACTGAAGCGTCCTTCTTTGATTTGTCGAATCATCTCATTGAAAACTGGGCGTTGTGCAGTTTCTTTTGCAGAGTGAGATTCGCGCTTAATCTCAACTACATCTATCCCATCCCTCTGGGCTAACTGCAACATTTCCTTGATTTGTGCATCGATTGATAAAGCCTGCTTCTCGTCCGATTCGCTCGACTTACGGGCGTACAAGCAGTATTTGGGCCGTTCTACGGGCGGCTCCGGGTCAGAGACCAACTCTAGCGGGTTGAATTGCATACACATACACACATACCGGACCTGTTTTTATAAGTCTAGTGGACAAGTGGATAACCACGTTATGATTTTAGAACTTTATTTCTTGGTAAAATTGATGTAAACTAATGTTAAGTTAGCAATAACGAATTATGACTACCAAAAAAGGAGATGAAATCCTAACCCTAAGTGAAGCTTGCAAGCTCCTTGGATGTCACCCAAACACTTTGAGACAATGGGACAACAAGGGGTTTTTAAAAGCTATCCGCTTTGGTGTTCGAGGTGATCGTCGATATCACC
>CAZYOE010000384.1:1680-2044 GCA_964648725.1 uncultured Pseudobdellovibrionaceae bacterium | reverse complement strand
TTCATTCAATCCTCCCTATCCAAGCTTTTCCTGGCGCGATGAAAGCCCTATGCGCTTAGAAACTAAAAGAATAGAAGATATTTAGGACTTGAAAAGCTCTCGCGCGGACAGTTGATCAAATCCACCTAACGACTCTGGCACACTTACACCTCTAGTCGTATGGCCTTCGATTTCAACGGTATTGGCATCAGAGTGACAAGAACTCTTGATATCCATAACATGCGCCAAACAAAGTTGGGTTTGCAGAACGGCAGTTTGATCCATTCGGTTTGCCGCAAGAGACCCCACAACCTCCACCGACTTGGCAACGGTTGCCCGAGCCCAGTTCTTTGCCGGTGGCATCACGGTAGCGGCTTCGTTGATG
>CAZYOE010000384.1:0-1670 GCA_964648725.1 uncultured Pseudobdellovibrionaceae bacterium | reverse complement strand
GTAGCGGCTTCGAATGGACTCGTCGCAAGTCACAGCCTCTCCGACGAAATTAACATAAGGCTTTTCTTGCGCCAGTTTCGTGTTTTGAGACAAATAGTTATTGATTTCAATGCTGTCTATACAGACGCCAAAGTGATTGGGATTTGCAGAAAGGCAAGTTGAGCCATTCGGTTTACCACAGGAAATTCCGCATCCCTGAGCCATTCGACATCGTGGTTGGATAAAAATGAGGGTGCTAGTGGGAAGCTTCGCTCGAAACGAATCACCGATCGAGCGATTGCAGTCATCTTCACTTTGTGCGACAAAATTAAACAGCTGACTAGACTCTTCATCAGTGTGAGTTGACAGTTGCGAAAATTCGCTATAGCTGTAACAGGCGCCATACAGAGATGGATTTGCAGAAATACAAGTGGTTCCGTTAGGTTTACCGCAAGACACACCACAGCCCCCGCCCACTTGACATCGATTTGCAGTATTTAACGTATTTCCGGTTGCCAAACGATAGGTTTTTTGAATTCCAGTTTCACAAGTTGATTCGTCTCCAACAAAATTGAACGAAGGGGCATTCAAAGCGGCCTGTTTATATTGTAAAACTAATGAACTGATTTCGTCATCATCTATACATATTCCATAGGCACTGGGATTAGCTGATAGGCAAGTGGACCCATTGGGTTTGCCACATGCTACTCCACACCCCTTTCCAATTTCACATCGAGGTTGACTGAGGACTAGCCCGCCTGAAGGAAGTTTTGCACGGATAAAATCTGCGAGCAAAAGGCTGCATCCAAGTTCGGTGGAATTAACAATATTTGCTAAAGATTTCGCTTGGCCTTGCTGACTGTTCGCGGGAATAGTACTGATTGGTAAAGTCGCATGAATGGTATTAGGACCTGCGGGATTATTTTGCGAAGGCGACGGCAGATCACTTGAATCATTGGGGTGTGAACCACTCGGTGATTGCGATTTACTTGAAGACTCTTGGAGAGTTTTGTTTTGAGTTGAAAATCCGCCAGAGCAGTTTTGAAAAAAGAACACAAGAATCAAAGAAGAAAAGAGGACTGCGCCGAGGGAAATATTGAGGGTACGCATATTGATTCTGTTAACCAAACGGTTCATGGAAAAACTCCTTAAAATGTGATTTTGAATCGATCTGAATATTAAGATCGATTGCAACAATTCATCCAACATTATTTTTGTCTTAAATTAATCATTTTCTGGTTTTCCTCTTTTCAAATTCCAATACATTGACACTGAGGCCAGAGAGATCAAAAGGTCCGCTCATTTTGAGATTCAATACAAGAGGACATACCGTCAATATGATGGTTTTAGGGTTTTATAACTCCGTAGGATTCCTGGGCTGTTTCCAATGGGTTACCCAAAAATAGAGAAAGATTGAATAAAAGTTTAACGAATTAATGCAAAAAACTGATTGCCTTTTCCATTCATCCTTATCCAACTCTGGGCGCATAGGACATTCAAAAGGCATTTGGGGCTAATTTCCAAAGTAGCCACCCCCGGCTTTCTTGAGAATTTTGTGGCTGGATTCTAAGTTTCGGCAAGGCGATAGTTGGTCTGAATGATGTTTTGACTGCTGAGGTGGGGAACGGGAGCCGACATGAGAGAGTTTTTTTTATTTGAGGGTACACATTGCTAGTTAAATGATGGAAGAG
>CAZYOE010000383.1:0-2046 GCA_964648725.1 uncultured Pseudobdellovibrionaceae bacterium | reverse complement strand
GTTTTATACAACATTTTAGAAGAAATATCAAGCAATGCTTCGTTTTAAAATCTTCTCCACCGTATTCCAGTTTCTCGTGGTCACTCGTTTCCCAAATTCCTTTTCGATGATCCCCATCGCGTCCACCGTCCCCCGATCTCCCGAGAGCACCAATACACTGAATAGCGCTCCATCCATTTTTTTCAAAATCGAAAACTCGCCATCCGCCGAAGCATAAGGGAGCTCCAACTGAGAGGGCGAATCTTCAGACAAAAATGTGACATAAAGTCGTGTCTGGGGCGTGACTTCAATGCCTTTGAAAGGCTCGGCAACTTGCAGCTGCTCCAACTCCTCTATTGTCCGAATCAAGACCGCGATTTTAAAGCCAAAAGCTTGTTCCAATTCTCGCTCCAAATCCACCTCCAGCTCCTTGGCGGATTTCTTTTTCAACTCAAAAACCACATTGCCACTCGCCAAAATCGTCCTCACCTTTTGATACCCCAACGCCTCCAACACTTCCTTGAGCTTGGCCATTTTCACCGTCCTTTTCCCGAGATTGATTCCTCGCAGAAAGGCCACATATTGAATGAGCTTGGGCATAGAGAGAAGTCTATAAAGATGTAGTTCAATTGACAAGCAGGCTACATTAAAATAAATTGTAGCTACATACTTACTTTTTAATGTGACTCGAAAAGATAAACTGATTCAAAAGTTTTTAGAAGCACCCGCTAGTCTGCGTTATCTACAAATTGAGAAAATTTTACTCGAAAAAGGCTTTGAAAAGATCCGGGCTAAAGGGAGTCATGCGAAATTCAAACACTCTGCCCTACAAGCAGATCTAATCATCCCGATTCACCACAACGACTGCAAAAATTTCTACAAAAAACTTGCTGCAAAACTAATCATTCAAATCACCAACTAACCTTAAAGTAGTATGCCGACAGCTACAAAACCCATCATCACGCACTTCCTCACAGTGAATAATAAAAAATACGCCTACGAGTTGATTCCTACTTCCAAGGAAACCGTTCAAGTGATTTGCGAGGCAGCCAACATCAATCAAGAATTCTTAAATGAAGATATTCCCGAACTGCTCAACGATCTGCCAAATCTCATCCTTGCTGAAAAAGAGTATAAAAATACTCAAAGCGAAGTGATCCGTTTCCGTGTCAGTCCCGAAGACAAAAAGTTGATTGAAAAGAAGGCAGTGAAAGAAGGTTATTCTTCAGTATCTAGCTTCTTACGAAACTTAAGCTTGGGGAATAGTTAATTTATTGGACCCGAAGGAAACTCCTCATAAAAGCTTCGAATTCTGGGGTGAATGCCAAAGAATTCACCCCTTTTATTAAGATTGGATCACCTAATTCATCCCAGTAAACCTTGCTTTGAAAAAGAGTCCCATCAGGATTTACCCCTTGAAGATGCCAGATTCCACCTGCTGAAACACCTTGTTCATACCTTCTAAATTGATGGCCTGAATCTTCTTCAAAGGTAAAATATTGAATATCACTGTAAGAAGCTAAGAAGGCATTGCTATCATAGTTCTCATCCTTACACTCCACAGTCCAGACGTATTCTCCATTCACAATGAGCCCTGAACTACAGTTGTCTGTCCAAGCATCAGAATTATAGTCCATTCCACTGGGCACCAAGATGCTGTAGTAGTCATTTTGCCAAAGTTCCCACTGGTCGCCAAAAGGTTGTTCAAGGTGGGTGACAACACGATCCAAACGAGCCGCTAGTTCCGCTCTCGTGATTTTTGTCGTGGGTTCAAAATGATGATTGGGAGTGTCCGAAAAAACTCCCATGGAGCTCAACTTCAAAACTGCCTCCTCATACCAAGCCCCTGCAGGAATATCTACAAAGTGAACTGGGGCGGCAAATAAAGCTGCCGCCGTTGCAGTCGATAGAAGCAATAATACAGTGGAAAAGAAAGCAATCCCTTTAAATTTCATAAACAAAATGGTGACCCCCCCTGGAGCCACCGACGGGAATTGAACCCGTGACCTCATCCTTACCATGAATTTAGTGTTCTCCACACAAGCTGCAAATGGCTTGCCTTAGCGA
>CAZYOE010000382.1:0-2088 GCA_964648725.1 uncultured Pseudobdellovibrionaceae bacterium | reverse complement strand
CTCGGATCCAGCAAGGCCAAAATTTTTGAGTTGAGCTAAAACTTTCCCCGTCAGTTGGGCTTCAGTGGTTGGGAAATGCTCTCTGATCGGATAGGCTAAATTTTCGAATACAGTCATTGAGTCGAAGAGGGCTCCACCCTGAAATATGTAGGCCACCTTCTTTCTAATATCGACAAGATCGCCTTCTTTGAGCGCGGTGATATCGCGACCTTCGATGATGATAGTTCCTCGATCCGGCCTTTCAAGGCCGATAAGGCTTCTTAAGATGACGCTCTTACCAACCCCTGAGCCACCAATAAGTCCCAAGCACTCACCTTTGCCGACCTCGAAAGAAACGCCCTGATGGACCAATTTATTACCCAACGACTTATAGAAATCTTTAACTTGAATCATATGATTTTCTCGACCAGCCAAAAAAGTTTGGAAAGAAAGTAATTTCCCACCAGAATCATGATCGAAGCAACAACAACGGCTTTGGTCGTGGCAATCCCCACTTCTTTTGTCCCCTTGGTAACGGTGAGACCGAAGTAGCAGGCGGGTACTGCAATAAATAGCGCAAAAAAGAAAGTTTTAAAGAGTCCTGAAAAATAGTCTTTCAGATTCACCGTCGACATGATTTTTAAAAGATAAAAGTTTCCATCCAAATTCAGTTCCATCGATCCAACAAGAAGTGAACCGGCATTGCCCACGATGTTGGCCGAGGCAGTCAGAATAGGAAGAGCAATCAAGCAGGCGATGACTCGAGGGATAACAATGCGTGTGATGGGCGATGTTCCAAGGGCGCGAAGAGCGTCAATCTGCTGGGTGACGACCATGGATCCAATTTCGCTGGCAAAACCTGCACCTATGCGTGCGGCAATCATCAAGCTAGTAAACACCGGACCCATTTCCCGCAGAATAGTCAGGGCAACGAGTTTAGGGACATAGAGCTTTCCGCCGAACTTTTCTAATCCAAGACCAAATTGCAAGGCCATCACCATACCTGTACTCGCTGCAGTTATCAACACCAAGGGAAGGGACTTGATCCCCACTTGCAAAATTTGATCAAACAAGAGCCGCCAATAGAATTTTCCTACGAAAGTTTCTTTGAGTACCTGCCTCAGCAAGATCGTCAGGCCTCCATAAAACTCGAACTGTTCATCCCAAAAATTTTTCAGATTCAAGGTGAGCTCCTCTAGGGGGTGGTGAAACTCTTGAGAAACTGTTCAAAATGGGAAACTTCTTGGGAAAAATTCTTTGCTACTCCTGCGTAAGTGAGAGTGTAATTACATGCATTGCGTTTAAACACCAACACTTGCATTTTTATGGGAACACCATCTACGAAACCTTCTGAAAAAATCATCAGACCTTGACGTCCATTGAACAAAATAGGAGTTACTGTGTCTGAATGCTTCTCTTCAAGAACTGAAATTGCATCAGCTCGCATTTGTTCGAGGCTAGGATCGTAGTTCTTCTGACAATCCGATAGAAACGATATCGTATTGCTATTCTCCTTAGAAATCCATGTCTTGTCAGATGGTGGAAATGGAATCTCTTCGAACGGAGATCTTGGAGCTCGATAGACAACGTGTTTCGCCGGAACGGGTGTATTCTTTTGCAATGATACCGAAACGCAGCTCACCAAGGCAAAGCAGCAAACGGCAACCGCGAAATAAGCAGCAGCATAGGAGTTAAATGGCTTCAAGCGATGATCGGTGTTCATGGTACTGCTATCGGGAATCACTAAGAAATATCGAGTCCAGACGCAGCGAAGTTTCGCACGATCCAGTCCAGTCATTAATTTGTCGGGACAGTTGTGACTCTGACGAGTCCATTTGGAGTGAAGACAAAAAATGATTCTCAGATCAATTTAAATTCGTTTTAACTAGGCATCAAACAAAACTTTGCTGGCATTTGAAATGCAAAGACTCATTGAAATGAAGCAACAGGTACTCCGAATGAGAAAATTATGGCAACTCGCCTTCGTGCTGATGGCGGGTCTAGTTTCAATGAATGCTCAGGCACAAAGTCCAGAAGCGCAAATTAGTACACAAGATGGTGTTGTCAGTCTGCAGTTTCAAGGCCTTTCAACATGGGTCTATGATTTGA
>CAZYOE010000381.1:0-2098 GCA_964648725.1 uncultured Pseudobdellovibrionaceae bacterium | reverse complement strand
AGCTGAAGTAGTCGATCGGCATCTCAGACAGACGCTGAGTTCCTTCGTACAACAAATCGACTTCCTCAATCGGGTCGAAGGCATCGGGAGCAGGGAACTCGAGAGTGGTCAAGTTAGAAGCAGCACGAGCGAAAGGCTCTCGAGTAGTGTAGTTACTACGATCGCTATCAACAGTCTTGTTGCGGATCGCGAAGAAGAGGACCTTGATGGCATGCGAGTACTTTAGACCCACATCCACAGTGGTGGCTCCAGACAAAACCGAGGCCTCAGGCATGGTTTGGATCACTTCCCAGACAATGTCTCGAGGGACCTTACCCATTCTCTTTCTCTCATCAGAGGTAACCACGACGTAGGTTCCCCACAATTGGGCATCGAGGGTAGGAGCAGCTACCACATCGGCCGAGGTGGGAATTCGCGAAGAGTGAGCCACCACCGATTGAATGGTGCTATCAGCGGCATTGCTGACTACCAAGCATTCAGTCCATTCGCGGATCTTCAGTTCGAGGAGATTGTCGTTGTAGATCAAAGCTCCAGTCGGGAGGGAAACTCCGGCCTCACGAGTGTAAGGCATTGGGATCGGCACGTTCAAAATGGCAGCCGGGAGAGTCTGCGAATCAACACCAGCAGCAATGTTCCAAACAGGGTTAACCAGCTCAGGCACATTTCCGATCATGTTGTCATAGGCGTTTCGTTTACCTCCGGGAACCGAGAAGGCCGAATAGAAGTCGAAGAAGGTCGAGTCGAAGGTGCATCCAGGGATGGTGGTGAAGTTCAAGGTGGCACACTCAATCAAGTTATGGCCCAAATTGTGGCACCATCGGAGATACAAACCGCGATAAGAAGCACTGGTGGCCCAGAGAGTAGGAGCTTCGACAGCACTTACTTCGAAGCGGACCCAAGAGGAAGTCAAGTAATCACCTTGGCGACCGAGCTTGTAGCTGAACTTGTTTCCGAATCCAGGGGTTCCGGAGTTCAAAGCGTGAGGATGGGGAATCAACGAAATAGCATGGGTCTTCATAAACTTCTTGATGGTCAGAATCTTGGCAGATCCCATTCCAGTCAAGAAAGCGGCGTGAAGAGCACCATGGGTGCTCAAATCAACTTGAGCCGAGGCAACAACAGCGTTTCCACAAGTCATATTGAATGAATATCGAAGTCTTTTGGGAGACAGAGAAAAATAAAAAAAATAAAAATCTTTCGACCCCCTTTTGGGAAAAAATGATTTCGTAAAAAAAGTTTCCCGTTGTAACCTTTCTGCTTTGTTTTCGCTTTTGGAATGAGTGGAATTCAAACTGAACTTCAAATTAACCCCGCTTCATCGCGATATTTAATTACACTTCAAGTTGATGTATCAACTCTTGATGCTGCAATTGGACTACCTTCACTGAACAAAAGTACACAAATCGTCTCACAAAATAATGAAATGCTTTCAAAAGATCCAATCATCATCTCTGACGCATCCAGAAAACAAAAGAAATGGGTCTTTACTATGGTTGACCATATAAATAAAACAATGCTTGGTGTGACATCAACTCCGATTCGATGTCATTGGGATCATCATGATTTTACAGGGGTATGTTATGGATGTCCAATTGAGAAGATTTCTCGTGATCAAACTTATACTTATTATTCACAAATCTTCAAACGTGAAATAACTTCAAAGATTAATGATCCGACACATCAAGAATTAATTGGATATCACACCGATGGTATCTTTTGTTCATTTGAATGTGCGCTTGCATACGCATATGATCGAGTGAGGGATATTCTCTTTCGAAACTCAGTCCATTTAATTCAAGAAATGTATGCTGCCTTGTTTCCGGGTGCGAAACCGCTCATTCCAGCTCCTCCTTTTAATATCTTGAAAGCCTACGGAGGTTTAGTTGATATTGAAAATTACCGGAAAAATCATAATCTCCGTTATCAACCAACCAAATCGATTTATCTTCGATTGTTTCCGATTGGTCATGCTTTTGAACAAACCCAAAGTCTTTGAAACTTCTCCTTTTTCGAGTCCTACAAGGACTTGAAAAATAAATGTTTATTTTTATGTTGAAACCGTCCCTTAAGGACTTGAAACCGTCCCTTAAGGACTTGA
>CAZYOE010000380.1:0-2144 GCA_964648725.1 uncultured Pseudobdellovibrionaceae bacterium | reverse complement strand
AATTTAGCACTCGCAAGTTAACTTTTTCGTGTCCATTTTTTCGGGGGAAGATCAAACATTTTTTCGACTTCAGTCAAACAATAAGCGGAGCTAATCTGAAAATTGCGAGCAGCCTTTGCATTCTGTCTAAATCGCCATGGTATTTTCAATTTAGGATCATTCGACAGTAGCCGTTTAAAAATGCGGGGGCTTGTAAACGTGCCAAGGCCCTCGACCATTAAATCCAACTTTAAAAACTCAAGTAAACAGTCCTCAAAATCGTAGAACTTGAGATTCTGTAAGGCCAAAAAGTGAGTCGGAAGCTTGGTGAGAAAGTCATTCATTTTGGGATCATTAAATCGAATGCCAAAGTCTCGGTGGCCCATCAAAGAATCGATTTGCTTCATAGTGTCCATTCGCAATTTGACGACTAAACTTAGAGACTGAAAAGCATTCAGGACTTCAGCATTTTTGAGTGATGCGATTCGACCCGCCATTTCTTCCTGTTGTAAAAGATAATTAAAGTTAAGAAGAAATCCATAGGCACCTTCATAGGACCGATAGGGTTTATCTCGATCTTCGAGATCTTCCAGAGCGATAGACTTACTGATTCCTCGCTCTCTGACAAAATCAGCAATTTGTTTATTTAGTTCTTTAAAATCTTGGGCGAAAGGGAGGATTACATTTTTTCTGACCGTTCTCTTCTCAAAGGCACGCATGGCAGTTGTCTCATCTTCTGTTAGGGTCACTAATTCTAGATTAGTTGCCGTTTGACCACCCTTTTTCATGTCATAGCCTGTTAAAAATAATCGGGCAAAACTTTCGCGCAAATAGATATCGGGATGGGTGGACGTTGCCGAATGGATGACATTATCCATAATTAATTTTGGGAGCTTTTGTATGGCCTCATAAAGAAACCGAGGATCCATACGAAGTTTTCGGAGTAGAAACATTCCATAGCTATCGGCTTTAATTTCGATGGCTTGACTTCCGGCTCTTCGATAGTGATTCTCGATTTTGATCTTATCAACACTATCAGAACTATACTTATCCATCAGATGAGCTACTTCATGGGAGAGGACCCCGGCCAAATAATACATTGCCTTCTGGTAGTCACCTCCCGCTTGGTTTATGTACCAGCGCACAAGTCCTTGGGTCACAAACATATGGGCCTTTGTTATGCCAACATTGGTCTCGGATACGGGTAATGCGAGAGCATTGATTTGTTGACTATCAACAAGATGCAGATCACTAATGATCATATGCTTTTTGCCTAATTCCGTTTGCAGCATGGAGCTCAGCTCTCCCGTTAAATGTTCGAGTTTTTGCCTAAACGGTTCAATATCTGGATCTTCTACGAGAGGCCCAATTTCTTTGACGACTTTACTAATCCTGGTTTGCTCGTCAGAACTCAAGTAGCCGGTTTGACCTAATGTATTAGGACCAATGCTTAAAATGATCATCGAGATTAAAAACAATATTTGCTTCATTGGACAAACCTCATCACACCTAAAACATTGCAAAAGTAAGACCAGTTCCTTCGCAAAACAAAGTCGGTTTTATAATTTCTTATGCTTCGATTGTTTCAAACTGAGTCACTATTACAACAAAGTGTGTTTCACTTTGAGATCTGGCTAGATGTCAACTCGATTGAAGTTAAAACACGTAGGTATAACGATAGGTCCATTCTTTAAATGAATGCGGACAACGGAACTATTGGCTGCGTGCATGGAAGATATAGGTAGGGGGATTAGCTCCGCTGCTCTCAAAGTTTTTTTCCAATGGAATTCTTCGAAATTTTCCGGCCGTTTTTTCTAAACGCCAAGCAACGGCCACTCTGGGCTGAATAGTCCATTTTCACGCCCGTCCGCTGAAACATAATCCTTGTTTAGCAGCAAATTGTTGAAAACACCCCATTCAAGTCACTCGAAAGCTCTTTGTGACCGGCTTTTGGGGGGCTGGAAAACAACACTTTCCGTTTTGAATTGCCTAGTTTTAATGTTACCACAGTAGCGTCTAATTTCGAAAGCAATTGAAGAGAAGACTGGCTTATTCAGAATTTAGGTAACTGACCAAACTAAAAACAACTACGCTAAAAGTGAAAGTATTCGTGGGTCTCCATCAAAAAAGTGTAACCTATTGATAATTGGGCTTGATGTATCTTG
>CAZYOE010000379.1:0-2154 GCA_964648725.1 uncultured Pseudobdellovibrionaceae bacterium | reverse complement strand
GTAAAATCTCTTATCGGAAGCGGATTCACCACGTTTGCCGACACTCTAGGCCCAATAACGGCTGCTGCAATGCTAGCTGCTCCGACAAAAACAGGAGCGGTAATGAATGTTGGCCGGGCAGTCATTGGCGACACAAAGGCTTTTGCAGGCAACATGCAGCGATCCATTTACAATCGAATGCAAAACAGATCTGTTCAAGGCGAATTTTCAGCAATCAATAACATTCAAAAGAGAGGTCCAAATTGATTCTAAAAGCACGTCAAAAATGGTTTGAAGTATGGGGAAACGAGGTCGCCCAAAATGAAATTCTAAAATACCTCCTTTTGATCTTTGCTGTGGCAAACTTAATTCTCGCAATTTCACTTACAGTATTGGCACTCCGGAGCCCGCCAATTTTCGCTGTTTCGTCTATTGATACCGGCATGCTCCGCTCTGATCCACCACCTAAGGAATTTCTCGAACGCGAGGCTAAAAGAGTTGTTACAGGGTATCTTGAGTTACGGCATAATTGGGATTTTAAAACAATCCAGAATTCCATTGGTCAAGCTTCTCGATTCGTTGACAGTTCGTTCCGTAATTCGTTTCTTCAAGCAAACTCGGCACAGATCAAAATTGCCAATGAAAAAAAGATCTCTCAGCAATTCTATATCCGTCAGGTCAATGTAGACATTCAAAAGGCCACAGCGTCCGTGTCTGGCGAGCGAATTCTCACTATCGACGGTTTTAAGGCCGTCAGCTCTCTTTCATTCAACCTTAAATTCCGGCTAGGTGACCGAACCGAGCAGAATCCTGAAGGGATCTATATCGTATCAGAGCAACTAATAGAAAATGGAAAGGAACAATAAATGTGGATTCGAATTCTAAAAATTGGCGCAATGCTCACTATAATGATCTCCCTTACAACCTTCGCTAAAAATATAAAAACACTTTCAATAGATGAAGGAGACATTACGCATGTCCGAGTTTCTCTTGGCTATTCAACTCTACTGCAATTTGACTCAAGGCCGGTTCAAGCCATAGTAGGTGATCAAGATTCTTTCAAAGTAGAGTATGTAGGCAATTCAATTGCAATAAAACCACTGATGTCCGGAGTCACCACCAACCTTTTTGTGATGACTGAATATGGAAAATTTAATTTTAAAATCAGTTCAGGCCGTGGTTTTGAGCCGGACTATATTTTAAAAGTGAACAGAAAATCGCCTCCGAACTCGGGCCAATCTTCAGGAATAGCATCGACTTTTGTTGGCACATCACGAACAATTGATGGAGTTACTCTACGACTTGTCTCAGTAGCAAGTGCAAGGAACAATTCACCGATGATTTACTCATTTGTGCTATCCTCTGGGGGTAAAAAGATCAATTTTCAACCTGGCGACTTTGAAATCCTTCAATCCGGAAGGTCCTTGCCTATTGAGAATATTTATCTTGAAGGTCTTTCGTTAGAGAAGGGTCAAAGTCTTCATGGAATGATCCATGTAAAGACTGAACACCTACGTCGCGGAAATAAAAGCACCCTTCAATTCAAAACAGCGGCAATCAAGGGAGGAATTCAAATCTTGGCACCATCAATTTGAAGGAGAGAGAATGAAAATACCAAAAGTGGATGAGTACTTTCTCACTCGGGATGCTCCGATCGGAAAGTACCGTCGCCTTGATACAATAAAAATTCGCAATTGGCTCCTAGGGATAGGTGGGGTTACACTTCTAGCCATTCTCTTCACTGGGAATGGTGAACCAGACGCATTACCTGCGGCAACTACTGTCGATAATAATACGAGCGTCTCCCAAAGTACCAACCAAGTATCAACAGCGTACTCTGGCGATGGAAATTTCTATTTATCGAATCACTCATCAAATTCAATGAGCGGGCGCAGTGGTACTAATCGGCAACTATCCGCGAGCCAGGTGGTAAAGCCCCAGGGTGACAGCATTGGAGTGGGTCTGCCATCTGGCACAGCGATTCCAGCAAGACTCGCAACTCGTATTGTTAGTTCTGATTCCCGAAGTCCAGTTGTGGCAATTATCACAACTGAAATATCTTCTTCACTAGGTCTCTCTATCCCATCCGGAACAAAAGCTTTAGGTAGTGCACAAGTTGATAACGGCTCAGAACGCGTTCAGGTCACCTTTCATACTTTAGTCTTTGAAAATGGA
>CAZYOE010000378.1:0-2160 GCA_964648725.1 uncultured Pseudobdellovibrionaceae bacterium | reverse complement strand
GAACGCTTTCTGTCTTTCCAGAACCTGTGGCTCCAATTATGTGGACATGACGAGATCGAACCTTGTCAGGAAAATAAATTGGAATTTTATAATCAAGCTCCCAACCTAGGTAGGACGACTCATTTTCAGCATTTTTAATTGGAGCAGGAATATCGTTTCGAAAAGATCTCACATTTTCAAGATCTCTAGCTTCTTCGGATAGAAATAAATTAATTACTGAAATGAGTATTACGAAGAATGGAACTAGTGCTAACGGTAATAATAAAAGTGTCTGCATATAAACCTCAAAACCCATCCGTTAATTGAACTAAAAATTCTGTTCCTGGATTTAAATGAAGAGCAGTAGCACGATTGTATGTTGCACCCAGATCAGAACTGATTTCACTTCCCAATCCTTGAATGAGAGCTCTTATAAGAAAAGTGGAGAGATCATTTGATTGCTTGATAGAGCTTCCAATTCCTGAAGCTACTCCTTGACCCGAACCAACTGCAGCTCTACTGGCTATGCCTTCAACTTTGTCAGCGCGAATCCCAAGAGTGCCATCTGGACTTAGAGCTTTTGCTTTAATTTCATAGGAGCTTTGATTTGAGGGACTCTTTATAGCTTGAAATACAATTTTTATTCGATCAACGTTTATATCGCTGCTTGCATCACCAATTAGGGTCCATCCATAAAAGGACTGACCTAAGGAATAATCCATTACTTGGCCAAAAGCCGGAACTGAATCAAAAGTTTCTAATGAGTTTAAAAGTCTTACTTTAACTATAGTTCCTTGAGAGGCGCGAAAGCTCTTATTTTGTAATGCTCCTGAAGCGCTATTAAATTGAATAACAAGCTGTCCCCCATCGACACCTTCATTTAAAGCGCTGGATGTCCTGGAATCTACGCTTCTCGGATCTGAAGTCTTATCACCTGCTGTATGACCTGCTAGAATTCCGAAAATCGTTCCAAAAATTAAAGCTAGCCCTAAGAAGAGTACGGCTATCCAAACTCTTCTAGGGTTTGTCGATGGCTTTTGAGATGCTGGACTCAATGGACTACTGAACATGGCCTTGAGGTCTTCAGAAAAACTTTTGAATCTATTCATTTCATAACTCCGAGCGATATATTCAATTCACGACGATTAGAGGGGATAACAAGAACAGCCTTGGATGCACCTAAGTTTGGGCGTGTAAACTCAATTACAAAAGTTGAAGCTCCACCTTGAACTAGCGTCTTTCGTTCGGATCTCAATGATGAGTAAGCAATTTGCTTTCCGTTATATTGAATATGTATTTTTTTCCAATTAGGCATCAGTTCGCCTTTTCCATTATTTAAAAGTTTCACTTTAAGGGTTAAGTAATCCTTACTTGAGGAGTCCCATTTTGCGCTCAGTAACTGTGCTGCATTTCCATTAATTGATGGGGAATTAAGAACTTGTCTTGTAAGTGGTTTTTCTAAGCAGTTAATTGATTCGTTATGAGGAAATATAAGATTCGAAGTCAGTTTATAACTTGAAAGAAGATTTCCTTTTGCAAACACTAAAAGATTGGTTTCACTATTTTCTTTAATTGAACGTAATAGAAGATTTTTCCCAATTCTTTGCGCTTGAAAATATTTAGATTCACCTATGGCTATGTAGTCAGGAGTCGTAGAAAAGCAAAGGACTGAAGATAAGCCAGGCCTTATGTTGATGGACTGGGCATTAACTTTAAAAGAGCCCAAAACAAATAATATGAAGGCTAAGTTTTTACCGGCTATTTTTGAAGTTGCTCTATATAAACTTTGTCTTGTGGGAATATAGGGTTTAACAATTGGGTAAACTTTCTGACCGGTCATAGCCATAAGTGCCCCAACTTGTGGGATCATCATTCCAACTGCAGCTTTCCCTGCGGAATAAACGCCCGATCCGGCACCAACTATTAGTCCTTCGCATAGCTGAGAAAGCATAAACGGGGAAAAAAGCAGACTAAACGCAAGAATAAGGTTCATTACGATGATTGTTGTGTAACCCCCCTCTAGATTATAGGAATCCGCAAAGGGCAATCCCTTCAGAAAGGCCGACAATATTGACCAAATTATCGGCCAACAAGCCACAAGGCATAGGTTTTTAAATAAATTCCTTGAAAGATTAGCCGTACTTTCAAAAAGATTTCCAAGTATGAGAAATGGACCTGTAA
>CAZYOE010000377.1:0-2166 GCA_964648725.1 uncultured Pseudobdellovibrionaceae bacterium | reverse complement strand
GTTTCACCATTTTCGATGTAACCTTTTAGGATCATACCTTCCCTCCATTCGCTTCTAGGTTGTCCGACTTTGAAATCCTATCCTTAGCTATATTAAAATACGTCTCGTCTTTCTCAATCCCGATGAAGTTTCTGTTTAGACTCTTGCAAACCACACCTGTCGTTCCCGATCCAGAAAAGGGGTCTAAAATAGTTTGAGCTGTTGGAAAGCAGGAAAGCATATCTTTCACCATCTTTTCAGGGAAAGCTCTGGTGTGTTTATTTTTAGTTCCTTCTGCCTTCCACTCGTCTCTACCGAATAAATCATGATGATTTATGGCATTAAATAGTTTTGTTTCTGGTGACTTAGCGAGCCAATATATTCTTTCAGTCATGGGATAAAACCTTATTTTGTCAAAGTTTTGAGATCTGTTAAACCAAACTAGCTCTTGCTTAACTATAAAGGGTGTTTTTAATATCCACTCATAAGGAGTTATCTGGATTCCTTTTTTGATTCTATTTTTGTGGTTATAAATAACGCTTCCACTATCTCTGAGAAGCCTAAAGCACTCGTTAAGAACTTTTATTTGCCACTCTTGGTATTCTTTTTCTGGCAAATCATCATCGTAAGCCTTATGCCTTTTATTGCCTGTGTGGTGAGTATTACCTAAGTTGTATGGTGGTGAAGTCAAAACAATATCTATTGAATGGTTGGGCATCTTTCTCATTTCTTCAAGACAATCCCCATGAATAAGAGTAATCATTTCTCCCCCTTTAATTCTATAAAATACTTAGGAAACTTCCCTCCATTCGCTTCGTACTCGGCCAGTAGAATCTTAGCGTTTTTATAAGTGTCGCTGTCTTCAGCATAAAACTGGTGGGCGTATTCGATCCATTGAACCATTCGGGACAGCAAGCTCGGCTCTTGGGGCTGTTTTAAAAAGTTTGGGTCGTATTTTGCCTGAGCCTCAATATATCCGTTTTGTTCAGCGTTATTTTCCATTTCTTTTAAGGCGCAGATTGAACACCGATAGCGGTCAGCCTCGCCCTCGTAACTTACAAGTGTCCAACTTTGCATATATGCGGTCTTGCATCCATCGGTATCACATCCTCTAAATTCACACATCTCAAAATGCTTACCGATAAAAGCATGGATGTCGCTTAATTCTCTACGTTGTTTACTGCTCATAACTTCTCCTTTCCTTCCTCCCGCCCTTCGTAGGAGGCGAGGGTTGATTCAGCGTCATTAAAAGCCCTATACGTTTTAGGGAATAAAACTTGTTTCCAACACAAAGCCACAAGGTTTTTAAGCGCCTCCCTCAACCCCTCCGCCCGTTTCCTTTCGGATAACAGAACACGCTTCAGATAATTTGTGGCTATATCCTTGTTACAATTATTAAGTATTTTGAAAAACTCATCAACAATCTCACTAGGACTTTTCATCTCGTCTCCTTTGGGCTTGGGGCAATAAGGACATCTAGGAAATGCCGTTTTACCAGCAAGACAGTTGCCTTTATGCCAAGATGTAAAACCAATATCATGCTCACACTTCTTGTCGGTCATGGTTAATCCTCATTCACTTTTCTAAGCATTAAAAAGAAAAATGTAAACATTCCAACCCAACCGATAAAATTGATTAACAGGTCTAATTTTTGATAGAGACTCATGGTTTCCTCCGTCCGCATTTACATTCGCACAAACATCCAAACGGCAATTCAAACATACAGTAAGAGCATTTCTGATACCTATGCCTATGCTTCTTAGACTTCTTCGGGTTACTCATGGTAATTACTCCATTCAGCATCGTTGATTTCTTCAAGTATGAAGATGACAAGCCACGGTAAAGTCATGGCGAGAATAATGCCTAACAGAATCCACTCCTTTAGGTTGCTCATGGTTTCTCCTTCGTCTGCTCGTATTCGGCCACAGCCTCAAACATTTTCTTGAGATTCCCTCTGAATTGATTAGCGCAAATATCCATGACTTTTTTTATGTCGCTTTGCAAGCTCGGCTCTTGGGTCACTTTCCTTAACTCAATAACGACATCAATTAAATCCTGCCCACAGTCCTCGCCATCATCGACGTATTTTTCAATATCACAGGCCAATAGTTTTTTAACAGATTCTTTCATACCCCCTCCTTTCCCTCTTGGGTCTTGGGGCAGAATGGGCAGGTTGGATAATACTTT
>CAZYOE010000376.1:1929-2185 GCA_964648725.1 uncultured Pseudobdellovibrionaceae bacterium | reverse complement strand
AAATCGAACTTATCGTGTCCTCTGATACCACTTCCAGTTAGAACGTGATCCTGTTCCCGCAGACTGATGTTGGCGTGGCGGGATTTGCAGAGGATGAGTGGTAGCCATTGTATTTCTCAATCATTTGACCCTCCAGTGGGCGCCACTATATTGAGCCAATCACTAGAAACTTCAACTCCTTCTATTCGATTCGAAGATTCGGCACTTTGAATCATTGCCTGATCTTTAAGTGCTCTCAATGACTCTGGTTTTCTCT
>CAZYOE010000376.1:0-1919 GCA_964648725.1 uncultured Pseudobdellovibrionaceae bacterium | reverse complement strand
ACTTATATCCTTGCTTGCTTGGTAAAACTAAAATATCCACAATTCATGCGAAATTCCTTAGTAATTGCTATATTCTTGGTTTGTTTTGGTTGCTCGACACCACCGTTGCACCCCTCTTCCAACGATTTTGTTGAATTCGAATCGGAGCTTCCAGAAGATAGCGAATTCATTGATAGCAATGAATTCTGGTTGACCACGGAATCACTGCTGACCGGAAGATTTCCAATAATTTCATGACATAAGAATCTCTGCTGGATTGGGATTCCAGCGGCAACCGGGCGGTGCCCCACTTTGGGCAAGCATTTTGTGATATAGGTGAGTTCGGACTGACCGCAAAAGCTCCCAGAGCGTTCCCTTAAATTGATCCAGTATTTTCTTGAGCTGCAAAAGCAACTGAACAAGAACTGCAACAGCCAATTGGGTTTTGATGGAGTTCGGGGTTTTTGTTGGCAGCCGTCGGATGTCCAGGTGCCCCTTAAGCCAACGGAACAATAGTTCCACAGCCCATCTTCGTTTATAAATTCCGGCAATAGTTTTTGCACTGGACTTGAAGTCGGATGTTATAAAATGGAAAATCTTTTTTGTAAGTTTATCTTTATAAATCACATGACGAAGCTCTACCTGTTCTTCTTTCAACGGAGTGTAGGGGCCATCATATAAAACCCCATCTTTATCTTTTTGGACCCGCAGCACTTTCATCAGCATCATGCGGAGTCTAGGATGGTCTTTCAGGCGTGTTACAAAATGGGATTTTGCATTCATAATTCTCTGCCAAAAATCGAAGTCATTATAGGCCCGGTCAAACACGTAGGTCTTGCCAGGTAATAGCCGCAGCAAAAGGCTAACCGGGGAATCATTTTTTCGTCCTGGCGTGATAATAAAATCGTCAATCCACTCGCCATCAACATTCCAAACAAGATGAAGTTTTGCAGATGCCTGGTGAGCATCTTTGCAATGTTTTTGTTTCCACCCAGGTTGATCAAACAGACTTCCATGAACCTTGATTTCAGTGGAGTCGATGGCCATTATTTGTCGGATTGCTTTTTTGATCTTTCGACTCGCAGTCTTGGCCCTAATATCCAATAAAATCAGATCGCAAAGTTCCTGGAAAAATCCAAATGCTCTTTCTCGCAAAGCATCACCAAAAGTGGAGTCCGGAATTTTAAGAGTGGCCTCGACTTCTCGAAAGGATTCAATCCTCATCACAAAACAGCAAATTAAGGCCTGGGTCATTTCCCAGGTCGAAAAACTTTGGACCCACTTGTCCATGTCCCATTTTTTTACCAGCGCGTTGAATTTTTTTTGGTCAATCAGTTGAAATAGGGATCGCCCCTTGAGATGCTTCTTCACAGTTGCCGCCTTCCTTAGTGATTGATCGTTCTTCGCAGAAAAATCAAACCAACTGAGCGAAGGTCTGGCAACTTCTTGTTTTTACTTCAAAATCTTCCGGTCAGCAGTGATTTCTTTGATGTGATAGGTAATGGTATTTGATTCAACATCAAATAACTCTGCGAGTCCCTTTTGACTTAACCAAACTGTTTCATCACCATAAAGGACCCTTAATGAAACTTCGCCATTTTCATCTTTGTAAAAAATGAATTTTGATTCTTGAAGTGCGTGGGAATTATTCATTTATTATTTTCACCCTTCATCACTTATTTCAAATACTGATTCAAAAAGGCTTCCATTTTTTCATAAAATTCAAAGCGATTTTCTTCGTTGTGAAATCCATGCCCTTCATTATCTTTGACTAAATACGGAACGTCGATTCCTCTTGATTTGAGTTTGGTTACTATTTGATCACTTTCATCCTTATTCACCCGAGGGTCTTTTGCACCTTGGGCAATAAATAACGGCGCTTTAATTTTTTGAACATTTAAGGCAGGTGAAGTTGCAATGAATTGCTCTTTATCTTTTTC
>CAZYOE010000375.1:0-2215 GCA_964648725.1 uncultured Pseudobdellovibrionaceae bacterium | reverse complement strand
CTAACTGCCCCTTTGGTTAAAAATTAGAGGCGACATCATTCCTGACAGATAGGGCATTTATTGACACAAAGATTGCCCTAAATTTTCCTATAGGCTTCAAGGACATCAGCGGGTGAATGTGCCAAAAGTCTAGATTTTTCAAACTTCAATTGCACGAATGAGCACAATTCGTTGTCACCTCATTCATTGAAGAAGCACTTTATTGTAGTTTCCCAGTTTAAACTTATCATGCACCTAAGGCCGTTCGCAGCTCTCTTTTCAAACAGTAGCAATAGCCGGCCCAAGCCGCCCAGCAGTCAACAACAAAATCGCGATCGTGAATGCGCCCACCACAAATCCTGCCACATATATAATATATGAGCGAACCTCTGTTGAAAAATTGCACTGAACGGCGCCCTTCTATTGTATGATTAGGTGCTACTTAAGAAACAAAAAAACTCTAAAGTATTTACCTCTTTTGGGTCGGTGGCGCATGGAGCATAATCTTGATTTCCAACATGTTGATATTACAATGTTTTCTAAGAGTCAAAGTAAGAGTAAAGAAAGGTTGAAAGTGTACGATAAATGTAGTACATTAAGGTTATTGAGGTGGGGCTGAGGGATATACGCTCCAAAGCAATTGAGTGTCTTAAAGCGGGCCGAGTTCAGGCCGTTGAGAGATCTGATATAAATGAAAAGAACCTCCTTAAAACCGGGGGTATCACGTCGGATGATGTGGTCAAACTTTTGAATGCGACTCGAGGGGATCAGTACAAGACTGAACCTCATAAGGATGATTCTAGCGTGTTGGTTCATTATTTTGAACCGATGGTAGCTGGAGAAAACTGGCACATAAAGTTGTATTTCTTGGAGCCAGATTGTTGGTTTATTAGTGCACACAAGTCGCATCTGGTTAAGAAGGTTCAAACGACGAATAATAAGTTAGGGAGACGTCATGGAAATATTCAAAGAAGGAGATAAATCTCGCGCGATTTGTTCTCATTGCAAAAAACAAGTGACGACCACATTTCAAGTACGAACCACTGCTATTAAAGATGGTAGAGTCTCTTACAAAGTTCCCGACATTTTGGTTGGCGCTTGTGATGTATGTGATTCTGTCGTTTCTGTGCCACAGCAATCCTTTGCAGCGGTGGCGGAGGTTCGAAAGAAGGCAGAGAAGGAAACTTTGGATTTCCGAGTTCCTCGTCATCTTTTAGATGTTCTGAATAATTCGATTATTGTTCTGGGAGTAGAAACTTCGTCTGATTTGCGCAGTCAGCTTTTACGCTTATATATTGCCTCTGTGGCAGAGAATCATATTCAACGAGAACAGCTAAAGCAAAATCTCAAATCAGATTTATTGAAGGGAACTTTTAAACGAAGTAACAGGCTTTCGATGAAGGTGAATTCGCAACTTGAGTCTCGTTTTGATGAGATTCGTAAGTTATCCGGTATGAATAAGACCGAGGTAATTGATTCCATCATCGTCGAAGTTAAAAATGATATTTTGGATAGAAAAAATCCTTCGCGTTTCGAGGAAATTAAGAGAGCATTGTTAGCGACTGGATAGGTTTTTCTAACGTTTTAAATTAACTGGGCGGAGAGTGCCCAGCCCACGAATTTAAATACTTCGAATCTAATGGTTTAGAATTTTATCCCATTTACCAAGTTTAAATTTGTTGTGATCCAGATTTGAATCGGCAGTTATTTTAGCCATTTCAATTAATGCCGGCCCAAGGCGCCCCGCAGCCCACAACCCGATCGCAATCGTTAACACTCCCACCAAAAATTTTGCTACATCCACAATTAACGATCCTCCGTTAGCGCCGAACTGCCATCGTTTTTGCGTGTGCGGAAATCCGCAAAGCTTTGCGAATAGTGGTTAGGCCTAGGTTAAAATGCATACAGAGCTGTTTTTGTGTAAATCCTTTATCGAATTTCAATCGGCGCAGCTCTACCAGATCGAGATTCGTGACCCTTTGAGACCATTCAGCAGAGTGCTCTTCGAACTCAGTGAGTGGTTCGACTATAATAGCGTGTTGCACCCCAATTTATTCCTTATCTATAGTCTAAAAAATCAATAAAACAAATAGTTCTAAGTAGTTGAAAACACACAAACCAAGACGAGCTTGGACATCCGAAATGTTATGAACTCAACGGCGCGGATAAGCCGCGTTAATTCAATCAAAATTTGTTTATCTGTTCCGAAAAAATATTTTTGCCGTTCCGATGCCAT
>CAZYOE010000374.1:0-2227 GCA_964648725.1 uncultured Pseudobdellovibrionaceae bacterium | reverse complement strand
AGGCAAAGTATTGCAAGAGCTATGATTATGAGTAATTCTATTGAAACTGCACCGGGTGCTGGTATTTCTATAACTGAGGCTAAATTCATGTGTAAAAGTATACAGAGTCAATACTTTTTTGTATAGTAAGATTATAAACAGATACAGGTTAGTCGAAATTAAATGAGTGAGACTAACGTATAGTTAATTATGTTAAATTTTCTATCAAAATTTTATAAAAATAATAATCAAAGGGTTGATGTTGTGCTAGGTCTTACAAAAGACCGAATGTATTTTGATTATGCATCTATTACACCTGTAGACGAGCGGGTTATTAAGCATATTTCAAAAATTTCTAAAGAATATCCTGCAAACCCAAACTCTCTATATAAAGAGGGGTTTTTGGCTTTTAAAGAACTTGAGAAGTCTCGTGAAACAGTAGCTAAGCATCTGGATGTGCACGCTGACGAAATTATCTTTACTTCAGGGGGAACTGAGTCAAACAACCTTGCTATACAAGGAGTTTTGAAAGCTTATAAATCGAATCCCAACTTTCCCAAGCCTCACATTATCTCCTCAGAAATAGAGCATCCTGCAGTGCGTGAGCTTCTGCTCCAATATCAGGAAGCGGGCGAGTGTGACGTTACTTTTATTCCAGTTGGCGTGGATGGAATTGTTGATTTGAAGGAATTTAAAAAAGCACTTCGACCTGAAACTATTTTGGTCACTATCATGTATGTGAATAATGAGATTGGTACAATTCAGCCAATTTCTGAGATTTCAAAAATTGTACGACATTATAAAAAAGCCAAATTAGAAAAAGTTATTGAGGAAAATAAAAAACCGATGACTTATTCTTCAATTTATCCACTTGTACATACTGATGCGTGTCAGGCAGTGTTGTTTTGTCCGATGCGGGCAATTAATCTAGGGGTAGATATGATAACTCTCGATAGTGCCAAGTTCTACGGTCCACGGGGTGTTGGCGCTCTGTATATTAAGCGAAGCGTGACGCAATCAAAAGCTATACTTCCAGTACAAATTGGAGGAAGTCAGGAATTTGAATTACGAGCGGGAACTCAAAACGTGGCGGGTATTTCAGGTTTTGCATATGCACTTGATCTGGCTACTGCAGAAAAAGAAAAGGAGTCGATGCGACTAGCTTTACTAAGGGATTTTGTAGTTGAGGAATTGAAAAAAGTGTCAGATAATAAAAAAGAGGCGAGCGAAATAACTCCAAAAATAATTTTCAATGGAACATATGGAAAAGATTCGTATGGAAACGATTTACGAGTTCCAAACAATATAAATATTTGTATATTAGGAATTGATGCTGAATATGCGGTACTTCGACTTGACGTTCGGGGTGTTTGTGTATCATCAGTGACAAGTTGCCGTTCTAAAAATGAAGATTCAACATCATATGTCGTAGAAGCTTTATACAAAAATGTGAATGGGGAGACAGAGGCTACTTTTGATTGTGGAAAAAGTTCACTTAGAATCACACTTGGAAGATTTACAACAGAAAGTGAGGTGAGAAAGCTGGTGAAAGTGTTAATTGAAGTGTTAGGGAAGTAGTTTTTATCCCGCTGACCATGAAGGGTCTTTAGCTAGGTAAGGCTATTGACATATATTTTATATGTGCTAGTGTCTCGATACCTGATGACACCTATTGGTGCTTTGAAGGATGATAAAGTACAACGGACGCAACGCACAAGCGCCAAGTCCAACCACAACAGAACACGCCGAAAAGGCAAACCCAACACACGCACTCATGAAATCCATCCGTTCCTCCCTCCGTCTCGCCCTGGCCCTGGCCAGCTTGTCCCTCGGTTTGAATTCCGCCTCCGCCGCCGACAAGGTGCCGCAGCCGAATCCTCAGATCCAGATCGCCAAGTCCGACAGTCTCGGCTCCGCCTTCATGCTCGATCACGTCGTCTCGTACGGCTCGCTCAGCATGGCCTTGCCGCAGAAGCCGGACAGTCTCGAAGCCTCCAAGTCGATCCTCAGCAAGATCGCTGCCGGCCCGAACTGGAAAATCGTCCGCGGCACCCCGAGTGCGAGCCTCTCCGGCTACCTGTCTCTCTTCCGTGCCACCAGCGATCAGATGACTCCGGCGCTTATCCAGCTGTCCAGTCAGACTATCGGCGGCCTCGACCTGAAACAGGGCAGTGAAGTCGCCTTCATCCTCGAGAAAGACAGTCTCTATTTGACGACGAGCCGCGGCGACAAGCATCTGATCCTCACG
>CAZYOE010000373.1:325-2229 GCA_964648725.1 uncultured Pseudobdellovibrionaceae bacterium | reverse complement strand
CCCTCTGAAAAAATATCCTTGTGGTTCTCAAGTGCCTGAGAGAGCGCATTTCCTTCAGAGACCCTGTCGATGATATCGTTGAGGACTATCTGCATTTTGGGTTTGTTGTTTTGTTTCTTTAAAATATTGAGCGCTTCGATCAGGGTTAGCCCAGTTAAAATCATAGAAGAAAGCTGTCGGGTGAAAATGACGATATCTCCATTTTTTATTCTGTTCAGATATGAAATTGAGAGACTTTTATTGGCTGTCAGCGGTTTGATGGAGAGCGTTGTAAGGTTGCTGGTTCGAAGGAACGCAAGGATTTCTTTTTGAGAATTGGCTTCTATAATCCCTTTTTGTCTTAAACCAGCTTTGTCGATGGCGATGTATGAGTACTCCATATTTTCAGTTTATAACAAAAACCCGTTGGAGTACATATTTCAAGGAGACGCACATTATGAAACAAGCTTCATAAAGGAATCAGGTCGGAGTGCATAGGCACGGGCAGTCTCAAGTGTAACAAGTCCTTCTTTGACGAGCTCTGCAAGAGAGTATTCCATGGAGAGCATTCCCTGGTCTCGGGAAGTCTCAATCACTGTATCCAAGAGGTGCGTTTTGCCCTCTCGAATATTTGCCCGAACAGCGCTTGTTGCCAGAAGTACTTCTGCCGCGACCACCCTGCCCCCATCAATCTTTGGAATGAGTCTTTGTGAAATGATGCCCGCCAGAACTTCTGCAAGCTGGACTCTAATTTGATTTTGTTGATGCGGAGGAAAAGAATCAACGATTCTATCGACACTTTGTGCGGCAGAATTGGTATGAAGAGTCGAGAAAACCAAATGCCCGGTTTCGGCAATTGTTAAGGCAGAAGAAACACTTTCCTGATCTCTCATTTCCCCAATGACCATGATATCCGGATCTTCGCGAAGCGCTGATCTGAGTGATTCATTCCATGAGTGTGTATCGAGCCCGAGCTCTCGTTGCGAGAAGATACTTTTTCCTTTCGGATAGACATACTCTATTGGATCCTCAACTGTGATGATGTTCTCGGATCTTGTCATATTGATTTCATTCAGCATGGCAGCGATTGTAGTTGTTTTGCCGTGTCCTGTTGGTCCAGTTACAAGAACAAATCCCTGTTTGAGAGATGGGAAGGTGTGACAAATTTTGGGTAGATGGAGTTCTTCGATTGTTTTTACTTTTGGGGGAAGAAGTCTGAATGCACCAGCCATTGTTCCTCTTTGGTAATACAAATTAATTCTGAATCTTCCCTTGTCCCCATAGTCTCCCCCTCCATGGCCGTATGAAAAATCGATGCTTCTATTGTTCAAGAAAAGATCTTTTTGACCTGCGGTCATAATTGCAAAAACAGCCTGTTCCATGAGCGTTTTAGTGAGAATTGGATAGGTAGCAAGGGCTAGTAATTTGCCGTCAATTCGAAGGATCGGAGGATGACCTACTACAAGATGAAGGTCTGATGCATTATTTGCAATAACCTTATCAAAGAGTTCGAGCAGTTTTACTGATTCAGTCATATATTAATCTTGGG
The DNA here is from genome assembly GCA_964648725.1 of uncultured Pseudobdellovibrionaceae bacterium. GTDB lineage: Bacteria > Bdellovibrionota > Bdellovibrionia > Bdellovibrionales > Bdellovibrionaceae > CAUJGP01. The sequence goes on along the minus strand of CAZYOE010000373.1, from coordinate 701 downwards.
CAACTCTGAGTATTTCGTCAAGGGTTGAAACTCCCTCGAGCACTTTCAAGTAGCCGTCTGGCGTCATTGTAAGCTTGCCTTCTGCGACTGCTTGCCGTTCGATTGTTGTGGCATCAGTTTTTTGCAAAATGAGCTGAGCAACTTTATCAGTTATGGGCATTACTTCAAAAATACCTATTCTTCCGTGATACCCTGAGAGTCCGCAAACCTCGCAGCCTTTTCCCTTAAAGAGTTTGGGCTCTTGGGACTTTGGGAATAGCGGTCCAAGAACAGTTATCATTTCTTTTAGGATTGATTCGGGGATTGGGTATGAGACGCGGCAGTCATTGCAGATTTTTCGTGCAATCCTTTGTCCAACAACCGCGTTAATAGTTGA
>CAZYOE010000373.1:0-234 GCA_964648725.1 uncultured Pseudobdellovibrionaceae bacterium | reverse complement strand
TGCAACGCCTGCTGTTTCACTGTCACGGATTTCTCCGACCAGAATAATATTTGGATCTTGTCGCAGAAAAGATCTGAGTCCTGATGCGAAGGTGAGACCTACATCAGGATTAACCTGTACTTGGTTCGCGCCGCCTATTTGGTACTCGACAGGATCTTCAAGAGTCAGAATATTTACTTTTGCTGTGTTGAGTTTGGAAAGAACAGAATACAGTGTTGTCGTTTTACCAGATCC
>CAZYOE010000372.1:0-2241 GCA_964648725.1 uncultured Pseudobdellovibrionaceae bacterium | reverse complement strand
TTAGATTTTAACTGATTCTGACCACCCTAGCGTGGCCCCCTGATGATTTACGTTGATCCCAGGAAAAAATATAGAGTACGAAACAACAGCCAAAATAAATTGCAGTGGGTTTGGTTACGGTTTAAGTGCGGGACTTTCGAAGGGAACCTTTACTTTTATGCGTCCCTATCATTCAGGAGATGAAAAACGAAGCGAGTTGCCTCCGATTTCCAAAGAATACACTTCTTGTAAACCCTTCTCGATCGGCCTTGGATTTGGCGGAAGTCTCATTGAATGCTCCGATGAACTTTCTGCTTTAGATCTTACGGGTGTCGAGATCGGTGGTGGATTTCAAAAGGGGGGCGACTGTTCTATAGAGATCGATACCCTGACATCGGTCAGTATTGATTCGTTAAAAACCTTAGAAATAATAACTGAATCAAATTTTGAAAAAATGCCGTTGTCGAAACAAATAGAATATATTGAAAAAGCCCAACTAACTGTCGAACGCCTGAAAAAAGACCTCAAAGAGGCGGAGGAAAGCAAAGAATATCAAGGACGTTGGGAAGTCAAAAATATGAAGTGGGGACTTAAAATGTATGCGGTGGGTTTGGCGGTTGGTTTTTTGTTTGCCGGCTACCATCATTTGACTGAATTAAAATCTGGTCACAGCCGTGAGGCGAATCCTTTGGGTTTTTTAGTGAGCACTGGCTTTCAAATTCCAGGTTTTATTTATGCTTCGATTGCGGGAACTAAAATGTTTTTCACTACGGATCAAGTTGAAAAAATTCAAATCTACCTCGATCAAATATCTGAATTTCTTGAGACAGTGAAGGAAAATAAAAAGTTAAAGATTCAATTACAAGAGGAGCCTAAGTGATAGGACCAAGTGAGTTGAATCGCCCTGGCCATGCGACAAAAGTGCTTTTGAGACTGCTTTTCCGGATACCTTTATTTCTTATTTTTCTTTTAGCCTTTTCTTGCTTTGCCTACGCGAAGTCACAATGCTCGGCGAGTCTTCGGAGTGAGTGGACTCGCACGGATACAAACTTCATGATTCAAAGCTTAATCGAAGACCTTGAAAATTCAGGATTAAGTTCCGACAGTTTGGTAAAGGAACTCTCTGATCTAAAGTTTAAAAATAGGGAAATCAAAGATCTTAATCCCGCGCGTTTAATTGAGCTTAAAAATTATGAAGAACTAGCCGGGCGCCTTCAGCAAAAGTTGTTTGATAAAGAGAAAAGAAAGACGGTCGCAAAGTCGGAGCTTTACTTTAAACAGTGGCTTGAGCGTCAGATTTTAACAAAAGGTCTCAAAGTTTTTGCTATGAATCACGTAGGCGAATTTAAATTATCTCGATTGCAGCGGATTCAGATCTTTGTTGATAGAGCCTTTCGCTCAGGTTTGATGAAAATTGTCATGCTTGCTACCTTGAATCTGCCCGATACTAAAGACCAAGCCTTACCCAATAAGCTATTAGAACAAATTCTTTTAAATGGCTGGACTCCTTTTCAAAAGCAGTTGGAATCTCTTTATCCTCCGCAAAAAGTGAATCATATTTATAGAGTAGTTCAAAGAGGTATGGCAATATTAACCATACCGTTGGCCCTTTCCTTAGCCATCAGCGATTTTCCGGAGACCGAGATGAAGATTCGCGAAACGCAAGCTTCGGTGGTCGTTGAGGAGATTGCTGAAACCGGTAATAAATATGATTTGATGAAATCTGAATTAACTAAAGAGAATGAGGAACTGAGAAAACTGCTCGATCGAAGACGGCTTAAACACGGAAAAAATCAACAGTGAAGCAGATAAGTTCCTCCGCCTTGGAAGGCGAGGCGACTTTTCGATATTCATCGATAAGATTTAAAATGCGTTGTTTCAGTAACTCGAAATCCTCAAAACTAAGAGTTTGAGCAACTGTAAAGTGAACCCCATCTGACTTAAGATTTTGACTATCAAGAACCGATTTTGTACGCCAGTTTGCATGTTGAACAGAATTGTGGGGTGAGGTCTTAGGTAGGTGTGTCGAACCCGTGGAAACATGCCAAAGATCTCCATCGCGTTTTACGAAACCAAAAGATTCAAGTTTTAATAGTGTTTGCTGAACGAGTTCAATGCTAAGACCCAACCGACCTGCAATATCGGTAGCTCGGCGATAACGTGCAATTTCAGTAATATAATGTATCGCCGACCAATGCCAACTGGAGTTGATCTTCCCCCGAAAAAATGGACACGAAAAAGTTAACTTGCGAGTGCTAAATT
>CAZYOE010000371.1:0-2242 GCA_964648725.1 uncultured Pseudobdellovibrionaceae bacterium | reverse complement strand
TGGGTTCAAAGCGAAGACTCTCCTTCAAACGGTCCAACCAAAAATTGAGCCAGAAATACCAATTCAAGAAGAAACCTTTTCTCTTGCCAATAATGTTTGGAAGTTAAGTTATCCTAAGCCACTGACTGGTGCAGAATCCAACCGAAGGCCCCCTGGATGGGGGACTTCGGGGTTGGTCGTCAGGAGTCTTCCGGGGAAAGGATGCCCCTGCCCAATGGAAGAGGCTTCGAATGCGGCAGAGCTTTCCAAATTAAGTTCCAATCCCATTAACTCGGTCCCTGGACGAAAAGATTGTCTACTTCTTAAAACAGGCCGTCCGAGCTCGACAGAATATCGTGGTGAGTGGTGAGTGGTGAGTGGTGTAACGGGAAGCGGTAAAACGTCCTTACTGTATGAAGTGAGTTCATTAATTTTTGCCAAATAGCGTTTTGTTACCACTGAAGACGTCGCAGAACTCAAAATTAGAGCTCGCAATTTAGTGCGAATGGAGTCTCGAATTCCATTGGGAAATGAAGCAGCCATCGAGGTTGCTGACTTCGTGAAAAATGCATTACCTATGCGACCTGACCGCTTGATTGCCGGAGAATGTCGAGGACCAGAAGCCTGGGACTTGTTGCAAGCCATGAATACCGGGCATGCTGGGGAACATGCCACCGAGGTGTCTCGGGGTTTAATGAATGGAGCTTATTACTCAGGACGGTCACCGTGCTCCGTCCCCTTTCGACCTATTCATTGCTAATATCTAAAATTACCTTTCCTCACCTTTTCGAAAAGTAATTCGGAAAATTTCTTTTCATCAGACATCGCGGACAATTCATTTACGATCCTGTCCAAATGGCTGAGCATCCAATGAGTCGCATTAGTTTCATACGTAGCTATTAAAAGGGAGAAATAATCCATATGGCTATACCTCATCGCATTCCCTAATGTGTCTGAGATTTCCGAGGTACCAAAGGATTCCGGCAATTCAAATTCACGTCCTATGCGCACTAACTCATTTCGAAAATGAGCTTCGTCCGTATCAGCATGTCTGATGCCATTCCTAGCATCATAGTTGTATTGCCGAATAAGTTGGAGGTCTTTATCATTAGAATCCTCTAGTTTTCTCTTTAATCTTTCATAGGCAGTTTTTGGAAATCGACTCGAGTACTTGGCTAGAGTTGCTTTCTTAATTGATTCCAGATTTAACTTCCCTTCCTCTACTGAGGGCACCAAATTCCATGCATCTTCTGCACCCATACTTTTCGATCGCGAACTGTAAAAATCCTTCATGTCGGCATACAAAATAAATCTTAATTTGTTTAGTGCCAGGATTTCATTCGCCAGTTGAATCTGTTGTGGATTCACTTCAGGATCAAGCTCACGGTAAACAAGGAAGAGATTTAGCTCCGGCGGTAGAAAAGATGGCCCGCTGATATTGAGGTTGTAAAAAAATAAAGCTTCAGGGTCACTAGGAACTTCATCAAACACCAAACTGGGGATTTGGCCATCGCTCTGTTGCAGATTTAGCGTTCCATAGTCTTTTTTAACGCTACGATTGTCGACTGCATGAGATTTTAGCCATACGAAATAAGGATCGGTCGAAATTGCTGTTCGAGCGTCCTTCAGTCTTTGCGAATATGCAATTTCTCTATTGGCGGAAGGTCCAAAGCTTTTTTCAAGAATTTCCAAAGTCTCTTTAGCAACATTTGGAATATCTTTCCTCAAGTCACTTCGCCGCAGCATAGACGTTTTAAGTTCTGACTTCTTTTCAAAAAGCATAGTTTCAGTCTGTCGAATGGCCAATTCAATATGTCCCAAAGCTATATTTCGCAGAGCTTCTGATTTCAGAAGGTCTCCCCTTATAGATTGTGCACTATCTTTGAGAGCCTTCCCACAGAATTCTGAATTTTTACTTGATCCCCCAGCCCTCGCGCTTAATGCGACGAATAGAAATACAATGCCTACTGAGAGACGACTGACACAGGACCTGAAATTGATAACCCAGTGATTCATCATAACGGTTATACCCACTTTCACTTTTTGGAGATCATCCGAAATAGGGGGGGGCTTAGATCACGCTTTAAACAGTAAAAAAGCCCCTCGAATGTATCATAAAGCAACAATGATGCCTGCGCTCGTCTGTAAATGAATTTAATTTGAAGCTAAAAAAAGTGGGATATCCAACAAATTGGCGCCAAGCTGTAAAGTACGTTGACATTTTCTGGGGTCTCCATCAAAAAAGTGTAACCTATTGATAATT
>CAZYOE010000370.1:0-2258 GCA_964648725.1 uncultured Pseudobdellovibrionaceae bacterium | reverse complement strand
TCTTCATCTGCTTTACTCATGATTCGTTCCCATGAATAGAAATGTTCCATCTCATACGCTTCAATCAGCTCATAGTCTTCCTCTGTTAACCCGCACTCTCTCTTTGGACCTCCGTTTCCTCCTAACAGGATATACTCCATTGAGTCATCATCCCAGATAAGAACCTCATCATGTAAAGGTCCTCCACAAACACTGCAAATCTCCTCTTCTTTAAATTCAGTTTCAATATTATTTATATTAAAATGTATCATTATTGTTTCCTATTTATTTAAAGTAAAATAAAAAAATACCTTCAAATTTTTACGGAGGGCCTCTTAAAAACAAAATGGAATTCGATTGCTCAATCGAATATTTCTCTAAGTCAGTCCTCAAATTCTGATGAGACGCCTCCTCAAAGTGAGAGGAAGTATCTCCTCTCACTTTTTCGATATCAGTATAATGAGGCGTACTTTTCTCCTCTTCTTCAGAAAAAGCATCCTCATAATCCATCTCAGCTTCTTGGAAAGCCTCATCTTCCTGACCTCTCAATGGTTCTTTTAGATATTGCTCTACCCCAAAATTCCAACGATAGAGCTCATCAATGAGCTCACTCTTACAAATTTTGCAATGACACTTGTCTGAAACTCCTTCCCCATCCTCATTTACGAGATCCGCTTTCTCGACATCCGCCATCTTCCTTTCTTTTCGAATTTTACTGAAAACCCCTCCGTAAGCTACAAGTCGTCGTCCTCTTAAAGCATGATGCAAATCGCTAACAACCTTAGGATCTGCCTCATGTTGTCCGATCTCGTTCTCAAGGATATAGGAAGATGGTTTGGTCGCATATTTAGCTGCTTCCCCAACAAAGGCTTCTAGCTCTCCCTTGCCTTTAGGCTTGAGTGTCCGAATATCTACCTGAGTAATCCGATCATCCCGCATGCACTGCTTCCAAAGCCTGAGCCACTCATCCCGTATTATATAAAGTCCATTTTTCTTACAAAAATAAGCCTTCGGCACCATCAGAACCGCATGGAAATGTGGATGAAAGTCATCTCGATCAGGATTGTAAGTGATCTCCAAAGACCGAAACCAAGACCGAGTTGCTCCCTTCACTTTTTTAAGCTGCATCAGCCTTTTCCAGGCTGCCGTCATTTTATCAATGATCTTAACCATATTCTCACCAGGCTCATTTGGAATAGTCAACGTGAGAAGGAGCGGCACATCTGATGAATATTTTTTCAGATGCTCATGAGTGAGATCAATGACCTGCTTCCTTATGAAATTTGATTTCAGTCCCTGACACATGACACACTGCCGACACTTACAAAAGTAAGCCTCAACAAGCTTTTTCCCATGAGTAATCTCTTTGCAGGCCTTAAATCTCATGTAAGCTGCGCAACCCTTGATCTTCTCCCCATACTTCTCAAGGTCAATATTTTGAGAGTAAGCGGAAGCAACAGCAAGCGACATTCGCTTTGCCTTATCCCAGTTTCTTCTTTTTCCCGTTGATTTTAAATCGATTAAAGGTTCAGATGATTTTTCTGATTGACTCTTTTTGGTTTTGTTCGTATTTTTCATTGATACCAGGGCCTTTGTTTTCTAGTAGAATTGAACACCGAAAAGATACAAAGGCCCGCCCCCTTAATCAACCCCCTATCTGTCCACCCCCCCTAATTTTCCCCTCATTTGAAAAAACCGTGACTTGAAAAAAGACGAAAAAAACCTCGTTTAGGCCAGTCTATAGCAGGCGAAAACGGCAATTGAGTTCGATAGAAATTGTTTCTCTTATATCAAGATAACTTGTGCTCCGCGGCCCCTGCTCTACCCCCTGAAATTTTTTTGTTTCCACCTCTTCATCCATTTTTCTCACCCCCCTATCGTCCGAACTGATCAACCCTTTTAGGGGGGCTCATTGCCGCCCCCCTAACCCCCGCTAGGATACTTTCAACAAGAATAATGAAGTTGGATTCGGACGAACTTTTGGCTATGATCTTAATCACGGTACAGGCTCGGAAGCCGATGACCGTACAAGACTAATGCCCTCAAGATCACCGAATCCTTTCAGATTCCTCCCATGTCTTGAGGGTTCTTTCATCAAACTCTCTGAAAAATCTCATCCCCATTATCAACCTCATCTTGTGAGCAAAGCGAACGCATCAGTCCTGGGAAAATTACCAAATTTTCTAAGGGCGCACTTAACGGTGATTTGCAATCACCTTGCGCGGCCCTGCAGGCGGCCTCGTCATTTTTCATCTGGCTCCAAGCATTTCTTTAGGAAA
>CAZYOE010000369.1:0-2261 GCA_964648725.1 uncultured Pseudobdellovibrionaceae bacterium | reverse complement strand
ATAAATCCTGGGATCAACACCGCGAGAGTCAAATATTTTTTTAACATCCAATGCTCCTCTTTCGTGAACTCTCTATAACATTTTTCTCTGAATTCTGCATTTGAATCTCGAAGGAATATCGGCTTATTATAAAAAATCCCAGGTTTCTGGAAGTGGCCACCTACTTATAATGCAATCTATATTTTGCAATCTGGAGAATCTGGCATGAAAATTCCCCGAGTCGTTTTTGTATTGGGTTTGGTTAGTCTACTCACTGATATTTCAAGTGAAATGATCTACCCACTGCTCCCGGGATTTTTAGCAATCACCCTGGGTGCAAGTCCTGGGGTCATTGGACTGATTGAAGGAGTCGCCGAAACTTTGGCTTCGGGGCTAAAGCTCGTTTCTGGACGGTGGTCTGATCAGGGATGGAATAAGAAAAAAATGCTGCTGCTCGGCTACGGAATTTCTGGGGCCCTGCGCCCTCTCGTGGGGCTGGCACAGCATTGGCCTGAAGTGCTCCTGATTCGTGGAAGTGATCGTATTGGCAAAGGGATTCGATCGGTTCCCCGAGATGCCTTGATTGCTCAAAGCGTGGATGTGGCCCATCGGGGGCGAGCTTTTGGCTTTCATCGATCTATGGATCATGCCGGAGCGGTTATTGGCCCCTTGATAGCATCTCTGCTGATGGGTGTATTCTTGTTGACCCCGCGAGAGGTTTTTCTATGGGCTCTGATTCCTTCCATTCTGGCCTTTCTGACTCTTCTCTTTTTTCTGAAGGACGAACCAAGAGCTCTCCAGGTGGCATCTGAAAAAACGGCTCTAAAATTTCATTGGGCTGAATTTCCAAAAAACTTTCGCTGGGTTCTCGCTGCTATTTTTATTTTTGCTTTGGGGAATTCCTCAGATGCTTTTTTACTCATAAAATTAACGAAGGCTGGTATCAAGCCGACTTGGATTACTTTCTTATGGACCTTGATTCATATTGTTAAAATGCTAACGAGCCGCTGGGGAGGGAGTCTTTCTGATCGCTGGGGGCGCCGCTCCACCATTCTTTTGGGATGGACTGTTTATACTGCGGTATACATTGTATTTGCATGGACTGATTCCTCGTCTATCCTGACCATCACCTTTCTTCTCTATGGCACCTATTTTGGCTTAACCGAAGCCGCTGAGAAGGCGTGGATGGTAGATATGGCGCCTGCCCACTTGCAAAGCACGGCTCTCGGTTTTTACCATGGCATTGTTGGCTTTGGAGCTCTGCCTGCAAGTCTTCTTTTTGGTTTGATCTGGCAATTTGCCGGAGCTCAAGCAGCCTTTTTCTTTGGGGCCCTCTGCGCCCTCCTTGGCACACTTATAATTTTAAGTTTGAAAAGTCGATCTCATTGATGCAGAGTTATGATCTTCAAAGGAGTTTTTATGAATTGCGCTTCCCTCTTTCGATTATTTTCGGTTTCTATTTTGCATCCTTTCTTCGTTTTAGCCTTGATCAGTCAGATCACTTTCTTTCATGCGACTCGCAGTCAGGCTGCCATCAAGTATCAAGCCGGGACCTATGAACTTGATCCAACTCATAGCAAAGTTGGGTTTGAGATCCCCCACCTTGTGATCTCAACTGTTGAAGGAAAATTTAATAAATCCCAAGGCACCATCACCTTGGACGAAAAGTTTGAAAAATCCAAAGTGAGTGCAGAAGTAGAGATTGCTTCGATTGATACTGGGGAACCTAAAAGAGATGATCACCTAAAAAGCCCAGATTTTTTCGAAGTTGCTAAATATCCAAAAATGACTTTCAAAAGCGCCTCTATCACCGGCACTCCTGAAAGCTTTAAGATGACTGGGTCTTTGACCCTGAAATCCGAAACCAAACCAGTTGTTTTTGAAGGAAAATTTCTTGGCAACGTGGTCGATGCCTATGGCAACTTGAGAGCAGCGTTCAATGCCAAAGCCAAGATCCGTCGCAAAGAGTGTTGACTTACCTGGAGCAAAGTAGTGGAAATGGGGCCTGTCGTTGGCGATGAAGTGACTATTGATCTAAAAATTGAAGCCACCAAACCAGGAACTGCGGCAAAGAAATAATAGAATCTTTTATCTTTTGAATAAATCCTGGGCTTTCTTCTTCAGATCTTCAGTGAATTTATTTTGTAATTCAGATTTCTTTTTTTCGACCTCAGCCTTCACTTGAGCTTCGGCCTGAATTAAAAGCCTTTTCTTTTCTAACTCCACGGTCTTTCCGATCATGACCGTGACAGTTTCTTGGGCAAATTTAAACTCTGGTTTGA
>CAZYOE010000368.1:0-2303 GCA_964648725.1 uncultured Pseudobdellovibrionaceae bacterium | reverse complement strand
TACTTATTCACAGGTTTACTCCTTCTGTCTAAGACATTCAGAGAGAAATTTTCCGACTCTCCTCCTTTAGCATTTTCACTGGCTCGTTTTTCAAAAGGCGTAGTTCAAAGGGAGTGAAGTTTTTGACTTCTACTCTTTTTAAACTTAACGCTTTTTATGATGAAAAAAAGTAAAAAACAGTTTTCTAAAATCTTACCGCTACTAACAGTTCCCGTCTTAGTTGGAATTGGTGTTCTGCTCGGTCAGCAATTGGGAAACGGACAAGTGGTTGAACTTGCCCAAACTACAAATCAAGCTCAAGCGCCCTCACTTGCACAGGTGGAGAATCCACCAGATGCAGATGATGATCCTTTCATGGGATCAGAAAACGCCCCAATCACAATGATCGAATTTTCAGATTATCAATGCCCTTTTTGTAGAAGCTTTTTTAATGAAACGCTGCCTTTAATAAAGGAAAATTATATCGACAAAGGTTTGGTGAAATTTGTTTATCGGGATATGCCACTCACTTCCCTCGGACATACCGATGCCCTGCCCGCTGCGAATGCGGCAGAATGTGCGAGAGAACAAGGTGGAGATGAGGTTTATTTCGCTTACCACGATCTCATTTTCGAGGGTGAAGACAGGCTGGGATATGGAACGGTCCAAATACCCGAAGAAAGCCTATACTCTTATGCAAAAGAATTGAATTTGGACGAAGGTGCTTTTAGAGAATGCCAAGAAGGACAAAAATACTATGATGAAATTGCAGCAGACTCTGCAGCAGGCAGAGCGGCGGGAATGAACGGAACTCCAAGCTTTGTCATCAATGGACAGGTTATGGTGGGGGCTTATCCTTACGAAACTTTTGAGCAAGTACTTAACGATCTTTTGAAATGAAAATGACGAACAAAGAACTCGTGAAAATCATCTTAATTTCAGCAGCAATCTTCCTTGTACTGGGCGGAGTCACTGCGATTTACGAAAACCCACTTTTCCAACGCATGACTCCTCTGTACTGGTTTGATTATGTATTTCTAGGCCTGGAGTCTGTACTGATGGGTTTGTTTTGGGGTATCAATGCTCCCGTCTGTGCAGTGAAGAAAGCCGGTGTTGGAGGGGTATTTGGATTTCTTGGTTTTGCATGTCCCGTTTGTAATAAACTATTGCTGTTTCTTTTTGGTTCAGGAATTTTGCTCACTTATTTCGAACCCATTCGACCCTATGTTGGAATCTTAGGATTGCTGCTTTTAAGTTTTGCGGTCTACAAAAAACTTTCTTTAAAATCACTAACTCAAGCGACATGACCAACTACTCCATAGCTACTTATAGTCTGAGATCCTTTGAGGAAACCATTCAGGTTGTAAAATCCGCACTGAAGGAAGAGGGCTTTGGCGTTCTAACAGAAATAGACGTCCGAGCAAAAATGAAAGAGAAGCTGGGAAAAGAAATGCGCCCTTACCTCATTCTAGGTACCTGCCATCCATCTTCTGCATACAAAGCCATCGAACTTGAAGAAGAGGTTGGTCTTTTCTTGCCGTGTAACTTTCTTGTCTTTGAAGACGCGAAAGGTGCCGTTCACGTTTCTGCCATCCGCCCCTCATTAACAGTAGGAATAACAGGCAACTCAAACCTAAAACAGCTGGCGGTTGAAGTCGAAGCAAAGCTCGCCAGAGTAATTTCTAAAATTTAATCCGCATTTCATGTCATCATTTTTTCAAAAACGGTGGGTCCAGGATACGCTTGTTTACGGAGCCATCGGGATAATCATCCTGCTCATTATTTTTGGCATTGTAAGAAGTTTTCAAAATGTTTCAAATCCGGTTACAGGTACCGAAGTCCATTGGCATGCCCCGATTTCCTATGAAGCATGCGGAGAAACCTTGACTTTGACCGATTCTGGAAATCACAGCATCATCCATGGTCACGACGATGATCAAGTCCATGTTGAAGGTCTCGTTTTAAGTGAAGAAGACATCACCTTAGCTCAGTTTTTTAAAAACGCAGGGTTGAATATTACGAGTACCAACTTAGAAGAACGTAAAAACGGCGACCTATGTGAAAACACGGGAATCCCTGGCCAGGTGAGTTTTGAAGTGGATGGTCAAAGTTACACAGATCCAAGTCAAATTATCATTCAAGACAAGCAAAATATTCTCGTAAAGTTTGAATAAAATGAAGGGACTACAAAAAATTCATGAAGAACCATTGCAGTGGCTGTACACCCTAACATGTGCAGCAATTATTTTCTACTCTTACTACCTGGTGATGAGGCTTTTGCCGGGAGTTGGCCAAGTTCCAGCTTGCCTTGTCGGCGGCGCACT
>CAZYOE010000367.1:0-2303 GCA_964648725.1 uncultured Pseudobdellovibrionaceae bacterium | reverse complement strand
TGATTCTCATCATGCCTACGCCTAAATCAGAGCAAAAGATTTTTTATCAGAAGGCAGATGAGCGATCAAAACCTTCAGAGCAAACTAGTAAAACACCCCATGAGAACAACCCGACTGAAGACACCTTGGCCCTGCTCCAAACCGCCAGAGGCCAGATGAATGCTGTTCCAAGTTCATTAGATCACTTGTACCAACCAAGCTCACCTACGGGAGGGCAATCATCAAATCGTAACAGTTCTATGATTATCTCACGGAATGGCCTTGATGCGAAAACCCAACTTCCACCGGGCACAAAATTTACTGCCATATTGGATCAGTCAATGAACTTAGGCAGCCATACTGTACCAATTATTGCCACTGTAAATCGAGACGTGATTCAGGAAGACGGCACCGCAATTCCCCAAGGGTCAAAACTCTTTGGAGATGCTGGCTTTGACGATAGTTCAGAGAAAGTCCAGATCAACTGGAAGTCCGTGCAATTTCCAAATGGGATGATGAAGGCCTTATCAGGCATAGGCATTGGTTCGGATGGTCAAGTTGGAATTGAGGGTGAAGTCCACTCAAATATGTTAAAAAATACCGTAGGCCAAACGATCACTCGATTTATTGGAGCATACGCAGATGGCTCAATGAAAAGGGGCGCAATGGGTATTAACCCAGGCGGTAATGAAAACGGATTTAGAAATGCGATTTCGGAAACGGCAAAAGACAGCGCTAATTCCTGGGTTGAAGTGATGAAAAAAGAAAAAAAATGGGTGGAGTTGAGGGCCGGAAGTGTTGTTTCGATCCTGGTGACCCAAGCTTTTCAATTTCGTGATCCCGGTGCAACCTATGGCCGATGATAAAAAACCACAAAGCAATCATGTCCTCATTTCAACCGCATGTCTCTTCTTTGGATATATGTTGATTACTAAATTTGAAACCTGGCTGAATCAATCACGGCAACATCAACTTGTGATCGCTGGAAATTGTAGCATTACTTTTTTCGGCGTATCTTATTGGGCATTAAACAAAAGAAAAAAGCTGCTGGCAAAGCGAAAATTGGAAGCCGCGATTATAGGGCCAGATAAGAACTGTGTTTTTTGTGGAACTACCGATGAAGGAGAAGCCGTTTTCATTAAGACCAACCAGAGAGTCATGCACACTCAAATCATCGGGACCACCAATGCTGGAAAAACTGAGAGTGTCATTTTACCATGGGCCATTCACGATATCGAACAAGGCCGGGGTCTTATTCTAATCGATGGTAAATCCGACAAAAGTCTTCTTGATAAACTATGGGCTTACGCTGTTAAAAATAATCGCCAAAAGGATTTCAGGCTTTTTTCACTGAGTAATATTGACGAGTCATTTCAATTCAATCCACTGATTGGGGGAACTCCAGAAGAAATTTCTGAGCGTATTTTCAATTCTTTTGAATTCGAGAACCCATATTATCGAAGCATTCAGTTTGAAGTTTTCTCTCAAGTAATGCGAATCCTGACTCAGGCACAGGTGGTTCCTACTTTTTTGCGTTTACATCAAACAATTGCAAACCCGGCGATTCTTAAAAAACTGACACAAAAATTCCCGAAGAATGACCCTCTTAAGCAATGGGCCGATTACTACAAGCAATAGCCTCCTCAAGAAAGAGCCCAACGCATCAGTGGCTTACTGGCCGCACTCAGTCACTTTGCATTTGGAAAAGCGTCTTCCCTGTTCAATATCGAAAGTCCGCAGATCTCTATTGATGAGGCCTTGAAAGAAAATCAAATTATTTACTTTCAACTTCCGGTCTTACTATTGCCGTTCTTAGGCCAAGCAACCGGAAAGAGGATTCTGCAATCCCTACAAGGAGCTGTAGCCAACCGCCACCGAGGAGGCAATCGCGATTTGAATTTCTATTCTGTTTTTTTGGACGACTTCAATGAGTATTTATACCCTGGCTTTGTTTCGGTATTAAACCCATAGGATTTGGACATCTCGATGATTTGCAAACAAACGCAATGAAGGCAAAAATCCTTATTTGCGAGACAACAACGAGCCTCGAAGAAATAATGATTCACAATCAACTGTTGAGCGCCTGAAAGGCGCAGATTATTGGTAGATACGAATCTACTTAAGATCGAAATGTCATCCGAAATTCAAATCAAAAATTGAGAACAAATTCTAACACATACCGAGGCCGCCGCCCTTCACCTTGTCCCTGATCGGCTCAAGACCCCTCTCCCTCCATGATGTTACGTGAAAGGGGTCTTGAGCCTGGAACAAGAGTGAGTGGGCGGCGGGATCAATGAACCCAAGGAAAGTCTTAAAATGAATAC
>CAZYOE010000366.1:0-2303 GCA_964648725.1 uncultured Pseudobdellovibrionaceae bacterium | reverse complement strand
GTTACCACTAAACTAAAACTATTTTGGAGTCAACACACGCCCATGGAACGGATACAAAAGTTGTGCAATCTGACTAGCCGCTATCGTTGGGGGAGCACTGATCAGTAAGTGAATATGATCCTTACTGACAACCCCCGACAATATCTTCAGATCATAAGCCATACAAACCTCTCGAATAATCGTCCTCACTCTTATTCCAATATCCCCTTCCAAAATTTTATACCTATATTTCGTAATCCAAACGAAATGATATTTAACATCGTACACTGTGTGACTGCCCTTGCGATAATTTTCCACTCGATCCTCCTCAAAATCGACGAAAATTACAAGGCTCGGGGCGTGCTTCAAGGGGTTCCGGCTAAAGCCGAAGGTTTTTAACCATTAATAGGGACTAATAAAGATGTTTCCGGCGGTCAGGTTCGATATAGTTTTCACACCGCCGGAAATTTTCAATCAAGTGTTAACTTAACGCTCAAATTTTCTTAAGTGCTCAACTATTTCATTGGTACGAGTTTTCAAACTTAATATATTAAGCATTACATCATGTCGTGTTTTAGAAGTCGGAAGCTGAAGTCCAGATCCAGAAATAGTTGAAGTTGATCTTTTGCCACAGAAAGCAAGAGATGCTGAATAGCCTTTTTCCACGCCCGCCCGCTGAAACATAATCCTTGGTTAGCAGCAAATTGCTGAAAAAGGACCATTCGCGCCACTCGAAAGCTCTTTGTGACCGCTTTTGGGGGCCTCTGGAAACCACACTTTCCGCTTTGAAATTCCTATTCGTTAAAAGCACGACTCATAGAAGATTTTCAATATGGTTTATTATTTGTAACTTATTGAAAAGAATTTTCCTGAACTGCTTTCATCAAGTCTTATTGATAATCTTCCGTCAGTTGATTGATAAATTAGACCAAGAGCTTCGGGCACAGAAAAAAATTGGCTGATTGCGATTGAGTTCTGATAATCAAACCCAAGAAGAAAAGAAGTTGAATCAATTTTAGTCCACCTTGAACGAAAAATCTCTAAAGTACAGGAACCAAAGTTTTCGACATTTTTGGACTTGGTGCAAATTAGGTTAAGAGTTTTCTCATTTGTTGAAGAAATAAATGTCAGACTTTTTTTGAAGCTACTTGGCGTTTCTTCGGAAGGCACATTTAGAGACTCAAAAAGACGAGGAGCATCTGTGTCTCGGCCCTGAACGACAACAGCGACTTGGTTCGGATTTCCAAAAAATCCCTTTGTTGCCGCAAGTGACATATGCGCATTTAGAATCAATATTAAACCAAAAATTAAAGCTTTCATCATAGCCTCCCATTGCCTGAGTAAACCCTCTAACATAACAGCTTGTCAATTACGAGTAAGGTTATTGAGGCCACCAACATGTCGGTTTCAGACCATTCTTAAATCCATACTTAAGGTCGCAAGAACTTTTCTGAGCCTCTTCTTTTGCACCAGGACTATTTATGCCATCAGGATGACGAAATCCCGGTATTGCATAAAAATCATAGGGAGCATTACACAAAGCACCTTGCAAAACTGAATCCAAACGACACTGAAGAGTCATTTCCTTTTTTTCTTCTGTTGAAGAATAGTTTGGGTAAGGAAAATTATATTCAGAAGCTACATTTTCTAGCATAACTTTACCAGCAGTAGTAATTCGATAACAAAGATATCTATCGTTTGATGTTTTCCATGATTGATCACATTTCTGTTTTGCAATTGGATCAATCGATGCTACAACTTTTCGGTTTTCGTTGATATCACTTTTCCAGATACTTCGCGCGCAGACAAATGCTGCATAATAATCAGTCTGTCCTTCTACTGTATTCCAAATATTGCCAGGGGGTAGATTTACAAACGGATAACCACCAAATTGATGCCCCAGTTCATGGCACACCACAAAAGCTAGACCATCCAAATTCATTTTTGAACTTCTTGCTACACCTCCAGCCACATAGATAAACCAGTCATCTCCATTTTTTCCGGCGTGAGCTTCGGATCGCATGTCGTTCCAATCAAAATCAACTCGAAGTTTGGCATTATATTTTTGGGCAACAGGATAATAGATTCTAGCAACGCTTTCGATAACAGCCTCAAACTCACTTTTTGTTATTGGCTGATTTTGAGCCTGTGCAGAAGTAACTAGAAAGAAAAACAATTGCACTAAAAATATTCTGTTCATTTTTGGCAAACCTCCAACCAAGAAAAAGCGTCACCTTTTTAACAATTCAATTTTCATACCTTCCACTCAAATGAAGTTCCCCCGATTTAGTGGACACATTTTACCGGACAGAGATGTCCAGAAA
>CAZYOE010000365.1:1164-2347 GCA_964648725.1 uncultured Pseudobdellovibrionaceae bacterium | reverse complement strand
TAGTTAACCAAGTATAACAAAAGTCCTGACTGCCCCCGTTATTGATGTAGAGCCCGGGAACCAGGATCGCACTCTAGCGGAACCAGCATTTTCAAACACGGGAACCAAAATCTTGCCGAAGAGATTCAACGACTTGACTCTCGCGCGGCCCATGCAACACAGACGGTTCTAAAATCGGCTACTTCTCTCCGCCATTTTGAACCCCAGGGTTCTACGGTCCTAATAAAAAATTCAATAAGTAAGTTTATATATTTTATCTAAATTAGTTCCATTAATAACAAAAATTCCGCTTCTCGGTGTATAGAGTTCCATAGTTTTCTTGAGCGTACTCTCTTTTTCAATCGAGATTACTTCACATGAAACCTTAAGTTTATCCGTGCTACAAGCCTGCTGGAAAAAAGTAAGTGCTCCTGATTTATTTGAAGATCGACCAACCTCGTCCATTACTAATCTGCAGGCCTTTCCGTTACCACTCAAGCAATCACTTTGATTAGATGCATAACATGCTAATGTGCTAAAATGTATAGAACAAAACAATATGAACTTCATTCAATACCCCCCCACCTATCTTGATAGTATTTCAGAGAAAATATTAAAGTCAAATTCTTGGCTATTAAGAATTCAAACGGTTTTAAAGTGGAAATCCAAATTGCCAGATCCAATCTTTTGCTCGATCACGCTACAGCAAAAAATTTTATTTAATTTGGCGGGAATGAAGAAGAAATAACAAAAAATTATTTTGAATTACGGATAGTTAAATTAGCGGTGCCAATTCAAGCAAGCGGTTCGAAAGTTTGTGCTCCCTCTCCGCCATTTTTAAAAAATTTCTTAATTATGAAACAATAGGGGGTTTTTCCCCTTAGCGATTTTTATAACTTTACCTGAAATTAAGTTTATTCCGAATATGTCATCTCCGAGAGTAAATATAACTACCCTGCAATCGCTTGTGAACTGAGGGGAAACTTCAGGTATTGACCCAAAGTCGCCAGAACTTTCTCTTCTTCCTAGGATTTTTGCAAATTCCTTTGTAGTTGATCCTCTCATTGAATCTACTTTTATCAACACATCATGATCCTTATTTAAATCCTGAAGTGAGTTTTCTAGATGAACAAAATTTCCATTACATTGAGTTAGTCGACCTTTTAGTGGGTTCAATATCTTTTTCCCAATGTATTGATCAACA
>CAZYOE010000365.1:0-1154 GCA_964648725.1 uncultured Pseudobdellovibrionaceae bacterium | reverse complement strand
AATCGGTGGATATTTGATGAGAAGAACTACTTACAATTATAGTATTATTTGTTTCCAAATTTCGTCTTAAAATGGCTTCTCTGCATTTTTTTGATGTGTCTAGAGAGCAGGATAGTATTTTATTAAAAACTATTTTTTCACTTGTGTCCCATGCCAAAGCAACAACTGCAGCGTCCCCCCAAAAACTATCCAAAACTTTGATATTCATGTCATCATATCTAATTAAGTAAATTTGATCATCATATAAAATCTCAGATCTAGTATCTCCAGAATGAATCCATAAATTTGGAGTGCTAGCACTTGCGAGTATGAATTTTCCACTAGGTGAAAAAACTGCTCCATCGTATGGATTACCGAGAGTTTGTTTTGGTACTTCTCGAATACCTAAAAAAGAATCATATAACGACAAAGTAGTTGCTGGATCGCCAGATCCTCGCCCGGATTTTAGGATATATTTATCACCATCTGACGTTACGCTAAAAATTTCAAATTTCGATGGAAACAAAGTAATTTTCTGGCCATTAATGAGATTAAATTTAACCCAAGCATTTTCTTTTTCGGACTTAAAAATAAGAAAATTATCTGATGGAAAACTAAGTGGTTCATCAGTATACTTTGATAGTTTGCCAGGTTTACCTGGACGACCTCCTAAAAGCAGAGAAATACATCCAGATTGACCCATTAAAATCGAGACCGAGAAAAGTATAATTAGGTAAATCCGCATTTCCACCATTTAACACACACCAAAATTAATGTCTAACATAACGGCCATTCAATTTGAAAACTACCCCTCAAAAGGTGGTCGCTTCTTCACAGCATCACGGTCTAAAAAATGAATAGATTTTGACCTTTCATATAGTTTATAGTTCACGCTTCTCTCTTTTTTTCCTTATTGCCGGCAGTTAGCTCCTGACTCAATTTACTTTAGAACAATCAAAACAAACAAGCGTCACTATTTTAGTACAACCATAACAAGCATTATCTATAACTAAGCACTTGACATGTTGTACGGAATAGCATACAAACAATTATGACCTCAATTCTTAAGCTCAAAGATTTTACTACGTGGTACAACTCTCAGACTGCAAAGATTAGGGTCCAGATTGACAGTCGCTTGGAGAAAATCCGAGATTTTGGGCATTACGGACACGTTA
>CAZYOE010000364.1:0-2349 GCA_964648725.1 uncultured Pseudobdellovibrionaceae bacterium | reverse complement strand
TTTTTGCGCAGCTTTTCATCGATTTTGTGGGAGAGGGCGCTACCCACAAAGATTCCAGCCACGGCGATAACTGCAATGGTGAGTAAAAGCTGCCAATCGATAGCGGTGGCCGTTTTTAAGTCACCCAAAAATCCAAGGAGGGATTTAACGGCAATGATGAGAAGTGATGTGCCGACGGCGAGTCTCATACTCAGGCCGCGTAACAATACCAGAGCTGGTATAATTAAAAAACCTCCGCCGGCTCCGACAAAACCCGTGATTCCTCCGACAATGAGTCCTTCAAGAATAATAAGCGCGTAGCTTTTCCAAGGAGTCATGGAAGGAGTGTTTTTTTTATTTGGGTCTTCTGGTTTAGTTTTAATCATTGAAAAGGAAGCTACGATCATTAGGATAGCAAAAACTACCATCATCAAAAGGTCTTTTGTGAATAAGAAACCTGAAATATTCGCAATTTCTTTGGGAATGGACGGCACTAAAAATGCTCGCGATAAATAGACCCCAGCAAAACTTGGAACGCCGAATAGGATGGCCGTCTGAAAATCAACCCGTTTCGCTTTGATATAGGAGTAGCTCCCGAAGAGGGCGGTGAGTCCGACGACAAAAAGAGAGTAACCCGTGGCCGTCACTGGAGGAACGTCAAAGAGATAAACAAGAATTGGCACGGTTAAGATAGAGCCGCCGCCACCAATTAAGCCCAGTGAAAGTCCCATAAAGATACTGGCGATATAACCTAAGATAGCCATTTTGCTCTGCTCCTCTATTTTCAGCAAATTCAGTTTTAAGTTCCTAAGGTTGATTAGACCTCATCTTTGGAGAAAATACGATGTCCTAGAACACAGTTTTTTATGGACATTCTGCGCAACCTCCGCTTGAATCCGGCCTCGACTTGGCAAAAGGAGGGAAAATGTCAATCCTATCGAGAATCGTTTTTTCAATGTTATTTGCAGTAGTGTTTGGGTTAACCGCCTGCACGAATTCAGATGGTGGTTCCAATAACAGTAACCCAGGCAAAAATCGCAATAACCCTAATCCCAATGAAAATCCGGAATATCAGTTGAAAATAGATTCCAGTTCTTGTTTTGGCATGAGTCCTTTTGTGCAAGATTGGCAAGAAGAGCTGGGCAAGCAAATAAAATTTGGTAAAGCGGACTGTGTTAAAAAAACTCTTGAAATGGGAGCCAATGTTAATCAGCCTATCCAAACCTTTGGTTCAAGGGAAAGTATCTTACCGATTTTTTATGCCATTGATGAATCCTCTTTGTTCTTTGCTAAAAGCAGTCCTCGGGAATTTGCCGTTCTCAAAGTTTTAGTGGAGGCGGGAGCTGATCTGTCGGTGAAGGGATCTGATGGACTGACGCCTCTGATGGTAGCTTTGAAAAGTCGCAAGATTACCTCCGAATATCCTTTGGTTCCTGGCTACATGATTTATTCTGGAAAGGCACCCTTAAACGAGCCTGACCAGCTCGGGCAAGCACCCCTTCATGTTACTATCATGAGCGGACTCAATACTTTAGCTCTACAACTCATTTATAAAGGAGCCGATCTTGATTTAAAAACTAACGACGGTGTGGCTCCAATTCAATTGGCCATCGCTCAAAAGAATGAGGAAGTGATTCAGTTATTGATCGATCGAAATGCTGACCTCAATGTTCGTGACCGATACCAAAATACTGTGCTGCATTTAGCAATCCAAAATAAATTAGCGGCTGTTACACAAAAATTAATGCCACTAATGAGCTCTCTGAATCATCAAAACAGTTATCTCGAAACACCGCTTTATTTGGCGGTTAACAACTCTATGCTTGAGGTTGTTAAGCAACTTCTCAATAGTGGCGCTGATGCGGATATCTCGGCGAGTGAGCAATCGCCTTTGCATCAGGCTCTATGGATGAAAAATCGCGAGTTGAGCCGCTTATTGCTGAGTAAAATTCATAAGCCCGAAGCCAGAGATAAAGAGGGGCGGCCTCTCGTTTATGTCGCCCTGGTCAACGGTGATACCGAAGTCACGCAAGAACTTCTCGCTAAGGGTGTGGCTGTCAATTACAAGGACGGACAAGGGAATACACTTCTCCATTGGGCGGGCACTCAAAAGGCCTATGCACTCGTGAGTGCTGTGCTTGAGCGGGGAGTTGCGATTGATGCCGTTAATGTTTTTCAAAAAACGGCACTCTTTAATGCGGTTGAAGCTGATGACGTGACGCTGTTTCGCTTGCTCGTGCAAAAGGGGGCCAGTCTTGAAACAATTTTCGATAGCCAAACAATTTTAATTTATGCCCTGATTCACAAAAAAAGCGCGGTGATTATTGATTATCTGATTTCTAATACACAAAATATTAATGCCCAAAATGC
>CAZYOE010000363.1:967-2364 GCA_964648725.1 uncultured Pseudobdellovibrionaceae bacterium | reverse complement strand
AGGGGAGTAAATTTGGAAATACAGAAACAATTTGGTCGGTGCCCGAAGAAATGCTGACGGCCACAGTGAGTATGTAGTCCATGAGTAGAGCAGCTCCCGCTGTTTGAGCGGCTAGAAATCCAAGGTTTTCTTTGGCTACTATGTAGGCGCCACCTCCACTAGGGTAGGCATAAATTGTTTGAACATAGGACAAAGTGAGTACCAGTAGAAGTGCTACTATGGAGCCCGCAATAGGGATGGATAAATGCAAATATCCCATGCCGGCAGCAATAAGAATAAGCAAAATTTCTTGGCTGGCATAGGCCACAGAGGAAAGAGCATCCGATGCGAAAACAGCAAGTCCCACCGCTTTGCCAATGTGTTGGTGATCGCTCTCATGAGTGGGGATGGGTTTACCGAAAAGTATTCTGCTGATGACGTGCTTAAAACGCTGATTCATCTGTGCCAATTTTCTATTGTATGAACGACTTCAGTCAATTGATTTAAAAATGAAAGTTCTTGATTTTGAGTGATTTGAAGTCTTGATTTTTTTTAAATTTGGTGGACTAGGCGTCAACTTAATTGTTTTCGCTAGTTACCTCTGTTCTTAGCCAATTTTAGCCAAGAACCCTCTAAGGTACAAGTCAGGCCCAACTGTTTTTTTGCTCTCATGAACTACTCCCTTTTCGGTGCTCGAAATTGGTAAAGGTTCACTATATTCTCCATCAAACCTGAGTCACCGGGGATCACTTCGAGCCCTTCGGTAATTCCCACGATGTCGATACCCGCCAAGCGAGTGTAGCGTTCCATCGTTTTCAGGTCTTTCCATCCGCCAGCCTTCATGACCTTGATGCTAGGTACGCCCAGTTCAAGGAGATGAGTAGCAAAACACGCTCTGAGAGCGTGAAAGCGGATTGAGGGAATCTTGATCTCCTCACAAAACGCACGGAGCGCTCGTGCTTGCAGCCCTTGTTTCCAGTCGGGGATGTGGGGCAAGAGATACTTGCATAATTGCCGTAAGCGCGCGTCTAAGTCCAATGTGAGAAATCTTCCCACGTAAATAATTTTTAAGATTCAGAGCTTCCATTTGAGGGTTAAAGGGGATAAAACTTTAATTATGAAGGGTTTCGCAAGGGCGGTGCCAGTTTTTCTTTCATTTTTTGCGGTAATTTTCATGTATTTAATTTCGATAGGGTTTGCTTGTAATTATGAATCCTCCAAGCAAGAGCTAAAAACTATCAGCTCTGCACAACTTTTGCCTGCAGCACCTTGCTCTAACAACTCCCCCACAACAACGCCTTTTATTTTTTTAGTCTTCACGCATTTTTGCAACTCATCACGAAGCTTATCCATCGGATATTTTTTGTTTTCTGTAAAAACTTCTAATACAATAGCGCTGCTGCCTTGGACAGGATTTG
>CAZYOE010000363.1:0-957 GCA_964648725.1 uncultured Pseudobdellovibrionaceae bacterium | reverse complement strand
ACTGCCAAGAGCAAAATAGTGATCATGGATCGCATCCCTGCATACTTGGTGCGCACTGCCATCATGTAAATCTTTTTTCTCCTAAGCCTCAAAGTATGAGCTTCCACAGCTTTCCTCCAGCTTTAGTGTCCAGTTGGCCCTTTGCCAGATCCGGATACATAAGCAACGCCTATATTCTAGGAATTTTCCGCCCTCCAGCTACTCTCCTTTCATAAAATCCCAAAAATCTTTAATTTTAACTCAGGATCTGATTCGAGTTGAAACAGATCTGCAACCACATCGACGCTCATTTAGAGATGGGCGCGAGAGGATCATAAAATGAAAACTCAAATATCTAAGCAACCTAGTTCTATAACTTACAAAAACACTTTAATCGCAGGATTAGCCTTTTTTGCTTCATTAAGCTTTGGTCAAAGCAGTTCTACTTCTAGTACCACGGCTAGATTAAAGCTTTTTTCAAAAGATAGATGGAGTTCTAAATATTCAAATTACATGAATGGACCTACTTTTTCAGAACAAGAACAAAATTCGATCAACCACTATGCTTCTCTCAGATACAAATTTAATAATGACTTTTCTTTGGCTGGTGTTTTTCGGGCCGACAGTACATTTCCTAAGGCCGGAAAGAGTCAGCATGAGCTTGCGGACTCTTATCTAAGTTTTGCGCATCCTATAGCTGATTTAGGGGACAAGGTAAAAGTAACTGGTGACTTTAGACAGTATATTCCGATGAGTGAAACTTCAAAGAAAAACAAAATGATTGGGGTATCTTCTCCGCGAGTAAATATGGTTGCAAACTCAGGTAGGTTATCTTTGACAAATATTCTCATTCCGAGAATTTTTCTTAAAAGTTCTTCTAGCGAGGAACCTAGAAATTTTGCTATTGGTAGCTATGCCTCAGCTTCTTATTCACTTACAAAATACTTTAGTTTTGATATGGGAGTTTTTCCTGAATGG
>CAZYOE010000362.1:0-2423 GCA_964648725.1 uncultured Pseudobdellovibrionaceae bacterium | reverse complement strand
ATTTTTTTGACTTAAATTATGCCACCAACTGTGACGAACGAGCTCGGACAGCACAACCCTTAAACAAATCTGTGTCGACTCAAAAGCAAAGCATCCTGATAAAAAACTAGCCCTCGCTGTTATTAAAACCCATCTTTGCGATACGGGAACATTGGTCTGCCTGAAAACTGCGGCATTGATTTCTGATCCTGCAAATAAGTTTCTTCAGGATAATTTCTCTGTCTATGAGTCGCGGTTTATAAACCAGGGAAAAATGATCGATAATTCTGGTGAACTAAAGCTTCGAAGTACCTTCAAGAAGGTAGATTCGAATCCCCAGTATTACGTTATTGATGTAAAAAAATGCGAGATTTTATACACAGAATATGGCTACAATGCTAAAGAAGGAATGTTTCAAATGGGTGAAGGTAATCGGATTGACTTTGACGCTAATTATACTTCCCTTCGTAATTTACTTTTGAGCGACTCCAGAGTTGCAAAATTGGTTGGACCTACCTACTTGAACGATAACCACGACCAAATAAAGAAAGAACTGCAATATGCAAAAAATTATCACGCCAAATTTCCCCAATTAAACCTGAATCAAGTTCGCAAAAAAATGGATGCGGTAGAAACAGAAAAACTGGGTTTAACTGCAACCAATCCGGTTTCAGAATATTACCCAGAAGATCTCAATGTTGGAGTTCCTTAACAAAACTTCATTGTAACTGGCCAGCCCGAATGAAGAAGCCGGTCCTCCAAGACAGCGGAAAAGGTCTAAGCTGAATAGTCCATTTTCACGCCCGTCCTCTGAAACATAATCCTTGTTGAATAGCGGCTTTTCAAGCCCTTCAGTTGTTACATAATCGTTGTTTCGCCCCAATTCCTTACCTGGAGCTAGTTACGCGCAAAAATAATCCTTTTGTGACCGGCTTTTGGCTGGAGCTGAAGGGACCACTTTCCGCTTTGAATTTCTTAAGCTTCGCGGACTATATTTCTTAGAGTCGATTTAATCACTTTAGTACCACTATGGGCCGGCTTCCGACATTGATGCCTAGGGCACCCAACTATCAAGTTTTGACCCAGGCCAGTTTGCAAAATCTATGCATGAAAAACGGAATCGCTAAAAAATAGCTTAAAGTTCGGATTAAATTAAGTACACTCAACCTATGGCAAAATCAAAAAGACAAAGACGTGGGCCCAATGAATTCGATCAACTCATTAAAAAACTCATCGATGTTAGAAAGCAAAAGGACCCTACTTTTTCAATTCGAAAGATGGCAGCGGAAATCGGAGTCTCGCATGTTTTTCTTGTAAATGCCCTCAATGGAAAAGGTCAGCTTCCGGTCGAATACTTTGACCGGATTGTTCGCGTTTTACAGGTTGATAGTTTCACAGAGCGAAGACTTGTTCATAGCTTTCTTCGGGTTAACTTAAAGGATCTGACCTCCAAATCGGCTTCGATTAAAAAGTTTTCGAAAGCGACTCGTTCAGATTTTTCTGCCTTTGGAGAGCCAGAGCCTTCAATACCGCCTTCTGATTCCGACTTGGCGGTGGATCAGATTTTAGCCGAAAAACTAAGTTTGTTTAGCCCTTGGTATATTCCTGTTCTCTTAGATCTGGTAGCCACAGAAAACTTCAGCGATGAACCCTCTTGGATGGCGAGACGCCTAGGCATCACCAAGTACGAAGCCGAATATGCGTGGAGATTTCTCAAGGACAAAAAACTGGTGCAATTAAACCCACAGGGTTGCTGGCAAAAGACTAACCGAAATCTTCATCAACCCACTAACACCAAGCTTGCTACGCGGCAAGTGCGAGACTTCTATAGAAAGATGCTTGCGAGTGCCATCAACCTGATGGTGGGACAAAAGGCTGACGAAGGCTTTGAAGACCGCCTTATTTTTGGTATTACCTGCTCAGCCAATATGACTAATTGGCCTCAAATCAAGGGGCAACTGGAGGATGGGATTCATCAAACGGCTCGAAAGTTTGCCGAAGGGAACTGTGAGGAGGTCTATTGCATCATGGTATCTGCAATACCCCTGTCAAAAACTTAACGTCGATTCTGGACGTTCAACAGCAATTCCCGAAACAGCTTTTTATGTCATGGAAATGGCTCATTGAGGGTGTCTTAAGAATGAACTGTTTTTTTCGTTCTCGAAGTTACACATCGCGCATAGACTTTTAAATAAGTAGAAGGGTTCGATATTTTTTATCGGAAAGTCGAGTTAATGGTATTGGAACTTAATTTGGAAAGCTCTGCCGCATTCGAAACCTCTTCCAATTGGCAGGGGCATCCTTTCCCCGGAAGACTCCCGACGACCAACCCCGAATTCCCCCATCCAGGGGGCCTTCGGTTGGATTCTGCGCCAGTCAGTGGCTTATAATAACTTAACTTCCAAACGTTATTGGCAAGAGAAAAGGTTTCCTCTTGAATTGGT
>CAZYOE010000361.1:0-2429 GCA_964648725.1 uncultured Pseudobdellovibrionaceae bacterium | reverse complement strand
AAAGTTTTGCTAAATGTGCTTAAACACGAGTCCGTTTTTCTTAGATAAGATCAAATTTTGAAGTTTGCATCTTAGCCCATCTCTTAGTAAAAAATATTTGATAAATGTTCAGCGAGCATATCGTCTTGCCAGTAATTATAATAAATGCTGAGCCCGCCAACTTTAAGAGCTTCAATTTTCGAAAAAGAAATAGATTCGCAACCTGGTAAGTTATGCTCGTTAAAGTAGAATTCGCCTGTGAGTGCAAATAGCTTAGGAACAGGAAGCTCATCTAATATTTCCATGAGTTTTTTAAACCTATCTGCAAAGTTATTAGTCAAAACAATCATTGCTGAATTTTGAATTATCTTATTGGTATCTAAAAGAAATGCAGGGATTAATATCCTGCTGTGTATTTCATCAAATTCAAAATGATCAAAATACAATGTGGCGTGAAAGGCTTTTTTATTTCTGAAAAGGTTATTTTTTGAAATGTCCGGAGGATAAGCTATTTGCATTGAAACCTCCTTAGCAGTCCAACTGACCGCAATTGACATAAGCTCATTTGTGCAGTGCTGGATATAGGGAGATCATTCGCAATTTTTGTGTCAGTATAACTCTGAGATGGAGAAGAAAAATTATTCTCCAATTGCTTGTTAAGCTTCTCCATTAAGTACGGTGCTGTAATCATGAGGCCACCAACTTGCTAAAATCATTAATATTTTCTACTGGATTTTGGAGAAGAAAAGTTCTATATTCGGAGACCAGGGTCCACCATTTCCAACTGACGAACTCAGAGCCCTAACTAATTGAAATTACTTATTCAAAAATTTCACCTAGATTAAAAAAGTATTTGAACCAACCGGGAAACGAACCCACGAGATGTTAATCAAAATAATTTCTTGTGAACTTTAATACATCATAAATCCCCTGTGTCTCAGGGAACATTGAAGTAAGAGAAATAATAGGCTATTAAGGAAAAAGTAAAGTTGGAAGACAAGTTACTAAACAGTTTATAGAAACAGAAGAATCTTTTTTCAAGTATTTTTTGTAAACGGTTTAATATTATGAGTAACTGAGATAATTTTATATCGGCGGAAGATAAACGTCATTTTTTCGAACTTTCAATTTCAAAAGCTGTGTTGTGTGCAACGAAACTCCTTCCTCTTTGTTAAACCAGTACAAGTGATTTGATTGTCTCGGCTCGACAGATGTCTTAAATCTCCACGACCCAGACCATCGCCTCGACAACGAGGTTAACATTGGCCCTCGAAATTTACACGATTGATGATTTTTTGTTTAGGTCGTAACATTGATAACAATGGTTACCATGCAAAAATTAAAAGATTTTTTTAAGAAGATTGTTCAGGGAGCTTTGCTTAAGCTCTCATTGTTTGTCTTAGGATATTTATCGTCTAGTTTTTACAGTTACGTAACGAGGCCACCTGAAAACATCTGTCACTCAAAACGGGACGTTATCATGGGTAGGTTTCATTACGACTGGGATATTGAAGTTAATGCCGACTCGGCAAGCCGTATGGTTATTTATCCAAAGTCAGATTTTTTCGTGAATGGTTCAGAGATAGTGCGTTCGCCAGAGGTCTATGCGATTCAACCCATCGGGCAGTTTAGCAACGGAAAATTTGTTGGGTTTCTTGCTAAATTTGAAGCTCCGAAAAATAAAAGACTAAATTTCAAGTTCAAGACTTATTCATCAGAGCCCTTAAAGGATAATTCATGCGAAAATTTTTTATTTTCTTTGTAGTTCAGTTTTTTGGTTTATCAATGGTCTTAGCCCAGGAAACATCAACAGCTAATATAGCGAATGATTCAGGCAAGTTTATTTTCTTACCTGTGGATTCACTAAATTCAGAAGCTAAGTATAATACAGAAGAGTTGCTGAGAAAATACCAAGAGTTACTGAAAACCCAAAAGGGTCGTGAGCTGGTTTCAAAAACGGTTGGCTTAGCGAGCACCGCTGTTGCAAGTGGAATTGGGTTTGGAGACATTCGTAATACGGCTTCTGATTCGTACTCGCTGGAATGCTTTCGATGTGCTGTAGGCCAGGATGAATACGTTAATCAGATTGACTGCAAGAGAGAGCACCATGTTTGGAATGTGAAGTCTGCAAAAGAGGCGAAATCAGCTTGTAAGTAATAATCTGTGGTAATTTTGATTTACTTTTTAGTAATATCAGCGACCCACTTCAACGAATGGAGAATATTCAGGGGAGATGACCATTTTCTCTGAATATAATTCAATTTAAAGTTATCTTCTGATCAAATAAACAAATCCCTTCAAGTTCGAATTCAGTAAGCTGCTAAATATAATTGCTCAAAAATACAAAGTCATTTTTGTTTGGATTTTTTATTTTTGAGGATTCGAAAATTTCTGAACTGATCTTCCCCCGAAAAAATGGACACGAAAAAGTTAACTTGCGAGTGCTAAAT
>CAZYOE010000360.1:0-2449 GCA_964648725.1 uncultured Pseudobdellovibrionaceae bacterium | reverse complement strand
TCCCATCAACGCGCAATGACCGTTAAGGTTGCAATCCGCCTTTGGAAGAACACGAGCCATTACCCTTTCAGGCTGCCAACTATAGAGACACAACTAAAATGAGCATTGATGGGAAAATACGAGCGACGGTCCCTGCCAAAATTATCTAAAAACTTCGACTGGCAGAATCTACCAGATTTTCTGAATAAAGAATTCATATCGAGCGACTTATTTTTGTGATTTGAAAATTCATTTTGTTATTTCACCTTCTCGAGTATCATCATTAAAAATATACGTCTCCCCTTCAGCAATTATGGCTTTCGTTGTAACATTCTCCAGATTATTAAACGCCACATTAACACTCCCCTTCTTCACCGTAAAAATCAAAAACTCGGCATCTTTCTCTATTGTCACATCAGTCCCTGCTGTAATATCTGCCAAAAGATGCATACTCCGTACAGACAAAAACGAATTCTTCGCAGACTGATACTCCACAATTCCCTCCTTCTGAATCATAACTATATGCTCGGGTAATGTTTGCACAAAATCGACATGAGATTCGGCAGAAATATTTAGCAGAGCTCCGTTTTCAAACTCAACAGTAAGTGATCCATCCTCGCCGGTCGCTAACGCTTCGCCCTGCAGAATTTCTGCCTCTGATGATAATGCAGCCGGTTCAGTAGCCAATCTGCTCTGAAGTTTTACATCACCGACAATTGATCTCAATCGGCCGCGCAGTGATTTGCTCGGAGCCTGCTCTAATGAAAAAAAATTTTTGGAGCCGTTTGCAATATCTTTTTCATCTGAAGAAATAGGAGATTTCATAGAAGAAGGTGCCAATGAATATCCTATGGCAAATCCTATTCCTATGGTAATAAAAAATAAAAAAAGCGATTTCATACGCAACTATTGTACACCAATACCGATCCTCCGCAGATGCAAATTGACTTTTTGGCGCTTTCCAAGTATAGTAACATGTATGGCTGTGACAATCTAATTTCACCGTCATTCTTACTAATCAGATAAACTAATGATAACTACAGGAGTCATTGCATTTCGCGAATTTTTGGAAGCCTTTTTAATTGTCGGCGTATTCTTAGGAATTTCCCGCAAAATGAAGCTTAAAAAAGAGCTCGAGATTAGTTTGGCTGCGGGTTTAGGTTTGCTTATTTCGCTTCTGATGTCAATTGGTATGTATCTGATTGGAGATCGTGCTCACATGATCCTGACAGAAGATCGGGCAGAAATTCTTGAAGGATATTTGCTGATTTTCTCAGGCCTTTTTATTGCCTATGTAGTATTTTCGCTGCATGATGTGATTCGGCATAACCGGGGCAGTTCACTGATTAAAGCTCATCAGAAACTTCAGGAAAATGTATTTGATGTGTCTCTATTCTTTTCCATTATATTTCTTGTGCTGAGAGAAGGATTCGAGATTGCATTGTTCACTGCAAGTACGGCTCTTTTTGCTGAATTTATGCAGAATCTTACTGGACTTCTGATAGGATTTTTCAGCGCGACAATTATTGGATTGATGACCTTTTTCGCATATATTCGCTTCCCTATTGGAAAAGTTTTTAAAGTAACCGAATACATGATTATTCTTCTTGGGGCTTCGCTGGTACAAAATGGAGTAAATGAAATGCTGGAGCATCAGTTTAATATCGAACTGGAACATATTCTGGCACTACCACTTACATTTTTACCCGACAAACACAGCCCGCTTGGTCACTTAATTCAAAGTTTTTTTGGAATTGACCGTGATTTTAGTATGGCACGGCTTGCTATCATGATACTGTATGTCGTAATGATATATTTGCTATTCTTCCGAAAAAAACAGAGAGCTTTTGTTCATAAAAAAACGCTCTAAGCTTTTCATACTTAGAGCGCTCAAATTAAACAGCTGTTATTTGAATTGGTTACGGTGTGCTCCAACCCTGTTTGTGCATACCGAACCTTCCGAAACCGAACATAAGATAACTTTCATTTATTCCTTGAGAGTCTGCCCAAGATTTCAGTTCTGTCTGTTTTGCTTCCATGGCTTTTCTCCGTTCTTCAACGGTCATGTTACTTATCGTGTCGGGATTATATTTGCTTCTTAATTCATCTAATTTTTTCAGAATCGCCTGTTTTTGCGCATCGGTAATCTTACCGTCTTTCACCTCCTGGGTAAGTTTGTCTTCCCATTTTTTCTGCATCTCGGCTTGCCGATCTTTCATTTTTGAAGTATGGAATTCATCAACCACAGTTTGGACTTTAGATTTATCCAGTCCAAATTTTTGCGCGATTGTTTCAGCAAGACCATTTATTCTATCTGTTGGTGTCTGAGCATTCACTCCATACGCCGCAAAGACAGTTCCTCCCGTTATAACCAGCGCTATAACGGGAATCAATATTTTTTTAGAAATCATTTCGTTTCACCTCCTTCCATAATCCCATATTACAAATTGATTCTGAAAAATCGCTGATA
>CAZYOE010000359.1:0-2485 GCA_964648725.1 uncultured Pseudobdellovibrionaceae bacterium | reverse complement strand
GTCTTGGATTTCATTTAAAATGGGAATAGTTTTTTGTTGGTGCAAGAGAAGACGTTCGTCATCGGTCATATCCTTTGCTAAGGCTTCAACTTTATAGATTTCAGAGAGTAAATTAATAATATGAAGGCTCTTCTTACAGGGGTTTTCCCCTATGGTTAGGTACCAAAAATTTCTTCGACTGTGATCTAGGCTAAACACAATAGGACTCTAAAATCGGCCGACCAGCTTTGCGTAGAGGCATCACACATTTGAGTGGGACGGACTAATGCTTTAGGTCGGCGCTTTAATATGGCACCCAAATTATCGCGTGCTGTATTTTGGCCTGTAAAATAAAGGGCCACTTCATTGCCGCAGTTTAAAATGGACAATATGATTGAGGTCCGAAGCTTTTTGACATGGCTTAGAACCCGCATCGGTGTGTCGTCATTAAAGTAGCCACCCGCAAAAACAGCTTGTCGTAGAAGCTCATTAAAAATAGGCAGTATATCAGGGAAAAGATCCCTGGCCAGATTCCAAAGTTTAGAATCTGAGAGTGGAATTCCAAACACCGCTTGTAGGGATTGCAGTATCCACTACATCTAGTACTGTAGAATCAAAATTAATTCTGGGTTAGCTTGCTGACTGGTGAGTACTGGTGTCTTAAGTGAAATACAAACGAGTGATATAGCCAAGATTGAATTTGCAAAGGCAAAGACAAGTAAAAGATATTTAAGAATTTGATTTTGAGCAACCTCGTTGCCCCAATCTTCGAACCATTTATTTTTTGATTTCTGAATCACTTAGGACCTCTTTTGATTATTGGAATTTAGACCCTTGATTTCGCGTTGAAGGTTATTTCTTTGGATTTTGGATTCAATTGAGTTTTGAAATCGGCCATAGACCTCTTTGGTTGTTGAGATGGCACCACGACCAACGCTCATCATTGATGCTGCTTTTGCTGGTGCTGTCAACATCGCGGCTGTGGTTATAGGTGTTAGTGTGTCGGCAAAGACAGAGAAGCCTCCACCAACAAGTGACTTAACAATCATTGGCGTGCATAGCATAGAAATCGCAATGACAAAATTTAGAACAATGACAGTTAAATAGTTTCTCGAGGTCGCATAGGCGTTACCAAATGGGAGAGCTGCCAGCATTGCTGACAGAATCGCCTATACCACCTTCCAGCTTGCAATCTCTGCCATACTTTTAAAAAGGTTCAGAGTGATTTTCGGTGAGAATATGTGAAATAGAAGTAAGATTGGAGCAATTAGCGAAAGAAATACCCAACTGAAGTGATAAACCGCAACCATCACATATCGTGCAACGTACAGAATGAGGTACGATAAAAATGAAAGTGTAGCGACAATCAAATCGTTGAAGCCTAAAACCAGTGACGTTGGCGAAGCACTGTAAGATTTGGCTTTGTCACCAGCCATCTGCATGAACATATCAAGTCCTTGCATATCAGAGATCTTTCCTGCCAAGCCGCTCGTTACAAATAGTATTGTGTCAGTGATCTCTTGAAA
The DNA here is from genome assembly GCA_964648725.1 of uncultured Pseudobdellovibrionaceae bacterium. Classification (GTDB taxonomy): domain Bacteria; phylum Bdellovibrionota; class Bdellovibrionia; order Bdellovibrionales; family Bdellovibrionaceae; genus CAUJGP01. Next base: position 980 of record CAZYOE010000359.1, on the reverse strand, counting down.
TCCAGCAAGTAGTAATGTGGCAACGAAAGCGCGCTTTACAGCCTCGAGAAAATCCGGTCCCCCTGTCGGAGATTTAAGCCATGTGATTACAAGCGAAAGGCAAAAGAAGATCGAGAGTATGAGGTAATAAACATTCCTCAGCTCCGAGTGGAGCTTTTGGGCTAATGAGCCCAGCAGTTCAAAATTTTCCATTTTTTCCTCCGGGAAGTGAAGGCAAAGAGTGTTTAGGCAATTCCATTGGGACTTTTTTCTTTACAGATAAGAGAGGTTCTGATTGAATTAAGTAAATCCTTGATTGGATGTTTATACCCTTGACTGGGCCTTGAATGCTTGATTGCAGCGTTAAAAAGTAAAGGAGAAGATCATGTTTCATTCGAAAGAGCTGGTGAGAGCTGTCACTGCACTCGAACCACTAGCAAATACCTTTAAACAAAAAGCAGATGAAGTGTCTGAAGATATTCGACAAATTGAAAAATTTTTGAATGATAAATTTGTGGGAATTGAAATAGGTTTAAACGTGCAAGATCATAAGATTGACGAAGAGCACATGAAACTATTTGAACTTGCGGATCATGGAAAAATTGGTGGTTTTTTGCTTCGAGAGTTCTTAGTTTGGGGCAAAGATGAAGGAAATCAAAAATTTCGTTTACTATATGAGAAACATCTTCTGGATGGTGGCAAGGGCATTCGTTATCATGTCTACACTGAAAAAAAGCCTCTCATAGAGTGCCAATTATTTGATCGACTAAGGTTGCGAAGTAAGATTCCGCTTTTAATTGATCATATTACTAACAGCTTAAATAATACTTAATCTGCAAAAGTAAGGATCTCATTTAGTTGAGTGTGGCAAGTCATAGTTGGACTTTAACTTGCCAAATGCTTCAGAAACTCCGTCATATTGCATTTTGAATTGAGTGGAATCAATTTTTCCTCGGTGATTTTGAAGTGCGAGCTGTTCGCTTTGAACCTTCAGAATAGCA
>CAZYOE010000358.1:0-2490 GCA_964648725.1 uncultured Pseudobdellovibrionaceae bacterium | reverse complement strand
TCAACTGCTGCTGCCGCTGCCAGTCCTCGGGCCCCACTCCCCCCTGCATAAAAAAATGAATTCCGGCCTTTTCAGCCTCCAGAATCCACGCCGTTTGCATGGTTTCATCCAGGCGAAGGTCAGTGAGGTGGCAATGACTATCAATCCAATTCATATGTCTTGATATATATCTTGATCTATCAATAGAGTCCAGCTCGACTCTTTTTTCTCACAAATCTCGCCGAATCAGGCTCTGAATGGAGATCCTATGAAAAAAGAAAAAATCAAACAAGAACTTAATCTCAATCTGAATCTCAATCTGAATCTCAGATACGATCTCACACTTGAGAGCGGACCCGTTCTTCGTCCCTCATTCTTTAAGGTGTGGAGCCATGACTCACATCCCCGAGATGTCCCCGCCACTCTTCCATTGAAATACCGCGCCGATTTATTGCTGGGGTGCTCTTATTTGGCTCTTCATACAAATCATCCGTCGACCAACGCCAAAGAAAATGCCGAGCTCTGGTGGCATACCGAACCGCACCTGGCCTTTTTCAATGAAAGCCAGCAGAGAATTCAGGCCATGGTCAGACATGTGGATCCCGCTCCTAAAAATTTAATTTCGGATTTTGAGAAAAAGTTTAGCTTTGGATTACGAAAAGCCCTGAAGCCTGAGGGCTTTGATCTTCGAGAGCTCGTCGGCCTGATCGACTGCATCCACGCCCTGGAGTCAGAAATTCGCACTCCCATCCTTTACAATTTCAGTTGTCGCTTTTCAGAAGAAACCATGAAAAATATGCAGATGCTCGAAGCCTTTCTTTTTCATCTTCGAAACCTAGTAGCCATTGATTTCAATAATCAAATTGATGACCCTTCTCACGAGGCCCTCAAAGTGGATTCAGTGACAGACTATCTTCCCAAAGGAGATTATGTCGTCAGTGATGCCGTTCTCTACTGGCAAATCAAAAAGTTAACCCATCCATTTGTAGCAGGGAAACAGAGCGATGTTCGAATTGAAAAACTTTTGGTTCAACCCATTGAAAATGCCTTCAAGAAATTTGCCCACAATGCCTGCCACTTGATTGACCATCTGCCTTCGTCCTTTTTAAAGGCGGTCAATGCCGTCGATTTAGAAGACACCCTTTATCTTATTCAGATGGACTGGCTTCTTGGATCAGGCACGGGACTTCTCTTTAAAATTCGCGAAGAACTTTTTGGTTTGCAAAATGGATATGAGAAAATATTTTGGCCTGAGTTAGAAAATCGCCCTCCGGTCAAGGCGGCCCAACTGAGCCTAAATCTCAATTACACGATGCAAGAGATTCTTGGACATAAGAAATCTGCTTAGGCCGGGGCTCTAGGGCGTGTCCTCAATTTGACAAGGCGCTAAGGGCCGGTGACGACTTTTTTTCGATGGTTGAGAATTTTCTTAAGCAAAAGATAGATGATACCGATTCCGATGAGGGAAAAGAGTACGATCTTGAATTCTTTCAAAAATTTGAGAATGGGTTCGCCGTAATAAGCCAGTAGGTAAATCTGGGTGGGGACACTGATGCCAGCGGCTAAACCATCAATGAGCAGAAATTTCCAAGGTTCAAATCGCAACATTCCACAGGCCAGATGCCCGGGAAAACGGATTCCAGGCGTGAAGCGAAAGATAAAACAGGCAAAAGCTCCATATTTTTTGGTCCACCCTTCGACTCGATGAAGCATTTCATCGGGGAAAAATCTTTTCAACCTCGGATGCTCCACCAGCTTTCGACCCCACTTCCGACCCATAAAATAAATTAAAAAATCGCTCAGAAAGACTGCCAAAAAGGCAATCAGAGCCGCTTCATGAACGTTGATTCGGGAATAGTTCTCTCCCGGCGGTGGAAACTGCTCTGGATGGGACCCCATATAAGCTAAGATCCCGACGCTCACTAAGGTCACTTCTTCAGGAAGAGGAAAGCCAACGGAGGACGCAAGCATCATGCCGATAAGGGCCATATAAACAATCTGCGGTTCATAGGCAAACTGCGAAAGCCACTGAAAAATTGGTTCTTGGGAAATACTCACAGCCTTAGTTATGAATCTTTTTTCGAGAGTTGAATAGAAACGTCACACTGTGCTACTTCAAAATGAGAAGCTGCGAGGACCAATCATGCAATATAGTCGAGGTTTTGAATATGGAGTTATGCATCTACTTGCGGATTCCACTGGTCCATTGACTGGGATTATCACAAAACAGGCAGGACTGGCTCCGGCTGAAGTGGATCGACTTCTCGCCTTTGGATCTATCTATCATAAAAACAAGAGAATCACTCATGATCTACCTATCAACTCAGGCGACCATTTGCGAGTGCACAGTCGACCGCGGCGATTTTTGCGGACTGTGAATTGGGCAGAACGCCTGCTTTGGCAGGATGAGAATTTTTTGCTGATCGACAAACCATCTGGCTTGCCCTGCCATTCCACGGTGGAGAATCTTTATGAGAACGTAAGAAGCCAGCTAGAGACTGCTCTCGAGCG
>CAZYOE010000357.1:0-2530 GCA_964648725.1 uncultured Pseudobdellovibrionaceae bacterium | reverse complement strand
GAGCCGCATTAATAGCCGGCTTTGGGTCTTTCAAATGGGTTCCGGGAATTCCTGCCTTCCGTCCGAGATGCTAAAATCTTAGTCCTTAAAATTGCGCTCTAACTTTTGTATAATTCTGGAGAAAAAGTGTTGTGTACGACACGAGAGAACGAGTAAACAGGTTAGGAGTTATCGGTGATAACTCATTTCGCCTACGAGGTCGTACAATGAGAATGGTTCCACTGTTTCAGTATCTGCTGGAATGGCAAAACAGTTGGGTTCAGTTGATCAAAGAAGAGACCCCAGTATACCAATTGAAAGAGCTTTCAAAAAAGTCTCCAACATGCGCCTCTTTATGTGAAAAGGGAAGATCTGACAGATTCGCTTTCTCTGATCTCGAAAGTCGTTTTTAAAACGGCCTTATTGATTGGAAAGGTATTGAGCACACCATCCGGGTTTTGGGCCAGATCATACATTTTTCCAAAAACCTTTTTAATGTCGGGTCTTAAATTTCATCAAGATTTTCATGAAGAGTATCAGACGCCGATTCAATATCGTAACCAGCAACGGGGTAATCCCAAACATCTTCGATGGCTTTGCGTACTTCGGCAGGCTGAAATGCTATTGCCTAACCTCAGTAGCTTGCGGCCTTGAACTATTTGCGCCGAATATCAAAACCCTTGGCTCAGCCTTTTGGATCGTTCAATGAGCAGATCGGTAAAAGTGTCCTTGGACAAATCTGCAAGAAAACTCTGTTGAATGAGGGCTTCGCAATTGAAAAATTGGTCTAGCATTTTCTCGCGCACTCGTTCTTGAACTTTGGGTGGTATTTTAAAATGATTCCCTAGGGCCACAAAGTCGGACCAACCTATTTTGTGCTTTCGGCCATTGATGGGAAGTGCGAGTTCCTCGGAATCCTCGCTGCTTGGAATTAAGAGACGAGTACTCACGAAATCATAGCCGGGGCTCATGCGAATCAGTCGATTGCGTGGATCACGCCAGAGCGAAAAGTTTTTTAAGTGCATATCAGCATTACCAATCCAAAACGAAAACAAGAGTACCTCAAATAAAGTTAATTTATCATCTTGAGGTTGGTCCGAGTACTTATCGATAATTTTGCCCATGGCCTCACTGGAACCCGTATATTTTTTGGCGGTGCTTTTTTCGGCAAGTTGGCAAAAGTCTTCGACTTGAATTTTTTCATGATTCATGCGATCAAATCGACGCGTAATATAGGCTTTTTCGCCATTGGATAGAAAAACCAGCCCGCACTGGGCGACTGATATACCCACTTTTTCTGCCATTTTCATTGTGAGGTGTTCAATCTCAGCCATTTCAGGGTACTCTTCGGTGGAAGGTTTCAAGATAAAGCGACCATCAATACCAACGACGGTGAGGCGCTCTTTTTTATTTTCGACAACAGTGGATAGGGACAATTTTTTTTGCACCCCTGTAAGCGTGAGACGTCGATTGATTTGCAAGAGTGCGAGCTTTTCCAAATCATGCAGCGATAGATCGACAATGGGAGCATAACCAAATCCAAATGTCTTCTGAGCACAGTGTTGGTGATAGAGTTCGCTCTCGATACCCAAAGGCTCCATACAAACGAGACATTGCCCAGATTTGAAGGCATGTGTCTGATAACGTATTGAGTTTTGAATTTGTTCATTTTTTATTTCGGTTCCGAGAATCTGTGCGGCTCCAATACAATCTTGGCACGTGGTCAGGAGCAAGGTCCAACGATCGTTCTTTGGGATTTTCCAATTTTTCTCCGCAATATTGAGGAGCCACCCTTCGGGGATAAGGCCATCAAAAAAGGGGAACAGGTCTTCGGCCTGGTATTGGATTTGGGTGTTGGGTAGTGTTAGACTCACCGACTCGCCATCCTTTGCGTAGTTGAAAGCATAAGTTCCGTCGGCAGTTTTATCTATGAAGCCCGAAAGTGTATTTTTGAAGTAGACTTGCCCCTGGCTCATGGTTGATGTCCTTTAATTTTCACATCAAGGGAGGCTCCAAGAAATGTCAGCAGTTCCGTCACTTTGTCTAAGCGGACGGTCTGTTTACCGAGTTCAAACTCTTTCACAAAACGAGAGTTTAAGCCGGCCCGAAAAGCCAACTCCTCTTGGGTGTAGCCGAGTTCCTCACGACGATTTCTCACAAATAGAGCAATTGGCGAAAGCTCGGATTTAATCTCCTCTTTGGTTCGACGGACGGGTCTTTTTTTTGCTTTGGTCATAGATGTAATATTAACCCCCGATCGGGGCCTATTTCAATGCCATATTTACCTTTAGACCCCGATCGGGGGTTAAAATGGAAAACACTAGACTTATAACCCCCGATCGGGGGTTATATTAAATGAATCCAAAGGTTCTTCTACCGCATAACTATTCATCCTTCTCACAATTTACTTTTGTTGTGCAAAAAAGATCGAAACTGGTTAATGAAAAAATAAAATTTGTTCTTTCGGAGGTAGCAACCGAGATTAACCATGGATTATTGAAGGAAATTCTCAAATACTTCAAACGTAAAATTGTCAGAATGATTGATGAAC
>CAZYOE010000356.1:0-2532 GCA_964648725.1 uncultured Pseudobdellovibrionaceae bacterium | reverse complement strand
AAGAGGTTCCGGCTAAAGCCGAAGGTTTTTAACCTTTAATAGGGACTAATAAAATTGCTGGTGTTTTTGAGTTTCATCCACTTATTGACGGAGACTTTATTGAAATTGGTTTTTGGCTGTTTCCTGCGTATCGTAACAAAGGACTTCTGTCCAAAGTATTCCCAGCCATGATTAAATACGCTACAACACAGTTTCATAGGGATAAGATGATTGCGACAACTTCCGCCGATAATATCCCGGCGCAAAGGGTTCTCGAAAATTCTGGATTTCTTCGATATGGCACGACTGAAGATATTTTGGCTGATGGGAAAGTTGAAAAACAAATTACTTTTGAAAGATTGTTGAAAGAATCAATTAAGATTAACTAGGCGACCCAACTTGTGATTAAAAAGGATTTAAAATAAAAGTATTCGTTACCCCAATATGGAAGGTTTTATGAAAGCAAAAAAGGCAGCTGATGCAAAACGTCTGGAAGATATTCCAAATGTAGGAATGTCGACTGTCAAAGATCTTCGTGGCATTGGTATTGATACACCAATGCAACTCAAAGGTAACGATGGTATAGAACTCTACCATAAGTTAAACAAGATAACTGGTATTCGGCACGATCCCTGTGTGGCAGATACTTTCCTGGCAGCAGTTGATTTTATGAATGGTGGTAAGGCCAAACCTTGGTGGAAATTTACAAATGATCGAAGAAGGCTTTGTCGTAATTGAAGATCTAAAGATAACCATTCTCGGTGCTTCAGGGAGAGGAAAAACCACATTAGCAAAAGCCCTGGCAGAAAAATTTGGGTGTGCACATATTGACTCTGATGATTATTACCATTACCCCACGGACCCGCCGTTTCAGCAGCAGCACTCGCCAGCGGATCGTCTTTCTCTCCTTATGGGGGATTTAGATAAAAATCGCACATGGATTTTGTCTGGCGGAGCTGCGGTATGGGTTCCAGCCCCCGCTGTCGATTACTCTTTGGTAGTTTTACTTTATTTGCCTCAACAGATCCGATTGGCGAGACTTCAAGAAAGAAAGCTTCAGCTCTATGGTAAAAGGCTCCATTCAGGTGGAGACATGGAAAAAGATCATGTCGAATTCATGAAATGGACCAGCGGTTATGACGATGGAGCTGCCGAGGGTACAAACACATTGCCGATCAATTTGAAATTCTTGGCCGAGACAAAAACTCCAATTTTGAAAATAGATAAACCAATGACTACTGAAGATCAGGTAATGATCGTACAATCAAAAGTAAAGGAATTGTATGAGTACGCATCAGTTTAATCTCAGCATGCATCCAGACGAACAATTTGTATAAGACAAACTTAATCATATCGTTGTTGGTAACGAGTGCCGACTTCTGGATCGAAGACGCGCTCCTGGTATTGTTCATTTAACGACAAATAATATGGCGCGAAGATGCTATTGCATTTTATGAAAAACTTGGTTTACAAAGAAGTCACGAGGGGTTCAGAATTCAGTTTTGAGTGAAACCTTTTAATTCTCATTGTCATAATGATATCTAGGAATCTGACCACCTAAACAGTTCCTTAAAATCATCAAAACATTGTTTGCAAATCCATCGGTAGTTATCAGAAGTTGCATAGCCTTCATGAAGGCAATCTGGATTACCTTCTTCCATGAATTTTTCGGAACAAAATTCACAATGGTCGTGGTCCCAGTTCTCCCGGTATTTGGTGTATTTTTTAAAAGTTAAAGTTACACCTTTTAAATATTTTTCCTGACCTTGAAGTCGCCAGTCATTTGCATCGATCATTCTTTCAATTTGGACAAAATATAACAAGTTGTCAACTTCTCGCTCATTTCCTGTATAAGCTTGATTAAATCAGTCTTTGCAAAGGGAACTAATTCTTATCATTAAATTAACGTGGGGCCGTTCATGAAATTCGCCAAACATGATAATTCACACGGAGTTTCGTTAGTCCTTACTGAGCTACTTCAATTAGCAATTTCTGTTTTTAGTGAAATATCAAAGAGTTGAGATTTCATCCTTATCTTGGTTTCTTTTTTGCAATTTATATTGCTGAGAGGCGCGAAAGAAGTTCCTCTCTTTCAACCTACAAGGGGGATCAATATGGAACAATGTCCAAGGTGCGGGAATTACTCGCTGGAACGATTCAATTCATTCTGTTTATGCTACCAATGCAACTATTCGCCTGGCACCGATGTGTGTCTATTGCCGATTGAAGAAGAGCCACCAATTCCAAATCTTGAAGAAAAAGAAGAGCAGCCTAATGAACAATATCCGAAAGAAGCTTAAGTGATGATTCAAAAATTCATGTCTTTAATGAAAGCGACTAAGCAGTTTTTAAATTCTGAAACTGAAAGAGCAAATCAAATTGAGACCCTAATCGAAAAAGAAAATAACAAGAGATGTCAGATAGTAATGGGCATCAAATCGTTTCATTGAAAGCAATTGGGAGAGTGTTATGAGTTGGCCTCAATCAGACTTTAATCCTAACGGCGCGGATAAAATTATGGCTACGAGCCTAAAAGCTGCTACAACATTAACT
>CAZYOE010000355.1:0-2540 GCA_964648725.1 uncultured Pseudobdellovibrionaceae bacterium | reverse complement strand
GCAGATATCCAATGAGCTGCTTGATCAACTCTTGCTCGGTAATATATGGCTCAGGGCAATCATATTTCTTAATACGATTGCAGTGATAATAAATGTGTGAGTTTACTATGTTAGCCTTCGTTCTTCGATATTTGAGTTCAGCGGTTACACTTCCACCGCACGATCCACAGATGCAAATTTTCTTGAACGGAAATAGTTGTTTGTTCCATTGTCTTGGAGCAACTTGAAGTTGAATTTGGACTCTTTCAAATAATGCTTTTGTGATAAGTGGTTCATAAGTGCCTTTGTACCATATATTTCCGTACTGAAATTCGCCATAGTAAAAGGTATTTTGGAGAGCAACGTAAATTTTACTTAGAGGCATCTTGCATCCACTTTTGGTCGTAAATCCGATGTCATCAAGCCATTTCTTTACCATCCGCCCTGAAAATCCTTGGTCGGCGACTTTATGAAATATCTGTTTAATAACCGGTGCTCGTTCGGGATCAAGTTCCACTGTTGAGATGCGATTTACTTTTAAGACGTTTCGATAGCCAATTGGCGCAACTCCGGGTCTAATTCCGATCTGACATTTGTTCCGTAGTCCTCGTTTAACATTGACACCTCGATTATCATTTTCAAGTTTTGCCTGTGAGCAGAGGATCATCAATAAAAACTTCTCATTGGGATTATCGGTAAACGATTGGGAGTAGGTTTTGATATGGGTCAGTTTCCCTTGATCCATTAAGTCAACAATTCGTCCTAAATCTCCAGCATTTCGAGATAATCGATCAGGAGCCCATGTGAGAATGCTGTTGTATCGTCCTTCGGTTACACCAAGAAGAAGATTGTTAAACTCTGGTCGTTGTCCTGATTCTTTGGCAGAATGACTCTCTGTAATCGTTTCCGTAATATCGAGCTTTTCTCGTTTTGCAAGAAGCTGCATTTCCTTGAGCTGACCGTCAATTGACATTGCTTGTCGTTCATCCGATTCGCTTGATTTACGGGCATATAAGCAGTATTTTAGAGGAGTCATGATTTGTCTCCATTCTTCGTGAGGAGACGGTACAATTTTTCTACCTCTTGTTCTAGCTCATTTAAATATTTTAGATCTCTGGTATCCACGTAAAACTTCAAAGCCAGCATTGTTTGTTCGAGAATATCGACTGCTTTTTGTAGTTTTTTCTCTGGTAGCACTTGTTTCATCAGACACAAGGTATCGGAAGGTTCCCATGAAGTCCAGACGCAAGATACTATAAGGATAGAGAGCTAGAAAAGTTAATTAATCCATAAAAACACACAGCGTTCTGCATTACTACAGTTGGCTGTGTGTTTTATGTTACTTTCCCAGGTCGATCTGTTGGCCTTTGCCAAAATATCCACCTTTGACTAAGAGCTTTAGACCAGTTGCGTCTTTTGGGATATCAAATACGATATCGCCAGTCACATTTAGTCCTGGCTGAACTTGCTGTAGGAACAAGTCAACTTTCCCCTGAGCCATCCCTTTTGCCGTTTGGCCGTCAATTGAGCGGTCAAATGTTCTTCCTTGACTATCTGTAAGAGTAATCATGGAACTATCAATGGTCTTTGTCTCTTTAGCCTTGTTTTCAATCTTCAGACTAATGACATAGAACATACCCTGAGCATCCTTCTTGGTAAATTGATTTCCAAGAGAAGTTGCTGTGGTTACATCAGTTACAGTAAAAGCGATGTCGCCGTCCTGTACTGTTTCACCAACTTTAGCAATTGGTTTTGTATCCTCTTGTTTGGAGCCAGTACCCGATTGGGAAGTACTACTTCCAGATTTACCCATAGAGCCAATGACTCCGATAACAATAAGAACAAGGAAAATACCGCCAATAATTTTAAGCATTTTTTTCATTTATTTTTCACCTCCTTTCATAAAACTAACTCTAATAAGAAAGAGTTATTCATTATTAAAACTCTCCATACCAATAAGCTGAACTCAATTCATTATTTCCTCGACACCCTATATAAAAATTTTGTGGTTTAGTACCAAATGGGTTAAATCTAGTACCATCACCTTTTGTAAGTTGTCCTGCCCCAACTGTATATTGGTGGCCTTTTTCAAGCGTGTATCCGTTTAATGAATAATTACCACCGTTGACCTGTAGCCGTGCATTTACACAGTCATATTTGTCTAAATTATTAATGACGAATTGAGTACCGGTAAAGTTCACGCTTGCATTAAAGGCGGTTTGCTTTTCAGGTGCAGGGGTAGTACTTCCTCCACTCTGTGAGTTTGAACTAGTAATCCCTTGAGAAAAACCAACTAATGCTGCAATCCAGAAAGGTGAAGTTATCAATATTCCTACAATGGTCAGAATTGGATGTCTTCTAAACCACCCTCTTAGGTCTTGCCTACAATATGGGCATCTTTTAGCCTTGATAGAAATATCCTTATCACAACTTGGACATTTTTTAGTTTCTTCTATTGCTTTATTCATAATTGCCACCTCCTTTCTCATTTCTAAATACTTTGATGTTTGAAGCTATTATATCAGAAATGATGACAAGGAGTCTGTCGAGAATGATACTGC
>CAZYOE010000354.1:0-2560 GCA_964648725.1 uncultured Pseudobdellovibrionaceae bacterium | reverse complement strand
TAAAGGGCATTAACCACGCAACAACCAACATTAGAAACTCGAATGTACCTAACAAGACCTTCGTGGTTCCAAACGCGTTTGTTAAATGCGGTTTATGCCCCTAAATCTTTTCACACCCGTCCGCTGAAACATAATCCTTGTTTAGCAGCAAATTGTTGAAAACGCCCCATTCAAGGCACTCGAAAGCTCTTTGTAACCGGCTATTTGGAGGCCTCTGGAAAAAAAGACTTTCAGCTTTGGAATTCTTAATCGTCTTAGCAAAAGCTCTAACTTGGAGTTGTCACTTAAAGGTAACTATTACGTATAACCTCAACAGCATATAGATCCGCAAAGTTTTCGGCATCGATTCCAAAATGGTGAGCTGTTTCGTGTAGAATCAGCCAAGCCACATCGAGCTCGGTCTGAAAATCGATGCAGCTTATCGGTGAGAATTCGATTGATCGGTTGCGAAAAAGTTCTGTCTTTGCACAGGAAGTTTGTTGATAGTGAGCAATGGTATATTGAGTACTATAAATATCATTTATTAAGTCCGTTTTATTTGACTCAAGAAAGAGACGAATAACCTCATGGAAGTTTTGAAATACCTCGGGCCTTAAATTAATCAGAAGTTGCGAAGCAATCTGACGGCCTTTCTCTAAAGTCATTAAGAACTTAAGGTCATTACTGAAGGCATCAGGTTCTAATGGTCTACTGACTGGTATAATAGGATGCATTCCCCTAAGATAGCGACAATTTCGAACGAGACTCAATGCGGCTTCTAGGGTTGATAGGTCAACTACTGGACCATTTCGATGAACGACAGAATCTATATTACCAACATTTTGTAGTGTTTTAAAAATCAGATCCAAATAAAAGTTGTTTGGAGTTGGGAGAGGACATTGGTTATAGGACAGTAAAAGTATATTTTCGGAGTAATTAGACTCTACCGCAAGACAGCTGGTTTGAGGACTCTCCACCCAAACCGTTTTGCTTCGTGGAACCGCTGAGATTATATGAGGAGCGGTCTCTATAAGTTGAGAAAAATCGTAATTTTGAGCACCCTCACAAAAAGTTCTGAGATCCGGATTAGATTTGATTTCTAAAAATTCTTTTAATCCTTTTAAAATTTCGACTCTAGCCATTTGAACTCGAAATCGTCTCGCATCGCCTCCATGGGTTTCGGTGCCTGCAAAAGTCTGTTGTAAAAAGAATGATAATACAATGATTGACCAAGTCTTCATCTTGCCTGCTTCTCCAAAGAAAATAAATTTATATTCAACTGGTAAACTTCTTTTTGGTCTCCACTCTCTAATATTTCGCAAATCTTTCGCATAAATAAACGAATCTCTCTTTTTACCTTAGGGATATTCCGGGGATCAATAGCCATAGCCATACCAGTATTGTTTCGACGTTCAATTGGAGAGTGATTCAACTTTTCTAATGCTTTCTGCAAGATTTGCTCTTGGTGCTTGACTAAGCCTTCAGAAGTCTTATTTGGGTCTTCCAAAGCTAAATTTTTATAGAACTTCTGAAGAACTCCCTTTTCTTCTACTAACAAGCCCAAATTGAGTAGCCGCCCCAAAGCCTCTTCGACAAGTATTCTCGAAATGCCAAGTCTCTCCGCTATTTTATTCGTATCTTTTTTTGCCAGGCGGTCAGTGAAGGTCATCTCAAGTATGGCCGTGTGGTACCATTCCGAAATAATCACAAATGCTTCTTGCTCTATCTTTTTTGCGTCATAGAGCTGAGAATCTTTGTTTGCCAAGATTCTTTTGTACTCGGGATGGATTCGTCGAGTGCCAGATTCTACCGTTGCTTTGGCCGCATGGAAAACAAATTCAAGCTTTTTATCGAAAGACCAATCAAATGACGAAACAATTTTTTGACTGGTTTTATATGAAATACTTCTTTTGCCGGAAAAAATTTCGGATAAAGCCCCACGTGACAAACCTAAGTCTCTTGCAAAGGCGGATAAAGTATAGGCTGAGTTTCGTCTCAAAGCATTTTGAAACTCTTTTTTTAAACAGGAAATATGAAAACATTCGGTCATCATTCCTTACCCACTTATAATGGCTTGAAATAGCACTCTGAAACCAATCCTGTCACCTTTTTTAGGATTTTTTTTGTTCGACTTAAAACCAAGTTAGATTTGATTTCTAAGTACTTCAATATCAGTTAGCACCCAAATATGCAAATATCGGGTGCTAATTTAAATAAAATGAAGCTATTGTTGAGAATTTGAGGTTTCAACGGAGTTATTGTAAATGCCCAATATTTCTGAAAATAGTGCGTATGGACCCGCATGTTCCGGCGTCGAGCAAGAGTAATTCACGATTGTGCAGCCTTTGATATTTTCGCCATAGCAGTTGTTCGAACAAGACGTATTCATCTTACCCTGGGCGATGGAATAGGTGCTTCCGCTCCCTGAAACCACCCCCGATTGCAGTGATCCGTAAGAATGCCATTTACAGATTCCCGTGCATTCGTAGTGGGCCAGAGAGAGCTGGCCAAAAATCAAAGTGGTTAAAAAAATAAAGTTTTTCATTTTGCCTCCGTGCGCCGGGATAAACCGGCAGATTGG
>CAZYOE010000353.1:0-2575 GCA_964648725.1 uncultured Pseudobdellovibrionaceae bacterium | reverse complement strand
TGCTTTATACACCATCCTGTTATATTTTAGGAGTCCGTTCTTTTAGGAAGGATCACATTGAGATTAAGAATCTAATTCAGAATTCAGTTGCTATTAACATACCTGAAAAACTTTTAATCATGATTAATCGCCAACGTTGGCAGGAGATTAAACCGTCGGCTCTGCGTGAGGCCATTGCCTTGCATGAAGTCCTGAGTCTTATGGGAATCGAGAAAACCGGTTTCTATCCAATATCTGGCAAATATCTCGCAGCCACTCATTCGAATTTATCGGTTTCCAATTTAGAGAGCAAATTGAGTATTGATAGACTCAAGCAAATCAAAGCTCAATATCCAAAATATTCGAAATTTGCCATCTTAGGCAAATTTTTTAATGAAGCATCTATGCCAATTGCCTATGAATCAATATCAGATATCAACGAAGCTAACAGTGATTACATTTGTCAAGCGGCATCAAATGGAAAAGTGAGAGAGGCAGGATCTGAATTTATGGGCGAGAACTTTTTGGAGGAATACTATATTCGGCGCATGCTCATAAGAATTAGTGATGAGATTGCAGCAGTTCCCTCGCAAGGTCCGTTGTTTCCGGGAAAACCAGCAGTTGCGGCAAGGTATTTGTATGGCATTGGGTTTAATGCAGACTTAGACTACTTACGAACTCAGGCCAATCATACGATACCTGTTAGCTTAAGTGTCTCCTTAAATGAAATCGTGCAGGAGTATAGAACGGGCAGTTCTCGCTGGCAATATTCGGCTCGATTTCGAAAAAATAATGGCATGTTAAGTTTTTCTATTGACTGGATTGATACCGTGAAAAATTCCCAAAATAACGATAGTTTTAGAATTGTGGGCTATTGTTATTCAGCAAAAACTCCTCGTGGCTTCAATTCCGAAAATCAATAGTGTCGGTCCATGATTTTCAGGGAGTAACAGGTAGAGGGAGTAACTGATAATGAATAGAAATCAGGTCATAATTGGTCAGTTATTGGAAAATTGAGTCAATTGTGGCTGATTTTTGATGAATTCTGTAAAAGAAATCTAGCAGAGTCAGCCTTGACTTCTAAAACTTCAAGCATAAAATGTACCTTATCTAGCCTAAACATATTTCGAATAGACCTACCGATATTGCCCCTTGCGTGCTCCTCATATATTAACAATGACGGATATTTCAATGAAAAAACCCTGAGGCCTCCCATAAGAAAAACTTTTAGCTCAATGCCAATCAATCTTGTATCCCTAAAGTCAGGAACTTGCCGAAAAACCGCCGCTGCTCTCTTAGTAAGAGAATCCCTATCTAATGACATTTCATTTCGCATAATTTACCTACCTTGGTTGAATTACATTTTTTGGCATTGAGTTTATGCGATGAATTACTTTACAAAAAAATATTTTTCGAATCACCATAAAATATGGCTTTTAAGGCCGATTGGGAATTACTGAACCAACAATGGGTAAGGTATTTACAATGGAATAGCGTCAATAAAAAGTGCACTGACAACTATTTTTGGCTCTGTTTAGTTAACATAATCCTTCACCGAAGTTTTAAATTTAGAAATGAGTTGCCAGCATAGCTCTTCGACGCAAATTGAATGCCTTTAACGTTACAATTTTTGTTAAGTTTATTAATGAACTAAAATATTCAATTTATAATCATGATATTGAGCTTCGATTTGACGTAAAAGGAACGATGAGAGCCATCTTTGCTGGCAAAACGCTCTCTTGTAAAAAGGTGACCAAATGTCCAAAGAGAATGGCCGCATAGTAATCACTGTACGATGAAAAGTCTGGCTGATTATAAACCCGAAGGGCGGGAGCTGGAAGCGACCGATCAGCCAGATAAAAACAAGGATGGGCGTTAGAATTAATTTTTTAAAAATAGTTTCTAAAGTTTAATTTGATCGAACCGATAACAAGCTGCAGCGGTCAAAATCGCTGTGTAATTAACCGGTCATTTTCCCTGTGTAACAACATAACGGCATACCGTTTTCTGAAAAATTCATTTCTCAGAACAGCTCAAGTTTAGGATTTGTTTTACCTCGTCAATGTTTTTTGTTTGCTAGTTTCAACCAGAATCAGTTTCTTTTATTTTGCTATGAGGATTAACGAAAAACTCCAAAAAGTCTCGCCAGGAGTGGTACTGCAATGGAAAGAACTCAAATATGACCTTTAATTTTTCCCACAGGCGGGATTTTCTAAAATAAACTTTTTCAATGGCTTTCTGATAGAGTGGGCACTTCATTTCCTGAAGCTGATCGATCAGAAATGCCAGAAACATGAGGTTTACTAGGATGGCGTGGAGATTTCGTTTACCATGACCGAAGTTATGTTCAAATTCGTAGCCTTGATTTTCAAGAGTGTTAAACGTTTCATTCTCTATATGCCACCTAGTAGGAGCTACGCGGACAAAAAAATCAATGTTGGATTCGTGAAGTGTTTGATCGGTTACCCAACTCATGTGAATCTTTTCTTCTTTTAAGGCCCCCTCCTTGCCAACCCATTGAATGGTTTCCCAAAATTCAACAAAGTTTACGGAGAGATCTAGGTCTTGGTGATTGAGTAGAACTCCATGTATAAAG
>CAZYOE010000352.1:1941-2590 GCA_964648725.1 uncultured Pseudobdellovibrionaceae bacterium | reverse complement strand
AATAATGGTGGCTATAGCTCAATTGGTTAGAGCGCCAGTTTGTGGAACTGGAGGTCGGCGGTTCAAGTCCGCTTAGCCACCCCAAATTTTCTAGCGTCAAATTTTTGTATCAAGCTATCTCATCAAACGACCTCACTCGAACTTTTTGATATAATTTCAAGGATGACACTTCTTCTTACATCCAATGGAATTAAAGGAAAAATAGCCGATATATTCCCAACTCTTCTTAAAAAACCAGCTTCAGAGTACTCTGTTGCCTTTGATACTACAGCAGCTTATGGTGAAGAAGACAATCCGCAGTGGTTTGGAAAATTTAAAGACCAACTTTATCAGTTAGGCATCACCAACATTGAAGACTTGGACTTACGCAGTAAAAATCAAGCCGAACTTGAGAAATTGCTTTCTAAAAAAGATGTGCTTTTTGTGAATGGTGGAAACACATTTTTTCTTCTGGATTGGATGAAGAGAACTGGATTTGAAAAACCACTTAAAAAATTTCTTTCGGACGATAAATTATATATTGGAGTAAGCGCAGGTGGCATCGTGGTTACCCGTAATATAGCAGTTGCAGGCGTTGAGCCTGGAGACGCAAATAATGTAGGAATGCAAGACTTTACAGGTCTTAGCATAGTTGATTTTGAGTTCTCGC
>CAZYOE010000352.1:0-1931 GCA_964648725.1 uncultured Pseudobdellovibrionaceae bacterium | reverse complement strand
CGCAAAGCCGGTCTCATCTCTGAGTTAAAAGTCTTTGCTGAACGCGGTGGAATTCTTGCGGGTCTGAGTGCCGGAGCGATTCTCCTCACTCCCAATATCACGCTTGCTGCCGTGCCTGAGTTTGATGCTGACCCTAACGACGTCCAACTGAAAGTCTGGAAGAGCCTGGGACTCACAGATTTTGAGTTCTCGCCCCATGTTCCAGATATGGTTTCGTATAAATCTGTTGAAGAATACAGCAAAAGAACTCCAAATAAAATTTATTCTGTTGATGACTATGCAGCAGTTTTAGTCCAAGGTGACAAAGTCAGTGTTATTGGAGATGGTAAATATAAGATTTATAACGAAAAATCCTCATAAACGTGCAAAAGCTATGTGTTAGAAAACATTTTTCGTGCTTTAAGAGTGATACAAGCAACGCTGAGGTCGTTCAGCAACCCGCCCTTAAAACTCATTCAAAAACCTCTGGTATAATTTGCTCATGGTAACTTTCTACTTAATTAGACATGGTCAAAAGGAAGCTATTCCCTTTGACCCCCCATTAACCAAAGTTGGAATCAAGCAAGCTGAACTCACCGCAGAGTTATTAAAAAGTATAGACTTCCAGGAAGTTGTATCTAGTCCCAAACTCAGGACCAGACAAACAGCTGAAATCATAGCAAAACCACACTCTCTTACAATTACTACAAATCGAAGATTAATTGAAAGATTGGAATGGGAGAATGGTGAGTCATTCGATGAATTTATTGCTGAATGGAACAAAACCGATATGGATAGAAAGTATCAACCCAAAACGGGCATATCTTCATCAAAAAATGGCGTACAAATGAAAGATTTTCTTAACGAGTTCTCGATTAAACATAAAAAGGGGAACATTCTAATAGTCACGCATGGAGGCACTATTGGAGATTTATTGCGCCATTTGTATACAGAGCAGGCTATTGAACATAAATCTGAGCCGCTATCAGGAGCAAAATATATAGATATTTTAGAATGTTCAGTAACTATAATTAACGAGTCGCAAGGCCAGTACGAATTAATCAAATTGGGCGATATATCTCACTTGCCAATTCCATTGATCTAAACCATGATGAAGATTTGATAAAATAATATTACAAACATTTAAGCATTAAACTATGTCCAAAATCCAATTTACTACAAAACTTTTTAAAATTAATTCGTGGACAATTCTCAGACTTCCTGAAGATGCTTCTGCTCAACTTCCCTCGCGTGGAACAGTAATGGTAAAAGGTAAGATTAACGACGCTCTTTTCAAGACCCTCCTTGAACCAGACGGAAGATATGGGCCTGGACAAAAACCAAGTCATTGGTTTAAGGTTGACAACTCTCTTCAGAAAGAGGCAAATGCACATGCGGGAGATTTGGTGCATGTTGAGCTTGAG
Organism: uncultured Pseudobdellovibrionaceae bacterium; assembly: GCA_964648725.1. Taxonomy (GTDB): domain Bacteria; phylum Bdellovibrionota; class Bdellovibrionia; order Bdellovibrionales; family Bdellovibrionaceae; genus CAUJGP01. Next base: position 528 of record CAZYOE010000352.1, on the reverse strand, counting down.
GTAACCAGCGAATGGGTAAATCCGGAGCTTCCTCCAGATATAAAAAAAGCACTAGTTGCAGATAAGGAAATTCACAAATTTTGGAATTCCACTACTCCACTTGCCAAATGGGAATGGATGCGCTGGGTAAGGGCAGTTAAAAGTGAGGAGACAAGAAAGCATCACATTGATGTAATGCTTTCGAAGCTTAAGAAGGGCATGAGACGACCGTGCTGTTTCAACCGCAACCTGTGCAGTGAGCCTAAAGTGTCACACAACTGGGTACTTCTTCAACCTGAAGAACAACAATGATATAGTCACCTTATGAATAAAGATATCCAGTCATACAATAATTCTCAATCTTCTCCTGACAAATCCATTTGCGATTTTTTAGCCTCTGAGATCAACTCCACTCTTAAAGAAGCAGAAAGCAAGATCTGGCACGGTCATCCAGTATGGTTCTTAGATGGAAATCCGATTGTAGGGTATTCCAAACTTAAAAATGGTCTGAAGCTTATGTTCTGGAGTGGCGCTGATTTTGGCGTGAAA
>CAZYOE010000351.1:0-2642 GCA_964648725.1 uncultured Pseudobdellovibrionaceae bacterium | reverse complement strand
GCTTTCCAGAGGCCCCCCAAAGCCGGTCACAAAGAGCTTTCGAGTGACTTGAATGGGGCGTTTTCAACAATTTGCGGTTAAACAAGGATTATGTTTCAGCGGACGGGCGTGAAAATGGACTGTTCAGACTATTCAGGTTATGATCCGGAACTCGATCGACCCTGGGTTGCAACTCCAGGTAAGCCGGAAGTTCAAATCTTAGAGTGGAATGGTAATGAGGTTCAAGAGTCATCCTTTGCAATTCCTTTCCGCCCCGGCGAACAAGATTCGGTTATGGGTGCAATGACAAAGTTTGACAGCAATATGCTATTGCAGTTTCAATCGATTCAGTAAGATTTTTGCGTTTATATCGGGATCGAGCGCCGGCAATAGCACTCGAGGATTGGCCTCGGGTGAAAGTGCGAATATGGCCTTCGGTAATCAAATAGGTCGTCTCAATTTTGTGTTTAGCTATGATTATTTTCCGACGATCAAGATTTCCGAAAGTAACATTCGAATGCTGAAACTCCAAGAGGTTGAAGTTCGCAATGAACTGACCAAAGCGACCACGGAACTTTTATGGAAAAAGCAATATATTGACGAACGCTTTGAACAGTCGGCAAGTGCGGCTGAACTTCTATAAAGAGTGTTTCTTGCCGATCTGCAACGTTATGCCGACGGTAAGATCATTTTGCTGCAAGTGTTTGATAGTCAGAGACAATGGCGATTGGCCTTGCTCGAAAATCTCCGCGCCGCCACGGATATAATGTTAATGCGAATAAATATGGACCGATTAATTCGGGCCAATCAGTTCTCTTTATTAAAGGGCTGTGAAACCATCACTGCGTACGGAAATTCAGGGTGTACCGCTAAAGCAGCAACGTCACGCTTTGGGTTTTAAGATTTTCGATAGCAAGCCCCACCTCATTTTTGAAATTCAAATAGAGTACGTCGATCACGAATATAATCTCGTTGGAATCAGAAAATTACCCTAAGTTATTCATAGGGAATGGGTAATCCAGAATTTTCGGATAAAACGTTGAGATTTTTCTGGAGGAGAGCAATTCGACGATCAACCCTCTGACGGACTTTTGCGCTTAGCGGTTTAGTTTGCTCCCTCAAAGCTTTTTCGGTCTGGATTGATTTAATTTTTTGTACCAATTGTTTCATCGTTTCATACTGAAGTTCGGCGAGAGGATGAGCTCCCTGTTTTTGGTACTGGCTAAGTAGGCGATCGACCTTGATTTGGGAATAGTAAGTCCAACAACTATCGATTTGCGAACAGAGTTTGAGGGTCCATTGTTCAGCCGTTGTCAGCGTGAAGGGAACGAGTGGTGCCAAATCTATAGCCTTTTTGATGACACCAATGCCTTCTTGCGTAAGGTAGGCAAACTTAATGTTTTCTGTGGCCCAAGCTGTTGCGATCAACCAACTGGTCATTTTTTCCATTGCGATAGACGCCACTTTAACTGTGCCTCCGACCGCTGCTACAACCGCGAAATTTCCAAAAACAGAAGCTAATGTTAAACGAAGTTTAAATTTAAGTTTCGCCTCACTATCATCCCCATAACAGTCAAAAAGCGCAATTTGGTAGCCGTCCGAAGCCAATAGTCCTTCAAGTTCCGGAGCTCCTTCGTCAGGGTGTTCGTCTTCTTCGAGCATTCGCCATGTGTGCTCCATTCCTGCAGTCACAAGAGAAGTGAGTTTACTATCACCGGTCTGAGTGCAGAGATCTCGAGTAACCTGGTATGCGGATTCTTGTGCGGCCTTGAATCGTTCATTATACGAGAGATCCAAAGCGCAAAGTGACGTCGAGCTAAATAAATAAAATAGAGAGGATGCACCAAGGAGAACACGCATATCATTTGCTTTCTAGTTCTTCTTCGCTAAACAGCTCAAAGGGTTGTTCTTCAAGAATTATTTGGGCACCTTGAAGGTCCGAAATATCCTTCTGCATTTGATCAATTCGCCGTTTCAGAATATCTCTTTGTTCTGCCGTCCAACTGACTTCTTTGAGTTTTTTCTCTTTGAACCATGTCGATGCGCCCCAAAGGACTAAAGCTGCAATGGCCACGACTTTCAGTTTTGGCCGATATTTAACAGCCATGTCAAGGGCGGCTTTGAATTGTTCTTTGGATTTCATTTTCCAACCGGTGGCATTTAAGGCAAGGGCGCTCTGCAAAGCTTTAGCGGTGACCGTTATCCCACCAAAAACTTCTTGGGCTATAAGGCCCGCATTGTAATATTTGACTCCCTCCTGAACTTGAGCATCAAGCCGAGTTAGCTCGCGAGATTTTTTTTCTAGGAGAATTTTTAGGTCTTCCAAATGTTCTCTATGTTCAGCAGCAGTTCGTTCGTCTTCAATGTCGGCATTATGTTCACCTGAAGTTTCAACTATTCTTTCACCAGCAGTGTCGGCAGGTTGATCTTGAGTTCCGTCTACACTTTGTTGAACTGCATACAAGGGCGATGAGATGAAGACTCCTATGAAAAGAACCTGAACGATTGAGTTCATAATGTTCACGATCATAAAGGTTTCCTTTGCTGAGAAATATTCGGGGGCGCATCGGTTTGGATTCCGAGCCTTCCATTAGCCGACTGCGGACCTTTAATTAGGGTCTGTTCGGTAAATAGCCCTAAAATTTAAATCAAAAAAATTATTT
>CAZYOE010000350.1:0-2645 GCA_964648725.1 uncultured Pseudobdellovibrionaceae bacterium | reverse complement strand
TTAATAAATGGCGCGGTTTTGCCGAATATCAACTCCATCAATCGGAGAAGGCTTATCGGCTCTTACTCTCCTGTTATAGATCCATGCGAAAAATGGGACTCCGACCTGAAGCTTGGTTAGACACTCTGAGACTCTTGCTTCTTTGCAAAATGAACGCTCGAAGCTTGGCACGCATAGAAAAATATCCTGGGCTCGATCCACAGTTTCTGGATAAATTCAAAGATATTGGCGTTCATCCCAGTAAAATAAAATGGCCGAAAGAGTCACCATCCTTCCCGCAGATCGTGATTCTATGGCATACCGAAGAATGGTACTATAAAGAACAATGGCATTTGGGATTGAGTCTGGAAATCAAATGCCTTACTTTAATTGCACTTAGCGGATTTTGGGGTCTTTATCGCCTAAAACTAATCAGTTTGCTGTGGCCTGACTCGCATCCTTCCACCCTTTCAGCGATGGAAAAACGCTTGGAACAAATTTTTCAACGCCTGCGTAAGCGATGGGGTCTTTCGGTTTTGACTAGACATCAATATTGTTTTTTACCAGCTTGTCATCGCAAAATGATTCACATTGAACTCGCACAAAATCTAAAATTGAAGATCTATTCGAGCCATTCACAAGTAACCGCTAAAACTATTGCTAGATTTTATAACATCAGCTTATCTCAAAGTTATAAAGTAGCTAAACAACTCAAGTTTTCTACAAAATAAATTTAGTTTTTAGGATCTATCGTCATCATACTTTCCAAGGTTCGGCACAAGGATTGCTTCTCCATGGTGACATTAAAGGTGGTGCCACTAACCAAAGGGCTCAAGGAGGACAACTGGCGATTCATGGCGGTATAAACTCCGATTAAGAGAGGAATAATGGCTTCATTTTGGAGGATCGGATCATGAGTCTTCGATAACTTCTGCAATTTTTCGAAAAGTAAGGTTTTATAATTTACATTATTAAATCCTGAGAGCTGATGAATCATTATCGCCATCTTTAAATCTTCTTGATTTTTCACAGATTCACTCAGATCTTTGAGTTTATCCACAAAGCGAGCTCTCACCCGCTCCTTAGCTTCAGAGGGCAATAAATCCACTGGGAACCACAAGGCAATCTCTTTGAGCTTCGAGCCAACCAATTCCAAAGTTGACTTTCCCATCAATTGGGCTATTCGCTGACGGTTGCCGCCGATAAAAAGTTCGTAAACAATTTCTTCGACGGTATCGAGCACCAATGACCCATTTCCGGCATCATTACCCAATAATCCATTGGCGACCTGTCGTAAGGTTTCATGTACAAAGAGTGCAACCCGCCCCCGTGGAGACAACTTTTCATACAAGGGTTTCACAATGATCAATGCTCCTCCATTAAAAAAGGCAATGGGATGTTGATAGGCAGTAGGGATTTTAGTGCTGTCCTTCCAATGACTAAATAATTTTTGATCATTAAAATCCACCAATACCGACTTTAGTGAAACTGAGCCCCCAGCGAGTTTTAAAAGAGCGCCATATGCGGGAACGATCTGGGCGAGTTCATCGAGCTTCCTCAGAAACTCCGCATGTTCCTCTTTATTAAAGGTTAATCCCGTCACAACGCCGGACCCACAAGTCTGAGGATCTCCCTCTAAATCATTGAGGGCAAGCACAGGGGTCTGCCGACTGAGATCGACCAAGTCAAGCAATTCAAATTCGCCACTTGCTAAGAGCACTCCTTGACCTCCGCCACGCGTGACCCCATTTTCATAAATCTGTCGAAAGTCTTCCAAGTCTTCTAAATTATCTGCCTCAGCTTCAATTTCACCGTCTTTCTCCTTTAATTTAAAAAGCGCACTCGAGAGCAACATATTGGTCGAAAAACCAATGAAGTTGAGCAGCATTTGCTCTGCCTCGAGGCTCGCCTGCATCGCCATTGGAATATGCACATGACTTTTTTGTATCAAAAGCGGAAATGCGGACGCAATATCCATTTCCCCAGCACTTTTAAGAGAGGCAGATAAGAGTAGTAATGACAAGATCACATTTAAAGTGCGGCTTAAAAGTGGTGATTTCAAACAAGCCTCCCGAACGTTCTGCATAATCTGGTTAAATTGACCTTGATCATCCAAATGCAAATTATATGCCATCGAACTCCCCCGATGCCTAGTCAGGGGTAAAGCTCGATTGGCCCGATCCGGTTGAAGTCGTAAACCTAAACAAAAAACATCTTATTAATACTAATTTTAAAATGGCCGCGTAGCTACTGTTTTAAGAAGGAGCTGAGCTACCTAATTCCAATATCTTTTTTGCAACACCAAGGATGTTGTTTAATTCTTGAATAACATCCAATTTATTTTGATCACTTAGATCACTAATTTTTGGAAATGAACTAGTAAAACTACCGACCCGAAAATCCAAAAATATTTTAAGCTTCGGCTTATCTACTTCTGCAAATGAAATTTCTGTTTGATAGTTTGGTAAATAGAAGCGAGTAATCGGGTCCGAAGTGTTGCTATTAATTTCATCAATCACCTTAGTAATTGCCTCTATAAAAAAGGTCATTTGTGAATTTATTTTTAATCGAGAATTTTTCTCACCTATACTTTTTTGATATAAATCTAAAAGTGATCTTACCTGAAGAAAACGGACTCGGATTTATGCACATTTATCAAAATTCTG
>CAZYOE010000349.1:0-2655 GCA_964648725.1 uncultured Pseudobdellovibrionaceae bacterium | reverse complement strand
AAATATACCAGATTGAAAAATAATTAAAATGCGTGCACCCTTGATGATTTACTTTCTTTCATTCGCTTAAAACAGAACTTATTTACTTTGAAAATTACAAAACTCGAGAAGAGGCTAAGAAGAGCATTTTTGAATATATTGAAATTTTCTACAATCGCCAAAGGCTGCATTCGTCAATCAACTACAAAACACCGATTGACTACGAACAGAATTTTGATAAATGTGCATAAATCCGAGTCCGTTTTCTTCAGGTAAGATCATTTGGATACTCCCAAGACTTCGCACATTAAGTTCACTGGAAACTCACCGCTATAATCTTCAATAAAGGCGTACTTCAGTTCTGGGTTGGCATGAAGTACGCCATTGCCTTTTTTAGGATTTCACGCTCCATCTTAAGGCGACGAATCTCTTCTTCTTGCCTTTTGTTAGTGAGCAACAAATCCTTCATTGACTCCTGGTCTTTAGAAACCTTTCTTTTCTCTTCTGACTTAATCCAGCGCTTAAGATCATTAGCCTTTATACCAAGGCGATTGGCGACCTCATTGGCTTCGATGTGCTCTTCAAGAACCATCTGCACTGCTGACAATTTAAACTCTTTGGTGTGGTATTGACGTTTTGGGGTCAATGTCTTCTGTTTAGCCATTTGGAACTCCTAGCGGTGGCGCATTATACACCAACCTGTTATATTTTAGGAATCCGTTCTTTTAGGAAGGATCAAAATTGGGTTACTGCACTTTTTTGGACCCCACGGATCAAGACAAAGGTCGTGTTTGGCATATCTGAAGTAACTGATGTTAATAGGACTAAGTGAAACAAAGGCCGTTCTGGCTTTAGATCCCCCCCCTAAAACCGTAACAAAGGACCAAGAACACCTTCAACAAAGGCGGATTTGAAAACGCTACCAACAATTATTATGTAATGTTGAGAAATTCAGAGAGAAGAACGCCATTCAAAGATGCATTAGTTGAATGGAAAGAAGTCGATTCACCATCAATTCCCGTTGCTGAGCTTGTCTTTGATTCTCAAGATATAAGTTCCAGGGAGCGAGAGATCGAGTGCACCCAATTGAGATTTTCACCGGGCAACTATCATGAACAACACCGGCCTTCAGGCAATATGGGACGTGGAAGAATGTTTGGTTACTTGGCAAGTCAGTTAGAAAGAAAGGCTAGAGATAATAAGGACGTTACAAGTGATATCGTCGATCGTTGGCGTGAGGGTCGATATACCGTGGATACCCAAAACAATACCTATAAATAATGTTTAGTTCATTGATCTATTTAGGTCATTAATTCTTTTTAAAGCTAAAAATCCATTTAACATCGATGATTGAGGTTAAATGGATTTTTTAGTTTCTAAGATTCATCGTTCTTGGCAAATAGGTAAGGCTAAATGAACATATCTCCTGGGGTATTTATTTAGATCGATAGGGCCTTGTCAATATCAATGATCTCGACTCCATTTTCATTTATCTTAGTTTGATTTCGCCGAATGAATGTATCGGACGAGTGTATCCTCATTGAAATCGAACTATTAAGATTGAGGTAGAACTCTGGCCAGTAAGCTGCGGGCAATCCGATAACGATGTTGGTGCCCTCGAGCAGAACAGGGCCGCCGCTATTTCCTCCATAGACGGTACAATTGGAGTACAGAATCGTAGAAGAAATGTAGGATTGTAATAAAGCTTTTTCGTTGGATGTTTTGAAAGTAGGATAGGCTTTACGTGCCTTTTCGTCGAGATCACTAAACTCAACGGTCCGCCGCCCATCGTTGATCCAGCAATTTTCTGTCACCGTTAATCTACCCTTTCTAAATTTATCTCCAGGATAACCAATCATTCTTAGTTTAGTATTTTTGGGAGGAGTATTATAACCCAGAGTCAGAGGTTTGATCTGTCGACGAATATCTTTCTTAAAATCAGCCTCAAAGATAATGAGGTCATCTTGATTCCCTCCGACAATAATTCCCCTACAACGACCGATTAAATTCCTATCAGTTGCAAGTTCCAATCGAAATTTCTGTTTTTCACAGGCTTCGGTAAATTTATAGTCAGCACAGTGGCGCGCCGTCGCCATTAATATTTTATTTTTATTATTTTTAATAAAAAAAGCCGTACACCACCCCTTGGGTTTGTCTTTCGAATCTAAACTCCAAAATCTAGCGATAGATTTTTTTTCATCCTGACTCGCATTTCTTCGTGAGGAATTCTCGAAAAAATCAGTCTTCGAAGTTTGCCATTCTCCATAATCGGACTGATCATCGTGATCGTCAATGGGCAAATCTCCAGCGAGCACCTGATTAAAATTTCCAAGAATTGCGATGATTGTAGTGTAAAGGAACCACTTCATACTATTTGTTTCTCCATAGGGTAAACATGTTTGATCAACAGCGAGTGGTGACATCTGGGTTGAGTTCATTGCCGCCGATGTCCTTATTCGCAGGAATCAAACAGGTTGTATTTATAAATAAGTAATTTTTGTTCAAATAGAATTAAGGGACTTTCAATGCAAATTAAAGATAGGCCTGGATAGTTGTTGATGACATTTTTTGACAGAGTTAATTTGAAACAGGGTACTTGTGTGGTCTTTTAAGTCAGGCCGGCGAATAGGAAAAATAAAATGGAAAGTATGTTTTCCGGGAGGCCCCAAAAACCTG
>CAZYOE010000348.1:0-2659 GCA_964648725.1 uncultured Pseudobdellovibrionaceae bacterium | reverse complement strand
GCTCCCCGTTAAAGCTCCACGGCTTGATATGCTCGTACTCCAATTGAAATGTTGACTGGAAGCAGTGGGCTTTTTTTTGGCAAATTTGATTGATTCTAGTTTTATAAAAATGTTGCAATTTTCTTGGTAATTTTTGATGTGCGTTAAAGTGCATCAAACGGCTGAAAATAGTAGTTATTTAGTATTGTGTCTCAATTTGATTCTTAAAAATAGACAAATAATTTTGAACCTCTAAGACTTTAAAGTCATTTTGTTTATTCCGATTTATAGAGTATGGATGTTGTGTTTCCTCGCAAAAGTGCAGTTGCCAGTGCTCTGGTTACTTTAGGCCTCATTGGAGGCTTATTTATCGGAATGTGGGAATCCATTCAACTTTTGCAACGAATCCAAACCGTCGATATTCCACTACTAGAAATGACGGCCATAAATCTTAAACTCCAAGATCACGTTCAGGGTAAGCTTGAGATTTTAGTTCAATCGGATGATCGAGGTTATAGTGAACTCTTCGATGCGGAGAGAAGTGTATTAAAGGAGCAATTACGGGACTATAAAGTGTTACTTAAAAACGCAACTTCTGCGATTAAGAACTGGGATCAACTGTTTGATCGGAGTGAGTTGAATCAACAAGAAAATGAAATTATCAATCTCGTGTATCAGGGAAAGAAATTGGAAGCCCATTTAAGACTCGAATCTGCGGCGTTCACGAAGGTTAGTGATTCTTTTCGCAGGCCTTTTCAAGATATCGCGGAAAAGTTGGCGGAACGACGAGATCAAGAGATTGCATCGCGTCTTCATTGGATGTTTATGTTAGCTGGTGGAGCTGTGGGCACCTTTGTTTTAATAGCACTTATGTGGATGAATGTTTATGGGGCTTATCGAGCCAATCTGGAGCGTAGAAGAAAAGCAGAAGAGGAACTCGAACAGCAACGCGCTAAGGCCATCGAGAGTGCGAAAATGGTGACTCTGGGGGAAATGGCTGGCGGTATTGCTCACGAAATTAATAATCCATTGGCCATCATACTTATTATTATTGATACGATAAAAGAAAGTCTCAAGGCGCCATCCATAAATTCAGAATTGGTAAATAGTAACCTGGGTAAATTGATTAATATGACCAATCGTATCGCCAAAATTATCCGTGGGCTTAGGTCTTTTTCTCGCGATGGGACCACTGATCCGTTTTTGAAAAATCAATTGAGCGTTATTTTTGAAGACACTTTTGAGTTGATTCGCGGGCGATGCAAAGACAATGGAGTAAAATTGCGATTACATCCAGAGCAATATCGGCATGAATTAGATTGTCGCGCGGTGCAGATATCCCAGGTCATCGCTAACCTCGTGGGAAACTCAGTGGATGCCATTAAAAATTTGTCAGAGCGATGGATTGATGTGTCTGTCGACAAAGAATCGGAGAATTTGATTATACGAATTACTGATTCGGGAGCGGGAGTTGCGGAGGCGGTCGCAGAAAGGATTTTTAATCCTTTTTTTACGACTAAAAAAGTGGGGGAAGGGACCGGCCTGGGGCTCGCCATCTCCAAATCAATTATTGAGAGTCATTCGGGGCGATTTTACATAAATCAAGATTGTGTAAATACCCAATTTGTCATTGAATTGCCAATCAACCAAGCTTTGACAGAGTCGAGAGATATGATTGGCGCGGGCCATCGGAAAAGTGCGCAATCGGCGTAGTGGATTATGGTTATGTAAACGGAGGGGCTATGGGTTCCAGTAAAGACTCGGATGTAGACGAAAAGTATAAAGTGCTCCTTGTAGATGATGAGCATGAAATAACGGAATTATTGGGTGATTTATTAAGAACCTACGGTTTTGCAGTAGTTACCGCTAATGATGGCGTGCAAGCGATTGCAGAAGCACAAAAAAAGAAATTTGATGTTGTGGTATCAGATGTTCGTATGCCCGATATGGATGGGCTTAAAATGATGGACAAATTAAAAAAACACTATCCAGATCTTGGTTTTATTATCATTTCAGGTTTTTCTGTTGAGAATGAAAATGAAGTCCTTGACCGCGGCGCCTTTCGTTTTCTGCACAAACCTGTAGGTCCTAAAAAAATCGTGGATGTTCTTAATGAGTATTTTAACAATAAGTCAAAAAGCTAAACTACTCTAAAATTTTTAGTACTTTTAATTGTGGATAATCTTGAATGACCCCTGGAGGAAGCGGGCTGACGGCATAGGTTTCCTTAGACAGGTATTCAACTAATAAAGTGAGTTGGCTGAACTTTTTTGGGGGGAGAGCTTTTCCAGAAAAGAGTCGCCGCCGCCAATAGGTATTGAAGTTATCAATCGACATTTCAACAACGTCGGTGAGAAAAGCTTTAAAGCTTGCATCGGTTTCCACACGAGCGGGCAGTACCTTCTTGCCATTTTTCCAAAAAAATTGGTCACCCAAAAAAATGGCTTTCAGTTCGCTTTTTGTGACGGTTTCGAGTTCATTAGAATGATTAACTCCAATCACATAGTCCGAAGCCTGCACCCAAAAAGGCAACATCAGAAAAATTGTGATGAGTGTTAATAGTCTTGTTTTACTAAAAGTCATATCTTATTCTTGAGCTGCATACAAGATGAGTCAATTTTATTTGTAACTAGATTCTGCTGAAAAAGGCCAACTTCTGCGTTGGCTTCGCTTCATCTCT
>CAZYOE010000347.1:0-2686 GCA_964648725.1 uncultured Pseudobdellovibrionaceae bacterium | reverse complement strand
TATTTCGGGTGTGCAGTGTGAGTGCACTTCTGATTCTTAAGAATTCCTGCACTTGCTAATACAACAGCACCATTACAGATTCCTGCAACTACTTTACCGGATTCATTTGTCTTTCTAATAAGGTCGTGAAGCGTGAAATTATCTAAAGCTTCATCACAGGATCCCCCAGGGATAATAATGAAATCAACCGGTCCATCGATAGCTAAGGATTTTAGATCGATAATTTTTAAGATGGTCGTATTTTGCAATTTCGCAATGGCCGGCTGCACTTCATCCATTATGCATCCGGGATAAGTGACTACGAAGCCATACATAGGTGAGATTCCTACCACAATCAGAAATTGCCCGCATGACCAATGAATAAAAACTGTCGCCCGAGGTCGAAAGTCCCAGGTTTTTGGGGGGTGGCAGGGTTCGGGTGAATGTTCTGGGGCCCGGGTTACATTTCTGTAAACGGCAAACGGAGATCGGTTTTTCCGTTGATCCGTGGTTCAGTTATTCAGGGCTTCAGTTATTCGGTTAGAGCAGAGGGGGCGGTAGAGACTAGGGACTCTCCATACTCCTTTGACTGATGATCTATTGGTGTCCCGCAGTGTCCTTAGAGTTCTGATTATCAGAAGTTAAATAGTGGTCGATACCAAGTATGTCCACACCGCTCAGAATCCCTAAAGACTCTTTTTTATCGCCACATTTCTTAGCGAGTAGTGGGATCAATGCCAAGCCCCCCAAAGCAGTTACATAACGAGGAGAGGAGTGATAGATGCCGTTGTCTGTTAGAAACGGGCTTTGCCCGATCATCTGCCCCTTATCTTGATCAAGCAATTTCAATAGTAGCGTATTCAATTGATCGGAAATTTTACTCAGCTCATCTTTTTGCTCTTTGGATAAAGTGCCTTCGTTTTGTAACAATTCCAAAGACGACATTGCATAGGGAATCGTCGAATAAAAATAGTAGGGAGCAATACCCTCTTGGTCTCCATTATGGCTTTCTGGATAAAAAATGGTATGCGCTACAAGCACACCAATATGCTGATGGTAATTTTTAAGCGCCAGGAATAGGGATTGCGAATGCGTTGCCCTAGCAGGTGTATCAATCAAATACATTGCAAGGTTTGAGGGAATCGCTCGTGCAGCTGAACTTTTTGTCGATTCCGAACCGCTTTCGTCGCTTAACTGATAGGGCAGTCTAATTGGATCTCTTTGAACAGCCTTTTTTAGCTGAGTTAGAGCTTCACTGCTGGGAGGGCAACTGACCCGAGTTCCCGCTTTTAAATGAATCAAATGACAGGCTTGAGCGTAAGTAACCATAGCACTTCCACCGACTCCATCGTATTTTCCAAACTGTTGTGCCGCCACCTTGCTCACTTCCTGAAGTTTTTTATTAAGCTCTGAAAGATTCGTTTGATTTAAACCTAGTTCTTCATTGTGTGAGATGAATTCCTTAAAGATTTGCATCTTAAATTGAGCGTCATAAATTTTTAAAGAAGAAAACTCTTCTAGCTGCGAGGAATTTTCTGACGAACTTGAGGATGCAACTTTAGTAATCTGACCTAATATCTGGTTTAAGAACTTTTTATTCTCTTTGAGTGGGCAGAGCGGCGTAGATTTAATCACGAAAAGAGCATCTAAACGATCGAGGGTAACTTGGTTTGAAACTGGAACAGTCGCATGAAAGGTATCTGGCTTAAGACTTTTCAACACTCCATTACGAGTTGTATTCACCAAATCGCAAAAAGCCTGACATAGGTTGTCAATTGACGGAGCCGCTTTTAAGATAGGAATTACGGCTTCAATTCCAAATTTCGCTAATGTCCTTGCCGCAGCCCAATTCTCACGATTTTTAAATGCCTCAATCAAATTTGGTACAGCAGATTTAGCAGTATCTCCCATCTGGCCTAGGGCATAAGCTGCATTGCTACTCGCAACCCTATTTGGGTCTCTTAGGACTTCTACCAACTGTGGTATCGAAGCTTTTGCATTAACACCGATTTGTCCTAATGTGTTGGCGGCGGCGCTACGTACCCATTCATCCGAATCTTTTAAGGCTTCTATCAATTGCGGCACTGCCGATTTTGCACCGTCTCCCATTTTTCCTAGAGCAGTAATAGCACTAGCGCGAGTATCACTATCCTTGGACTGCGACGCCGCAAGCAGCTGATCTATGTTAGGATTAGGCGAACTTGGAGTCTGAGTTTGAGCAACAGTCACTACCGAAGTCAAAATTAGGCCAATACCAATTAGTTTCTTATGTAGTATTGCACTGATGAAGTCAGACCGCATTCAGTACTTTCCTTTAGGTGCCAGCATATGGTCAAAGTTTATCAGTTTTTCCTGGTGCCGTTCAAATAACAAACCTTTAAATTTTGGCCCATGCAGTTAACCGTCCCAGCTTTTCAATAATTGCCCGCAATAGCTAAGTTTAAAATTTACAATATTCTAAATCACTAAGGTCCCGGCATGGTGCTTGGCCTTGATTTAACAATCTAGAAGCAAACGGGCCCAGGGACTTTAGTTGTTTAGAATATTGTAAATTTTAAACCAGTTAGTCGACTCACCCCCAAGCTCCACTCTTAACGTCGCACAGTAAAAATATTGATTATTATTAGAGAAATGGGAATAGGGTTGGGGGACTTAAACAAGATTTTAGGAGGTGATTTAAAATTTATTGGCTTCCTGTCCTGGTGCT
>CAZYOE010000346.1:0-2696 GCA_964648725.1 uncultured Pseudobdellovibrionaceae bacterium | reverse complement strand
GCAAATGTTGTTGTTGCTTCCCTTCACGAAGAAGAAGCGATCGATACTGCAAGAAAACTGACAGAAAAGGGTTTTACTGCACTTGGAGTTGGCGCTGATGTTTCAAAAGAAGATGATGTCAAAAAACTCGTTCAACAGGCAATCGATTCTTACGGTCAAATTGATATTTTGGTAAACAATGCTGGAATTTACCCTTCAATTCCCTTGTCTCAGATGACTCCTGACGATTTTGATAAAGTCATCTCAGTAAACCTGCGTGGTGTATTTTTATGTACCAAATATGTCTCAGAGGAAATGATTAAAAAGGGTGTGGGTGGAAAAATAATTAACATAACTTCAATCGATGCACTTCATCCCTCCTCGATTGGACTAGCACATTATGATGCTTCAAAACATGGAGTTTGGGGATTCACTAAAAATTGTGCACTTGAGCTTTCTGCACATAAAATTTGGGTTAATGCGATCGCGCCTGGTGGAATATTAACCCCAGGTGTACAAAAGGTTCAGGCAGCAAATCCAGCAAGTCCAGATGTAGATATGAAAAAAGTTATGGAGGCTTTTCTTAGCAAAATTCCAATGAAGCGCATGGGTGAACCAGATGATATTGGCAAAGTTGCTTTGTTTTTGGCTTCGGACATGTCTTCATACATGACCGGAACTCAGATCGTTGTGGATGGTGGAGTTCTTCTGTCCTAAGCAAATTATTAACCTTTCGCCCTCTTGCCTGCCCGCCCAAGCGAACAGTACGTTTTACCAGCTTTGCTTTCGCAAAGGTGGGGGCTCATCAGTTTAGACAAATATCTAAAAAGGTGGTGCTGGTAGGGACAGGTCGGCTGGGTGAAAGTGTAAATTCGTCGCAGATGACGACTCTTCCAATCAGCCTTCCTGGCCCTACCCGATCTATTCAAAGCCCGTTAGACTTTGACTAGATCTAATTCAGACGCTTGCTCGCACCAAGCAAACATCTTTTTGCAGTAACTTGTTACTGCCAAACCGACAAACCAGTCCAGTCCGCATATATCTGCCCAATGTCGGTGAGACTGCCGTCCGAGTTGACCATGTCCAGTAAATACGGCCCAGTTCCCCGGTTGGTGAATGGGAATACATAGGCAATGCGGATGTCATGATCGAACCCGGCCAACGTACTGGGCAGATTCTCATAGTTCACGTTGCCAAACTCAGTGATCCACACTTTGGTGGACTGACTTGGCATGAGATCCATCGCCGCGTCGAGACGCGTCGTGCAGGTGGTCGCACTTGGCGAATAACAGTGCAAACCGAGGACATCCTTCGGCCCGTACCACCCGAAGTAATGGCCGCTCATTGCCTCGTAGGCCGTAAAGTACGCGGTAAGCCAGTCGAGAGCCTCCTGTTCCCGATTGATATTGTTAACGTGAATGTTCGCAACCACCAGCGTGGTGTTCGGACACGCCGCGCGGATGGCCACAGTCACGCTGGCAGCCTCGCTGGCAGAGATCGGATGACCAGCCGGCTCGTCGTTGGTTGGCTCGTTGCCGAGAAGCATGGTGCTATAGCAGGTGGACTGCGGTAAAGTCCAGGTCCGGTTCATGTTGTAGCAGTTAGCAGCACCGTTACAGTACGGGCCCCATCCGTAGTACTTCGTGGCACCCAAAGCCGCAATGTCCTCCTTGTGGCTCCAGTCCAGAAGGGCGACGCCCTTAATGATCCGGTGTCGGTAAATCACCGGAAAGGTCGGGGTTCCGGGGACCAAGTACGGATCCGCCGACACTGGCTGGAAAACGAACGGAGCCAGGACTCCCAGCGCGATAACTAGAGAGAAACAGACGCGCGCGAGGCGAACTTTCACCGATGCCTTCATTTCTGTCCTCCGTGTTATTTTTGCCTTCCATCTTAGGCGAGTTTCAATTAGTCGAAGTCTTACGATCTTCGATATCTCTCCTTTTCCAAGGGAAAGATTTTAACTAATTTGAGTGATGGCTCTAAAAATAGAAATAATTCTATTCTTAAAACCACCACTCATATTTATAGTTCAGGAATAATTTTTAATGTGCATCATTTTTGAAAATTTTAAAAAAGAATACTTGGAATTTGCATGTTTAGTATAGAAAGTATTGAATTGCTGGCTCATTATAGCACCATATAAATAGATTCTAGATGAAGAAATAGAAGAAAACCTTTCACACTCTTGATCCCATCAGTTTAGACAAATATCTAAAAGGGTGGTGCTGGTACGTTAGCTAAAAGAAGAGTATTGATAGTCGCAAATCTAGTTAATTTTTAACCTCATGGGTACATTCTTCTCCAGAGTGTGTTGCACGGAATCTCACGTCCAAAGGTCTTAACCTTAGTATTTCGGTTTTTCTAGCATTTGTTGGCTTTTTTGGACCAATTACTGTTACTCCGGGAGTTTGCTCTGAAATAAAATTCACCATGTTCTTTTCTAGATAACCACCTTTACCTGCAAAGCATGAATCCAGAAGTATCGTTTTTAGCTTCTTAAGTTTTTTTAGACTTTTTCCGACTTCTTTCGTGTCTACCGTTAATGCCATCTGATACTTGTCTAACTTGACTCCATACTTGAAGTTATTCTCACCAAAAGTTATAGACGTCCCACTGCCATGTCCACCAATCCATAAAAGTTCCACATCCTTAGCTTTTTCAATTTCTTCAAACATTTCATCAATGGAAGAAATTACTCTAAGTTTTAAATTGTA
>CAZYOE010000345.1:0-2741 GCA_964648725.1 uncultured Pseudobdellovibrionaceae bacterium | reverse complement strand
TATCTTGGTGGTGAGGAGATTTCTATCGACGACTTGAAGCAAACTCTTCGAAAAGGAGTTCTTTCACTTTCATTGATCCCAGTGCTTTGTGGAGCTTCATTTAAAAATCGTGGCGTTCAACCATTGCTAGATGCTGCTGTTGACTATCTTCCTAGTCCTTTAGATGTCGGTTCGGTGACGGGAGCTTTCCCGTTGGACCCAGACAAGCTCATTGAGTGTCATGTTGATTTTCAGGAGCCAGTTGCGGCCTTAGCTTTCAAGATCGCATCTGATCCATTTGCTGGTACTCTAACTTATGTGCGAGTCTACTCAGGAGAGTTAAAAGTTGGTGATCAAGTTTTAAATCCTCGTGAAAATAAAAAAGAACGGATTCAGAAAATTGTTAGGATGCATGCTAATTCAAGAATAGAAGTTCCATTTTTACGTGCTGGTGACATTGGGGCAGTTGTGGGTCTAAAAAACACAGGGACAGGGGATACTCTCTGTAGTCCACAACGCCAAGTGGTGTTTGAATCCATTAAAACTCCTGAGCCAGTTATTGCTGTAGCAGTTGAGGCTAAGTCTTCAATGGAGCAAGAGAAAATGATGGTTGGCCTGCAGAAGTTGGTTAGGGAAGATCCTTCCGCTAAGTTAAAATCAGACCCTGAAACAGGGCAGACTCTACTTTCAGGGATGGGTGAGCTTCATCTTGAAATTTTGTTAGATCGCTTGAATCGAGAGCATAAGGTGCAAGTAAATGTTGGTAAGCCTCAAGTTTCTTATCGTGAGGCGGCTTTTCAGGAGTCCACTGGCGAGTGCCGCTATGAGCGCCTTTTGGGTGGGGAAGAAGCTTTTGCGTATGTAAAAATCCGTGTAATTCCAGACAGCTCAATTGGGTCACCAGTGGCAGCGGGTTCTTTTTTAAATGTTCCGAAGGATTTTTTATCAGCGATTGAAAATGGACTGCGTGAAGGTTTAGATGTAGGGCCGGTGGCAAGTTTTCCAATGATTCATACGAAAGTGGAGTTATTACAGGTGCAAGTCGATCCAGTGAAGTCATCTGAGATGGCATTTAAAGCTGCAGCTTCTTTAGCTTTGCGAGAGGCGTTGAAGGCAGCAGGGGTAAGGCTATTGGAGCCAATATTTAAGCTCGAAATAGTTAGTCCAGAGAACTTCATTGGTGGTGTTGTATCGGATCTAAATAGTAGAAAAGGCAGGGTTTTATCGATGGGGATGAGAGGTTCTATGCATGTGGTACAAGCTGAGGCACCTTTGGGTGGGCTCTTTGGTTATGCAACTGACTTACGTTCTGTGAGTCAGGGGCGGGCGAGTTTCTCAATGGAGTTCAAAGAGTATTCGCCTTTGCCGCAAAAGGCCGCAGATGATTTACTAAAAACAATTGGAAGATTTTAATTTTCCTCTTGACTAAGTAGGCCGGATTCATAATATTACCGGCCTAACGCTTTTAAAGTAGCCAGATTCGATCGGAAACTCTTATAGGGATTCTTCAATTCCTCTTCCGGAAACACGAATTGATGGCATGGCAAAAACGAACAACTAAATGAGAGTGGTATGCAAAGTCAAAAGATCAGAATTCGTCTTAAAGCTTTTGATCATAAGCTCCTAGATCAATCGACTAGGGAAATTGTCGACACCGCAAGAAGAACTGGTGCAAAAATTGCTGGACCGATTCCTCTTCCAACACGGATCAATAAATTTACGGTCCTCAGATCTCCGCACGTGGATAAAAAATCTCGTGAGCAGTTTGAGATTCGTACTCACAAGAGAATGTTGGATATTTTGGAGCCCACTCAGCAAACAATCGATCAGTTGATGAAGCTTGATCTGTCTGCTGGTGTTGATGTTGAGATTAAATTGTCTGTCGTATAATGGGAGTGTTTTGTGAGCGAAACTAATACTGCGCAAGCAAATACAAAGACTGAGCTTAAATTAAATGGGCTCTTTCTGTTTAAAGAAGGTATGTCAACTGTATATGGAGAAGCTGGTGAAGCTATCCCTGTAACGGTGCTTCGTTATGAGTCCTGGACTGTATCGCAAGTTAAGACAGTTGAAAAAGATGGTTACTCTGCTGTGCAATTGGCTTGCGGAGCAAAGGCTGCTAAGAATAGTTCAAAAGCTGAAATTGGGCATTTTGCTAAATCTGGTTTGTCTTCTGGAGCCTCTTATATAAAAGAAATTCGCCAGTCCTTGCCTGAGGGTGAGCTTATTGGAAGTAAAGTTTCTATTAACAGTCTTGCAAAAGGTGATACCGTAAATGTTTCTGGTGTGTCTAAGGGGCATGGTTTTGCGGGTGCTGTAAAACGTTGGGGTGTGGCAGGAGGTCCTGCTTCTCATGGTTCTAAGTTTCACAGAAGACCGGGATCGTCTGGTAACAGAACCTGGCCGGGCCGAGTAATGCCAGGCAAGAAGTTTCCAGGTCACTGGGGTGTTGAAGCTGTTACGGTTAAGAATGTGGAAGTTGTCGACATTATTGAAGAACATAATGTTGTTCTTGTTAAGGGGCCTGTTCCTGGGGCAAGAAATTCACTCGTGAAATTAACAAGGGCGTAGTCATGTTAGTGCAAGACGTATTGAATTGGAAAAAAGAAAAAGTAGGAAAAGTTGAGCTTGATCCAAAAGTTTTTGGTAGAGAAGTTTCCAATGAATTGCTTCATGAAGTGGTTCGTTGGCAGCTAGCATCTCGACGTCAAGGTACTCATATGACTAAAACAAAAGGTCTTGTGAGTGGTGGCGGTAAGAAG
>CAZYOE010000344.1:0-2794 GCA_964648725.1 uncultured Pseudobdellovibrionaceae bacterium | reverse complement strand
TCCTCACTGAGATGGTTAAAAAACAAACGGGTTTGCCAGAAGGGGCTACGGCTACGGCAAAACCAGTGGAACATCTCGGTATTCTAGGTGCCGGCACCATGGGCGGTGGTATTGCCTACGTTGCTGCCGATAAGGGTGTTCATGTGCGCATGAAAGACATCAACAACGATGCGCTGGCACGAGGGTTTAAACATGCCTATGATCTTTGGGCTAAACTATTAAAGCGCAAGAGCATCAATAAATTTGAGTTTCAACAGAAACTTGATCTCGTCACGGGTGGTCTTGATTTTGCCGGTTTCGGGCAAATGGATGTAGTGGTTGAAGCCATTGTTGAAGACATGGAAATCAAGAAAAAGGTCATCGCCGAAACAGCCAAACATATGCGTTCTGATGCAATCATCGCGACTAATACTTCAAGTCTTAGTGTGACCGAAATGAGTAAAGGTCATCCAAATCCTGCTTACTTCGCTGGGATGCACTTTTTCAATCCGGTTCATAAAATGCCACTAGTTGAGGTTATTCGTGGGGAACAAACCAATGATCAAACTGTGGCTACTATTTTTGAACTCTCTAAAAAAATGGGCAAAATGCCAGTCGTGGTAAAAGATGGTCCAGGCTTTTTGGTCAACCGCTTACTCCTACCATACATGGCGGAGGCTGCGTTTCTTTTGAACGAAGGTATGTCTATTGAAGTGGTTGATGAAGCCTACGTGAAAGAGTTCGGGATGCCGATGGGTCCGTTTGCATTGATGGACGAGGTGGGTCTCGATGTCTGTATTAAGGTCTTGAAGATTTTCAAAAAAGCATTAGGGGCCCGTATTGAAATGGCTCCCTGTATGGAAGCTCTTGAAAAGACCGGAAGGCTGGGTCGCAAAAACGGGAAGGGTTTTTACTCCTACGATGAAAAGGGCGAGCGCGGAGGAGTTGATCAAACTGTTTACTCTGAGCTTGGTTTAAAAGCAGCCACGAACCCATTAACCACTAAAGAGTGCATTGAACGTGGGATCTTTATGATGATCAACGAATGTTCGTTGGCACTCCTGGAAGATCGCATTGTTGAAACTCCACATGAAGTCGATTTAGCGATGATTATGGGAACGGGATTTCCGCCATTCCGTGGTGGTTTGTTGAAGTATGCTGATTCCATTGGAACAGAATACATTGTGGATCAACTTGAGGCCTATGCCTTATCTAAAGGTGCTCGCTTAAAGCCACACAATCCATTGCGAAATATGGCTAAAACAAAGAGAACTTTCTACAGCTAAGTTTATCCATTACTACATTGCCGAAGCTTTCCACAGAGATTTCATCTCTGTGGATAAGCGACGTGATTCATCACTCATTAGCCTCGCCCTTCGGCGCAACTCATGCGGATCCATTACTACACTGTAATTTCACTGATGTACTCATGTTTTTTATTTTGCAGTGTCGTTGCAATTTTATGAATGGGCGCTGTCTTCGCCGCCGCACCAGTGATTTATTTTTGACAGGTGAATAACAATTTAGCCGTTCGAAGTTGATAAACCGATGTTAATTTCTGTAGTGCTTGTCTTATTTTTTGCATTGGATAGGAGGGAATGGCATTGGGGATTAAGGAAATGAAAATATACTTAATAATAATCACATTCATAGTGACGGCCCAAGTACCGACCTTGGCGGGTGAGAAAACTGAGACTCAATGTAATAGAGTATTAAATGGCGAAGTCATCCCGGACGGAGAGATTAACTCTCAGTTGTTCAATTTTCGATCTAAAAATGGCTTAAAGGAATTTTCTGCGAAAAACGGTGATAACTTAAGACTCCCGAGACGGGAGATTTCAAATCCTGTCATTACGTTTCCCTCCATAGGGGATAAAGCTTTTAGATTTTCGAACTCCTTATACACGACCGCTGTTGAGACTTATCAGGCCACCAAACAATCAGACGGAAGCTATGTTCTTAAATGTATAGTGCCTGACGATGTCCTTTACAAAAGCTTGAGCCACAAATTCTAAGCGTAAAGGATCGATTAAAATGGGTGAGATATCCCTAAAAAGAATTCCTTCTTTGGGAAAATCGGGAATTTCACGTATATATTTTTTTAAATCCACAAGAACCATCCTCTTTGCATATTTGTGTCACTGAAAAACAGACAATTACACCAAGCCATTTTCTTCCAGGATTTATTTCGATTTTGCTGTAAGCATGGAACAAACTGTCGCTTCATATTCATTAGTAGGAACATTGTAAATGTTTGTATAATCCTCTAAAAATATGGTTGTGCACATGGGGTAAGGAGAAACTAATTCAAAATATTTCTCAATTTCGTCATTCATTGGGTCCTCTTTTAACACTACTGATTTATTATAAATCTTAGTAAGTGCCTTCGCGTTTTCTTCTGATTTATCAACTTCGAAGGGGCATTTTATGGTTTTTTTGCTACTTTCTAGGAGGCAGAACCTAGCAAAAGACTGGTTGCTAATAACTAATAATATTAAAATAAATACCATAGGCTTCATTATTTTTTCCTCGTTTTAGGGACCTTTATCGCAAAAAGCTTAATTGTGGATACTCTTTGCTAAAATCATGCCACCAAGGCAATTCAAGGATCTGCTCTATGTTATGGTCTAACACCTTATGGTTTAAATATAAAATTTGGGAATAAAGAAAGCTAGTTTATGTATTGCAAGTGTCTTCGCAGACGTAATTGTCGAGACTTTTTACATTTGGCGCCAAACGACTTTTCTATACCCATGCAATATTTTGCCTCTCTACCAATTAGTGGGGTGTAGTCACGTGCCAATACCAACTATTT
>CAZYOE010000343.1:0-2795 GCA_964648725.1 uncultured Pseudobdellovibrionaceae bacterium | reverse complement strand
GTGCAATTCATTGCGCACTCCAAGCCAAGCGATTGATTTCAAACGACCTCTTAATTAGTAGTTTTATATAAGAGAAAGCATCATTGTAGCATAATGCCGCTCTACTGTCCAATAGCGTGCTACGTGCTAGTATAAAAATATTTTTGAAAAAATTCAGCAAGCTTTAGGTTAGGCTTACAGTTTATTGAGAAAGAGAACTTTGCATGCCACTTGGAAAGCCGAAACAAGATGAACCGCCAAAGGAAAAAAATAGTGAAACCCGATTTGATGGTCTAGAGCTAGTCGATCCTAAATACTCGTTCAATGATTTGATCATTAGTGCGGATACTAATGCTGAACTAAAAGCCCTTGCATCTCTAAAGAAAGACCACGAGCTCGTTTTCAAAAAAATGGGATTTGGCGAAACCCATAACAGGCAAAATAAATTCATTGTCAATTTTTATGGTGAACCTGGAACAGGAAAGACTCTGGCCGCTCACGCTTTTGCTTACGAATTTGGCAAAAAACTTCTTATTGTTGACTATTCTCAAGTCGAAAGTAAATATGTTGGAGAGACCCCCAAAAACCTCAAAAAGATATTTGACTTTGCGGCAAATAAAGATTGCTTAATATTTTTCGATGAGGCCGATGCCATTCTTAGTCGACGCGTAACCGATATGCATAGCTCAACAGATACAAGCGTAAATCAGACGCGATCAGTTTTATTGAATATACTCAATGAATTTGACGGCAGCCTCATATTTGCCACTAACTTCATCTCTAATTATGATCCAGCTTTTATGCGACGTATCTCAAAGCACGTGATTTTTACGCTGCCAGACTATGATTGTAGAGAAAAACTTCTGAAGAGATATATTCCAGCTAGGCAACACCCCGCACTTGATTTTAGTTTCTTGGCAAAGCACTCTGAAGGCTTAAGTGCTGCCGATATTGAAAATGCCACCTTAATGACTGGGTTCTTTGTCGCATCAAAACAGCAAGAAATTATAACCAATGGAGACATAATTACTCAGATCGATAACATAAAGATGAGCAAGCAGCACAATTCAGCACTGCTGACAACATATGCCACCAACCCTAATACTGGAATACGATCAAAGGAAGAAAATAAATGATCCCCATTCTCTTGCTAGGTGCTCTTCTTGCTGCTGGCGCAGCAGTTGTAGCAATAACTTTTTGGGATCAGATAAAAGAATTTCTCAAACTAGCCTTTGAGAAAGTAAAAAGGATGATATCTGCCACTATTGTTGGCGTTACAACATACGTTCAAAGTGGCAATTGGAGGGAAGGCATTAAAGCTGCATATAAATTTTATTCAAAAGATACAAATGGCATGTGGCAGGAAACAGTCACAACTCGAACAATTTCAGCCGAACAAGTTCCAGAGTCCATACGCCGTAAGCTTGATGCCACCACAAAACCTATTGATATTTCTGAAGAACTGGAGCTTGAACTAAAATGAATAAAAAAGACATACCATCTATCATCGACTTGGTAGTCGATGGGGCGAAAGCCATTATTAAAAGTAGCCAAGGCTCATTTGAAGACTACATAAACAAGAGAGCTCTTGAGCTAGATGGTTACATTAAACTCCAGGAGAGCGAAGAATCGTTAACATACGTTGCAGGCGAGGTGCAAATCAGTATTGATGACAAAGAAGATTGTTTTTTTCTATTGGCAGAATTTTATTTCAAAAATATAAACGAACAATGGGTCAAAAAAACCATAAAAGGGGAAAGCCTTAAAATTAACTGGGTTTTTACTAGTGAATTTGAAAAATTATTAAAAGATAAGAAAAAAATTTCATT
Organism: uncultured Pseudobdellovibrionaceae bacterium; assembly: GCA_964648725.1. GTDB lineage: Bacteria > Bdellovibrionota > Bdellovibrionia > Bdellovibrionales > Bdellovibrionaceae > CAUJGP01. The sequence goes on along the minus strand of CAZYOE010000343.1, from coordinate 987 downwards.
TGACTACGAAAGGCCTTAAATATGCTTTACATAATCGGCTTTTTTCTTCTTCTTGGTGTTTTTGCACTTGCGCTTAAAAACATTAAGAAGATAATATATTTTAACGTATGGGCCTCAATAATTGTAGCGTGCGTTTGGTTGTTATTTGAATACCCGCTTGAAACCATGTTGTTTGTGGCTTTCGCTATTATTGTTGCAACTTTCACATCAAAAATCAGCAATGCCACTTTCAGGAAAAAAATCGAAGCCATTATCCAGAGTGGAGGTGTCGAAGCGCTAGTTGAATACTATACGCCAAAGAGCAACGATATAAAGCGAAAAACTATTTCCTGTATACAAAGAAGCACAGACCTACATACAAAAAAAACATTGCTAAAAAATTTGTTTGTAGCCGATTTTATTGGTTACATGAGCAAACGATCGAATTCAAGCAAAAAATCGATTGTCGAAAAAAATGAGATCGAAAATTACCTTGACTCAATTTGGCAATCAGATGAGCTTAAGCAATACAAAGTAGGTAATATAAGCGACTACATCAAAGAGACCAAATATAATTATACAGTTTCCTTTGAATCGCCTAGAAATGAAAAAGGAAAGCGGGTTGAATTAGTCAAATTATTTATGGAGCCCGAGGGCGATCTCTTTGAGAACGCGATAAATCTAGATTAGAGCATGTTCTGAACCATGCTTAAGAACGCGCTAATTTATTCAGAAAAACCGGTTTTGCCAAAAACAAAATTTAAGCAACCCTTTGGTGCAAACGGCCCAAAAAACGGCTCTATTGCTCAAAATTGTCTTGACTTATCTCGACACCTCAAAACGGGAAGATCGCCCCGCTTGACAGGTACTTTTTTAATGCTTTTCTGCCTAAAATTTGTGCAAAACGGCCTGTTTCTACAATATTCATTCCGACTGCGTTGGCCCTGATCTTTTCCCCAACACATGCGTCGCCACCACGCACCGCTCATCCCCCAGCACCATCAGCGC
>CAZYOE010000342.1:0-2795 GCA_964648725.1 uncultured Pseudobdellovibrionaceae bacterium | reverse complement strand
TTGATTCATGTTGGATCGATGTGACTTTTTTTGAATAAATCCAACAGGTAGCTGTTATTTTGCCATTCGCGGACTCTATTCATTAGTTAACATGTGGACTCTACTTAACTCCAAATAGGTTTGTCCTATACGGATAACTTCTGAAGAGCCGGATGTGAGGTCCACAAGTCCGGTTCTGTGAGAGCTGGCGGCGCGAAAGCGCCCCTGGCTACTCGACCAGATATTCGATCAATTAGTAGTTTCCGCAGTTATCATATGCCGTTCGATCAGAAGGAAATGTTGTCCATGCGGTATCGACTTTAACACTTCCGTATGCGCAGAATTCCTTGCCGCCTCTATTCTTGATCGTGAGGCTGCTTTTGAAATTAGGCTTGTCGAAGTTGCTGTAGTACTTCCCGCCATAAGTGTAATAACCCGTCTCATGAGTAATGGACGTTTCGTAGTCTTGCCAATCCTTCTGATCTGCGCGAGTCCAACTAAGAATTTGATAGTCCTTAGATGGGTCAGTTGAGTTCTTCACTGTATTGCGCAAAAGAGCATAAGGCGATGAACCGTCTGCTGAGACGAATTGCTCCGTTCGATGCGTACCAGCTACGTCTTGCGCAATTCCACCCGAAACGCTGTAGTTTTTATCGAAGACTGAAACATACAGATTACCAAATCCATCAATGACCGTAATTCCATAACCAAGGACTTCACCGGTTTGCCTATTTGCAGAAACGTGTTGAATCTCGATTATTCGATTTGAGGCATCCAAGAAATAATTCGACATTTCGGTTCGGTATGCTCCATTTTCACTGCTATCCAACTGGACAACCGCAACGTATGGCGAACCAAGGTTTGATGTGCCACTGAATTTTGCTAAATAGTTTTTCTGCCAACCCCATCGACCACCGCACATGGCATTGTAACTAGATCCGCTTTCGTAGATGAACTGAAATGGATTGATTTTATAGTTAGCCGTGATTTGTGCAGCGATACCATCACACTCAGCCTTCGTAATCTCACCTCCTCGTGCAACGGAGATCGTTTTCATCTTCGCAGCTTTATCGAACTCTTTCGCAGAGGACTGAATTAAACCCGCGAACGAACCTTTTAATTGGTCAAGCCCAGCATCGCTTGCATGAGCACTGAATGAGATTGATAGCAATGCCGCCAAAATCAACTTTTTCATAGAATTCCCCTTTTTAATTAAACTAAAGTTCTTGCGTAACACGGCTACTTAGGGATGTCGTGGGTTAACGCGGAACCGCCCTCGCTTGATCAAGCCAAAGTCCTAGAGCTGTTGAACATTCCAACAGCAGAATTCAATTAGAATGAATTGCGCTTGGGATTTTCAGCAATCCCGAACTGCGGAATGTAGGATTCCATGCACCTTTTTTAATAGACGAAATTCGAATTATTGAATAGTCTGAATAGTCCATTTTCACGCCCGTCCGTTGAAACATAATCCTTGTTTCGCCCCAAATATTTAGATGGAGCCAGTTACGAGCAAAAATAATCCTTTTGTGACCGGCTTTGGACGGGAGCTAAGGGTGCCGCTTTCCGCTTTGTTTTGCTTAGACCTTTGAAATCAAATACTAACCCACAGAAATCCTTTCTTGAATTTTGACTTTCGTAAAAGTGCATTTCATCGAAGGTTCATTAAGAGCTTTTCAATTTGCTCTGTTGGCATAGACTTCAAGTAGATTTCATTCAACACACAGAGGCCTTTAATTTGATTCGTGTAAGCATGAAGGTCAGCCTATCCGCTTAGGTCCAAACTCTCGTCAAAAGCCCGGCAAAAGGTTACCTCGACGCATTTAGGGTCAGTCGAATTGCGAATATCTGATTTAAATCGATACTCTTCTATTTCAATGGAATCCGATTCTAATCTCGCCACTAACTCTTGATCCAAAGTTCGGTTCAGCCTTTTGATTTTATGTACAACCCTATCAACAAACTGCTGAGGAGTCTCTAATTTAGAGGGAATGAGATACCTCCCACCAATATCCAAGGGTATCTGGCCCATTCGCACGCTCCGAATTTGCGTTTCATCTAAACTAATTCGAGCCTTTACCGATCGATAACAGACAAGCCCCTCGGAGGCAGCAAAACCAAAGTGGCCGATGAAAAGGCCAATTATTAAAAGGAACCGAGCTCTACCAATTAAAAACATAGTACGTCCTTTCGGGTCCAAACTAGGAACCCCGTTGAGATTAAACGCAGTACTGAAGCAGTTCTAAGTTACTGTCATTCGCCAAACGACTAGCTAAGATAGACCAAAGTTATAATGGGTACAGAAGTTCGATTCCAGATGATTTTGATCAAATAAATCATATTTATTTGATATTATATCAAATATGGGGAGATTCTAACCAATGACTGCTCATTCAATTTATTCGGCTAAGGGATACCGATCCTTCTTGAACGATTGGATACAAAGCCAAGGTAAAAAACACGGCCTACTGAGTCGGATTTGCCAAATCATGGAATGTCAAAATGCCCACCTCACGAGAGTTCTCAGGGAGTCGGTTCATTTAACTATGGATCAGGGATTTCGAATTTGCGAATTTTTAGGACTTTCACAGGCAGAAGCTGACTACTTCATGAAGCTACTTGAATACGACAGAGCAGCGGATCAAGAGTACAAAAGACATTTAAAATTTCAAATGGACCTTTTAAAGCTACAACAAGAAGATCTGTCAAAACGAGTTAAAGAACGTCGGATCACCGATGCCGAAATAGAGTGTTTCTATTACTTGAAGTTCCCCCGATTTAGTGGACACATTTTACCGGACAGAGATGTCCAGAAA
>CAZYOE010000341.1:0-2798 GCA_964648725.1 uncultured Pseudobdellovibrionaceae bacterium | reverse complement strand
ATTCACGTACGGTTCTGAGAGGGGCTGGGGTGAAATTCCCTCGGTCTACTCGCTGTTGATGGAGAACGATTCTGCCTCATTATTTATTGCAGAGGTATATCGCACTTTTCGAAAATATATGGCTAGCGCCATTGCAATTTCACAAAATATTGATGACTTCGCTCGAAGTAAAATTGCCACCGCGATTTTACCAAATTGTAGTACCAAATGGGTGCTGAAACAAAAAGGTGCCGATAAGGATCGCCTTAAAGAGGTATTAAGTCTTAATCCAAATGAGGTGGAGTTAATTGATTCACTTAGACAAGAGCGAGGCTCGTTTTCCGAAGCCTTTATAATGGTGGAAGATTCGAGGTCTGTTGTTCTGATTGATTCGACTCCTTTAGAGTATTGGTTAGCTACAACTGACGGTCGCGATTTGGGAAAAATTGAAGACTACAAGAAAGAAATGTCCGAAGCCTCCAACTTAGAAATTCTCAAAGCACTAGCTTTGAAGTATCCGAAAGGAGTGGCAGCTCATGTGGTTTAAGTTCAAACAAATAAAAAAAATGATTTTGGTTTTTCTGATTTCATTTGTTTCCATCACCCCAGCTCATGCCGACTTCTGGGGTGGTGACCTAATTTATTTGGCGCAAATACTTGAAAACGCCTTAAGGCAATTGATCGAACTGAGAAACATGGTCGAGAATGGCAAATCCCAATTAGAATTAATCCGCGATATCAACCGTGGTATTAATGATTCACTAAGGCTTGCCGACACGATCAGTCCTTATGTTGATCCTGGAATCTATCAAGATTGGAGATCTGGAATAGATTCAATTCGTAAGCTTCAACAAATTTACGGCAATGTAACAGATAATCCCAATGCACAGGTTCAACGGGATTCAGATCAGAACGTTGCGGAAGCAGTAACTCTTAATAATGAAGTTTATAACTACACTCAAAGCATAGATCAGTTGGGTGAGGTCATCAAGGAATACAGTCACTCTGTATCACCTGGAGGTGCTCAAAAACTCACAGCACAAACTCTAGGTGTAATGTTGCAAGTGATGAACCAAAGCTTACGTACTCAAGCGACAGGATTGAAAATTCAGGCACAAGCTTTAGCCGTTCAAAATAAGAAAGAAAAAGACTCTACCAAAGAATACTTAGCCACAGCCAATACATTAAAAGTGGCAATGAAAAATGAACCTGTCCGCTTTAAAGTACCGAGGTTTTAATGGGCGCTGATTTGTCTTGGTTAGCTCTAGAAGCTAAAAAAGTTCATGATATCTTTGCCGGGTATTTTTATTTGATGATTACGGTATTGATGCTTTTAGGAATTGCAATCGAACATTTTAAGTGGCCCATTGGTGGAGTTCCAAACTTTGGAACTCTCGTTGGGCGAGCACTCATTGCAGCATTACTCTTGCATAGTTATCCTGATATTTCGAATACTATTGCGGAAGTGGCTGATGCAATCAGTTCGCAGCTTGGTGATTTGAATAATTTTAAAACCATCTTAGATCGAATGGGAGATAAATTAGGGGAACTTTCGTGGTCATGGTCAAGTTTTAAAGAAACTATAACTTTGATTATAAGTTTTTTGAGTTTCTTTCTGCTCTATTTTTCGATTCATATTGCAGATAGTTTTTATATTTATGTATGGGTCTTACTGTATGTGTTCTCACCACTACTGATTGCACTTTTTGTATTACCAGTTACAGCCTCAGCAACATCAGCCCTTTTTCGCTCCCTCATTGAAGTGGCCGCGTGGAAGGTGGTCTGGAGTACGCTTGCCACTCTTTTATGGAGCAATGCTTTAAGTCGTATTAATCAAGAAGGTAGTCAGATTAGTTTTTTATCTGCAATTGGCTACAATGTCATTTTAGCCGGCTCCCTGCTACTGACTCCTTTTGTGGTTCATGCGCTCGCTGGGGGAGGTTTAGCTCAGATGGGAAAAGACCTAAGTTCTTTATCCATTGGTGGAATGACACTTTCACCCGCTAGAGCTGTAAGCGCAACAAAGCAAATGATGAATAGACCCACTCTTTCAAAAAGAATGTCCCCCCTCACACCGAGAACAAATAATTCAACGAAGACTCAATCAAGTTCAAATAGCCGAAAAATAAAAGCTTAGGAGTTCAATTTTATGAAATATACTGAAGCGTGGGCCACTGTGAGTTCGCAAAACTCAATTTTAAAAGGGGCTGTCATATCATTAAGTTTAGTCACCATTGTTTTATCATTAGTCACAATTAAAACCTCTTTCGAAGAGCCCATCGTAATCGAGCGAGGATGCTATACCACTTTTGCAAACACGGTAAAAAGTAAGCATACATTAGCTGAGATTACTCAATTTTTAAAAATGAGTTTATCACAACGATTTGATTCGGATGTACAGCCAGTCGATCATATTGTGGCCTTTGATGAGCTAGCATTAAGAAATACAGAACAAAAGGAATTCCAATCACGTAATATTCTACAGCGAGTGTTTATCAATGGGGTCGAAGAAACGCCCGATGGCTTCAGAGTGGATACGGATAGAATCATTTCCGTCGGTGATGTTCGCTCGGCATACCGATTCACACTCATTGCAAAAGTTGAGTCAGTCCCTAGATCATTATCAAATCCGTATGGACTTATACTTACCAGCACTCGTATTCAAGAGCCTAAGGAGAAAAAGTGAGGTCAGAATTAAAATATTTTATAGGCATTCAATTACTTGCTTGCGGATTGGCTTTTACTACTTTTTCGAAGGTTAGTGCTTTGAAGTTCCCCCGATTTAGTGGACACATTTTACCGGACAGAGATGTCCAGAA
>CAZYOE010000340.1:1884-2803 GCA_964648725.1 uncultured Pseudobdellovibrionaceae bacterium | reverse complement strand
TTCGCCAATTTCAGGATGACCTTTCCGAGCTTTTGGAAAGTGGAGAAACTAATGAAGTGTACCGGATGAGTATAGCCTTATTCCCCTTGAGCGAAATTCCCAGCAGAAAAAGAGAGCTGATGAAATGACAATTAATAAATTCTTATCAATATTATTTCTAGCGTCGAATTTAGCTTATTGCGGCGACAAAATTCTTGGAGGCGGTAAAGCCCTCGTGTGCTTTTCAGATGATACAGTTTTGAAAGAAATCTTTGCCGAGAATTTAAAGGGAACAGCTCAATTTGGACAATTACAAGAATCGCACATTAAAAAAATCGTGTTCATCGAAACACTAGACCTCTATATCGCAAAGCTCAAAAATATGCGCTTTAAGAATTGGGGTAAAATTTTCCCTATAAAGGAAACTGAAACGGAGTGGAATTGGATTTATCGTCTCCGCGCACGGTTTGATGGCCAACTTCCTTTTATTAAGGAAATCATTCCAGACCACCTTAAAGCATTTGATAAATTTTCAGCCGACTACCATGGAGTTGCTCCCGTTGATGACGCAAAAATCGAGTGGGTCTATGAGCTTCGCAATTGCACAACCGTCACAGTGGCACTCCAAGTCCACGTGGGTCAATTTACTGAGCTTCAAATTGATCTTCGCCTTTTTGATCTTATGTCCAAACTCCCGCAATCTGTTTTAATGCTTCACGAAGTGATGTATTGGGCACAAATTAAACATTTTGAAATTCCCAAAGATCAAAGCATGAACAGCGCTCCAACAAGAACACTTTTGGGTTATTTAATTCAAGAAGACCTCGAAGCCATACCGACTGTCCATGCCCTGGTAGATATTATTGCGAAACTTGGTTATGGAATAACTCAAAGTAAAATTGATCCCGAACTCAGCTGGTCGAATTTAGACTTTAGCCAA
>CAZYOE010000340.1:0-1874 GCA_964648725.1 uncultured Pseudobdellovibrionaceae bacterium | reverse complement strand
AGCCCAGATAAAAATAGGTTTACCCACTCGAGGTGATGATTTTATTGAACGTTGGATTTTAGAAGAAGTATTTAGCTACTCTAAACTCAAAGAAAAATATAAAAATCGAAAACATTGGAATGAACATTTTTACAATGAGACTCCATACAAGACTGGATTTTGGGACTTTCGTGATAAATTCCTAAAAACACTTAACGAAGTTACTAAATGCGAAGCTCTTGATCCCATGAGTGCGGATGCGCTTATGACACCCAAGATTTTAGAAAAAGTTTTCACTCGAATTCATGAAGGTTTTCTTTATCGCTATGGCGATGCAAAGGGTCCCATAGGGGGAAGTCTGCCTTTTTACCAACGCGATCCGGGATTCAATCGCTATCGTCAAGCCTATCCCCTTAACGATGAACAAAAGAAAGCTTTGCTAAGTCTTGAACCTGAATTTAAAAAAGTTTTAGCTTCCCATTTAGAAAAAATGCAAGAGCTTAAAAAACGCTTCAAAACCCGTTTTCAAGAATTCCTTTTAAAACAATATCCTTTAGATTATTGGTTGGCTTTTGGGTTTTCACAAGCTGAGTCTGAAAAGCGTCAAAAAGATTATTTTGAAATTATCCACTCTGCATGGTCTGAATGCTTGTTTTTTGAAGACACACTGATAGAGGTCGACTACCTACTCCAGCAAGCCAATAGGCACATGACTCAAGGTGATTGGGAAAGAAACATTCGTGATATTCAGTTTCATTTACTCAATGTTTTTCAAAGAAAACGTTCTTTAAATCAATGGACCGAGATGGAAAAGGCATTTTCCAATACAGCTCCTAGAGAGGCCTCGGATCAATGAAATATAAACTTTCATTTTTGAGTACGCTCATGCTTTCGACATTGAGCCTTGCCTCTTCATTGGATTTGCACCTTCTCATTTGCCCTGAAAAACCTGAGGGAAAAGAAGAAATCATTTGGCAATATGGCGATTGGCAAACTTTAGAGAATGAGCGAGTTTGGAAGATGCAAAACTTCGAGGAACTCTTCGTAGACCCAACTCAATTTCGACAAGTCAGAGCTTTTATTTTGAGTCGTATCCCCATTCTATGGAACATCCTACCTGCAAACCTCAACAATTATCAAACCATCAAATTTGATCGCACTCCTTTAGAGGAAACGCAAACTGTTGAAAAAAACTCTATTCAGTGTGTCCGACATTTACCTTTAAAGTGGATTCAAGTTGAAAACTATCGTTTCTTAGACGTAGATCAACGCATTTGGGATAAGTTATCAAAACACAGACAGCAGACTCTTTATTTTTTAAGTTTAATAGATTTTGCTTTAGAGCAAAGCCACTTTAAAGCTAAAGAGCTTTTCTCTGACCGAAGTCTGCTCTCGAATATGCTGCTTGGAAAAATGACGATGGATCAATTACTTGAGAACAAATCTAAAACATGGATATGGCCACTGAGCTCTCAAGACGGTTTCTTTTCCGGTTTTTCACGATATCCAGAATATGATGAAAGTACTAACAGAGTTATTATGGCTGAAGAAATTTTATTGGGAAAGCCAAATTATCATTCTGCCGTAACCGATTTTAATGCCGATATAGTAAGTTTTATGGTTGAGCATTTACCCCATTTAAAACTCCATTCTCCAGAATATTTTGAATGGAGAATGAGTGTGCACGAAGAACTTGAACGGCATTTCAATCTTAACTATGAACTTCAACGACGCCACACAACTTTTCTATCCAACGAAGAAATTTTTAAACTCTTAAATCAAATCGTAAAATACAATCAATTACCAGAATGGGCCGCCTTGCACAGTCCTGCCTTTCATAAAGGTAAAACTTCTTATTTGTGGACTCAAAGCTGGTTGCCTTTTGAAGCAAAACC
>CAZYOE010000339.1:1888-2833 GCA_964648725.1 uncultured Pseudobdellovibrionaceae bacterium | reverse complement strand
AAAAGAAACCTTTTCAAGATCCAAATCCATATGAGTACGGGCCGACCAGTGACTTCGAGATGAATTTTTGATGATTTTATTGGTTTCACGCCCTTGGGCGTCTTTCTCTTTTTCTAAATAGTAGTGAGAAGTGATTGGGAATGTCATGGCGATTTCCCAGCGCGAAGGATCATCTGGAAAGGACGGATTCACTTGTCTTGCAATCAGGCGCGATTGGGTAATCTCAAACACAAGATTGCAATGATTCGGTACAATGACGTTATTGGTGTAAGGACCTTCTTCTCTCGTCACATCGGACCCGGTTTCCATTTCAGAAACCCAGCCACAGACAAAAGTTTTTGGCACCTTTACAGTCTCGCCGCTTTTGGCATCTTTCTTGTCACTTTTTTGTTCAACGTAAAAGAATGATTTTGCAATGCCTTCATCCGCAGGCGCCGGAGTTTCCGTTGCCGGCGTCTTGTAGTTACAGGCAGAAACAAAACTCCTAGGGCCATCAGGCTGAGAAGCCGATCCACCCTGGAGAACTGTATGAACTTTAGACACATGCTTGCTAATTTTTTGTTCACCATAAGTTTCAAATCCCTCTTGACAGATCTGAAGTTTAGTTTTGGGATTCTCTTCTGCTTGCTTTACCCAAGACCAATTCAAGATCGTTTGGGAGTTCAATATTTCCAGTTTCATGCCACTGGTGAAATTTTCTCCACTCTGCCTCAAATCAAGACAGGTGGCGCGTTGCGAAATTTACTCAAGTTTCGCAGTGAGGCCTTTCTATCATAGCTACTCAAGGTATTATGGATTTCTGGAATCTTACATTGATGTTTAAAATTGATATCTCATAAAGAAAAGTCTCATAAGGAAAGGTCGAATGGCAGATTGGCAGGACCGAGCTGAAGTTAACGGAGATGTAGTTTTTGAAGATACTGTAAATCCTGAACACTTTGTAAG
>CAZYOE010000339.1:0-1878 GCA_964648725.1 uncultured Pseudobdellovibrionaceae bacterium | reverse complement strand
CATCTCCTGAGGTATTTGTGTGGGATTTGGACAAAACCTATCTTGATACCACAATTGATAGTCTCCGCGGCCTCATGCAAACAATTCTTGAGCGGGCATTCAATAAGAAAAACATTCCGGGCACGGATACCTTGCTGCGCGGCCTGGCTGTGGACTTTAAGGCGCGTGGAGGACCAGATTTTCTACCAATTTATTTTATCACGGCCTCCCCCCCTCAGATGGAAGAGAGGATTAATGATAAGCTCCGGATCGACAGCATCAATCCCTTGGGGTGTTTTTACAAAGATAATTTAAAAAATATTCGCCCGGGGCGCTTTTGGCGACTGACTAAGCAAGTCGGCTACAAGCTGCAAGCCCTCATGCAGCTGCGCATGAATCTCAATGAAAATGTCAGACAAATTTGCTGGGGCGATGACAGTGAAAGCGTCGCGATCATCTACAACTTATACTCGGAAATCTGTGCCCGCCGAGTGAGCACAAATGACCTTCGCTATATTCTTGAAAAGCTGCACGTCACCGGAGAGCAGGTCGATGTCATTCTGCAACTTCAGTCTTCTATTCCTGCCAACGATCCAGTAGAACGTATCTATATCAATCTAGCCACCGATACTGACCCAGAATACTATTTGAAATTTGGTCGGAGAACTTTGGCTACATCGAACACCTTTCAGGTGGCTATCGATTTGTTTCAATCAGACCGATTGTCTTTAGAGACGGTTTTTGCCGTCAGTCAGGATATGATTTTCAATTACAATTTCACTCCTGAAGAACTGATGAAATCTTTTGATGATCTATTCCGCAGAGGAATTGTATTGGAAGCAAAGAGCGGCCCCCTTCGCTCTTTTTTTCAAGAAAAAGGATTGCTCCTCGGTTCCTACGAACCAAGTGCTCCACCGATCGATGAGAAAACTGTTTTTCATGACCCTTGGGTGGAAGAGCGCATTGAATATTTACATGATTATCGTTAAATCTAATATGTTATTCGAAGCGAATCGGAAAGACCGTATTGATACTCGCCCCTGAAAAGGAAGGGAATTCCACTCGTTCAATAACACTCAAAAGACATTTCTTAAACAAAGGATCTGACAGAGTGCTGCTAGAAATTTCCGGCTGTGACACTTTACCAGTTGCTAATATATTAAATGCTAAAGAAGACTGACCCCCGACCCCAGGGGTCTTTTGCAAAAGCTGAGAGTAGCATTTGTAGAACTGCGGGCGCACATTTTTAAGTACTTCTTGGATTATTTTCTGATTGAGACGTGACTCAACCCCCGCTCTGTCGGGAGCTTTTGCCTTGGATTTCTGCGTTTTTTCTTTTTCTTTTTCTAATGCCAAACCATAATCAGTTGCGTTTAATTCGTCCCCATCCTTAGTAATTCCTTCTCGCCCATAATTTTCGATAGAGATTTCTCCGCTCTTGATAAAAAGCCTTGCGGTCTCGCCGCTGAGATCAAAAGTCACAACACTCTGAGGATCAATTTTAAGTCGATAATTTGATGGAAACTCCACGCTGAGATCAGCATCAGGGCCGACTTCAAGGCTCTCTGCAGCCCGTATCCACTTTCGCCCTTGGATTCTTTCTTTGAGTCCAGGATTTGATCTCAAGACATAGACAGTACCTTGAAAGACCTCAACAACAGCAACTTCAGGAGATTTTGATGAAAAATAGGTCGGCCTTGACGATAAAATCGCAAAAGCAATAAGACAAATAAACCCAAGAGCCACAAATGAAAGGGCCCACTTTTTTGAAGACTCCATACCTCTTCAGGATAGAAGAGTCTCAAGTCGCATACAATATGCTATTTTGCGGGCTCGCTGGGAGTCTTGCTGGGCGCATCCGGAGCAGCAGCAGGTGCTGCCTCGGCCGTGGCCGCCGGC
>CAZYOE010000338.1:0-2834 GCA_964648725.1 uncultured Pseudobdellovibrionaceae bacterium | reverse complement strand
TGAGACAAATTCTTCATCACCCTTCACCCTCTCTCAGCGTTTTCGGTTGAGGTCGCGTCTGACAAAAAATCTTCTCGAGCTCTTGTTGTGGTCTGAGGTGCTTGCACCAAAGAGCACAAACTCGAAGAGTTTGTATAAGCGCGCCTTCTTAAAAATCGTCGGACCCTCTTAACTCGCTTCGCTCCTTAAATTTCTCCATATCTCCAGACCTCATCAAAAAACATATGAGCAAAGCGAATGAGGCTATCCTGAAGAAATCGAAAATTTCTAAAGGCGCACTTATGCACGATTGCAAATCGTGTCATGCGGTCCTGCCGACGGCGCCCTCTTTTTAAGAATGGATATCACCGACAATCGTCAAAAAATCACAAGCAAAACCCTATTGATTCAAACAATTTTTGAGCTGTTTACCCTACCTCATCACAACGCCCGTGGCCGTAAAGCACAAGGACGATTGCAAATCGTGCATAAGTGCGCATCCTCCGGATGAAGCCCTATTTTAGTTTTAAGAAAATCGATTGTTGAACTTTAAACCTATCCTCAAGCCTCATAGAAGGCCCTACAGAAGCGAAAGATAATTTTCACTCACCGTTCCCTCTGAAGAGCGATTATAGGAGTCCTAAGACGCATATTTACGAGAAGGATCACTCGATAAAACGAAGCACAAGTCCTCCTCCTCTACACATTTTATTTCAAAAAGCTTAAGCAACGTCTTCCTTCAATTTTGCCCCTCCTCTGAATCTAACGATCCTCCTCTCAGGAATTCTCATCGCTTCTCCTGTTCGTGGATTAGACCCCTCCCTTTCCTTGAGTTGAAAAATCCTAAAGGTTCCTAATCTCATAATTCTAATCGTATTTCCTTGTTGAAGCTCTCTCTTAATAGAGTAAAGCATCCCATCAAGAGCACGGACCGTATCCGCTTTAGAAAGACCTGTTACCTCAGAAACTGCAGTGATTAACTTTGCTTTAGTCATGGCCTTTTTATCTTCAGCGTTTTTCATATGGTAGGCTCCTTTTCTGTTTGTATTTCATAAAATGCCCTAAAAATTCCTCTCATAGGGCTTCATCCGGAGGGTGCGCACTTATGCGCTCTTAAAAATATCGCGCGTGCTTGACGGCCACGGGCGTCGTGAGGGACTCGATACTTTTTATAAATGAGGGAGCGAAAGCAAGTAAAGGCTGTCATGTCGATTTTTAGACATGCGCGCTTACGTGTTGCCTCCGGCAACGGCACTTTGTCGCAGGCGACCTAGACCACGATATGAGCTCGAGAGGATTTTTTTGTCAGACACGACCTCAACCGAAAACGCTGAGAGAGGGTGAAGGGTGATGAAGAATTTGTCTCAGCCGGTAATTTGACCAAGGCCCCGAAAATCGCCAAGGGCGTTAGGAGATAAATTTGAAGAATTTTCGACTACGCAATATGTGTTGCCAAAAATGGCAACACGAAAAGCTCAAGCCCTAGGCTTTCGCTCATAAAATCTAAAAGATAAAAGCAAAATAAGTCCTGAAGCCCTTTTTTAAGACCTCTTTTCTCTCTTCTAAAAATGTGATTTTTGGATTTTAGATCGTCTCTCGACCCTAATTTCAGGACGGACCTCGACACTGAATCGTCTTTAACTCAGATTGAAAACCATCACACCCTTTGTTTCCATCTGAATAGACTCTCAAATACTCTTTTGCTACCCGATCCCAACGATAAGCTTCTTTTACTAAGGGCTCATTACAAACCTTACAACACTCTGGAGCCTTCTCTTTAACCACTCCATCCTCATCAATTTCTTCCTCATCTACTGAAATTAAGTCTAATTTTTCAATTTTTTGAAGCTTTTTCTCTTTCCAGACTTTCTTAAAATATCCACTAAAAGCAAAGGTTCTCCTCTTCTTCAAAGCATAATGAAGAGTCTCAACCACCTTAGGATCTGCCTCAAACTCCCCCTTCTCATTTTTCAAAATATAAGACAGCGGCTTTGTGGCATACTTAGCAACCTCTGCTACAATCGACTCAAACGTTCCCTCCCCTTTATCATCAACTCTACGAATATCCACCTGAGTAATACTATTATCACGCATGGACTCTTGCCAAAGCCTTAGCCATTCATCGCGAATAAGATACAAGCCGTTTTTTCTATAAAAATACTCAGGAGAAACCATCAATAATATATGCAAATGAGGGTGATAATCCTCTCGATCATGATTGTAAGTAATCTCTGTAGCCCTAAAGGAAGACCGAACAATTGACTTCACGGCCTTACGTTGCATCATCCTCTGACACCCTCCATGAACATCATCAAGAGATTTTCCTAAAAAATCCCCCTTAACGTTTGGAACAGTTAAAGTAAGAAGAAGAGCCACATCAGTTAAATACTTTTCCCTGTGCCACCCTACCATGTCCAAAACTTTTTTCTGAACAACAAGAGCTCTCCTCGACTGACACAGAACACACATTCGACACTTACAAAAGCTTGCTCTCTTAAGCTTTTTCCCATGTTTAACTGTCTTACAGGCCATATATTCTAAGAAAGTTCCACAGGAATCCATCAATTCCCCATATTTCTCTAACCCAGGAGTCCGATAGCAAACCGAAGAAATAGCTTCTGTCAAAAGCCTATTCTTCTTCCAAGGCCTTATTTTTCCTGATTTTTTATAATCGCGTAAGATGTCTTGTGATTTTTGATCTTGACTGGTTTGATTTTTTTTCTTATTTTTCACTTAGAGAGGCCTTTGTTATTTTTAGTTTTTTCAAGGAACCAAAAAGTACAAAGCCTTTCCTTTTTTTTCAACCCCCTTTTTTCTTTCCTACCTTCTTCTCCCTACCTTTCACAAAATTTCCC
>CAZYOE010000337.1:0-2854 GCA_964648725.1 uncultured Pseudobdellovibrionaceae bacterium | reverse complement strand
TTCTCACATCATACGGTGGATGAAAACGGCAACATCGAACATAAAACTGAATATATTAATACGAAGCGAGGACACTTTCCTAACTACGATTTTGTTAGAGCTTTAAAGCAGGCTTTGGAACAAAACAATGGAACTATTTTTAGATATGCTGTGCACGAGAATACAGTTCTATGTCAAATTCATGAGCAATTAATGCAATCGTCTGAGACGGACAAAGTGGAGCTTTGCACATGGATTGAAGGTGTTACTGAAAAAAAAGGTGCGTGGTCGGGCGATAGAAACATGGTCGACATGTGTGAGATGGTCAAACGCTTTTACTACAATCCTCTGACCAAAGGTTCAAATTCAATTAAAAAAGTTCTGCCCGCTATTTTGAATAGTTCAAACTACATTCAAGATTTTTATTCCAAGCCAATTTATGGCACGCAATTAGGAAGTAAAAATTACAAAAACTGGGCTTGGATCGTAAAAGATCCTAGTGGGAAAGTAATCGATCCTTACAAACTGCTGCCAGAAGTATTCTCTGACATCGATTTGGAGGAAATGGAATCGTTAATTACAGATAACTCTCTCGCTGACGGCGGAGCCGCCATGACAGCTTATGCTCGAATGCAATTCACCGAAATGAGTGAGCTTGAAGCCGATAGAGTGACAAAAGCACTGCTGAAGTATTGTGAGCTTGATACATTCGCAATGGTGATGATCTATCAGTTTTGGGCTCGTGAGATCGGGTGGATGGAAACAAAGAGGGTCGCATGATGGAACTCTCCATGTATTTGGCTTTAGCCGCTCTCATTTCGATTGCTGGGGTTTACTTTCTTTGGAATCGACGATTCACAGGGCGTAATAACAGTCCACTGCTTAACCAAAATGAGATCGATCCACTTGGCGCACATCACGTCGGATTCAATCCGATCAGATCCATGAATTTTGATGATTTTCAGAATCCAGAATCTTTCAATGACGGAGTGAAACGTGAAGTTTCTGTCTGGATCAACGGAAACACAGCCATGATTGGACTCCAAGCATCTGCCCTCATTGAGTTCAAGGGAACGATCTTGACTTCATTCTCTCCAGAAGTCGCTCAAAAGATTTCTGGTGGCGTAGCAGAACTCATGAAAACATCGAAAGGCTTGCAGCCAACTGCCATTGCAAAGAACGGTCAGATTCTAGAAAATGCACATAAGATTGATCCTTCGACGGCCGCGCAATTGGCACAGGTAGTGCCAGTTATCGTAGGAGCCGCTCATTTAATTGCTGGATATGATAATGCTAAGAAGCTTGCGCAAGTCGAGAGCAAGCTTGATAAGTTGATCGGTTTTCATAGGGCTTATCAAGTGGCCGAGCTAAAGACTATATTTGAGGATGTTCAAAAATGCTGGTTTGATTCAAGGCAGATTGAAGCGCAAAAAACGAAGCTTAAGTCACTTCGCAATCGAGTAACTATCGAACTGATAGATGACTTGAATAGGATTCCAGCCTTCAACCAGAGAGGCGCTCTGTCGAGAAAACTTACTCCAAAGAAAACAACGAAGTCCGTTGCGCAGGCTCTTCAACCAATTCCATTTTTACGTTCCATTACGCAACTAGAACAGATGGTTCATATGGCTCTTAATCAGAGTGAGGGCTACTTAAAACATGAATACCTTCAAACGATTGATGGATTCATGAAAATCAACGTTCTCACGAAAAGTAAAATTGATGGAATACCGGAAAAAGACGCTGCCGAATTGCGTGAGTTTGTTTCGGTCCTCGCAAGTTTATACATCGAAGGAAAGAAAGCGGCTTAAAAGTGGCAGTGAAATCTAAAATCAATTCTTCTAAATACCCTCTACGACATCTAACCGCACGTGTGCCTTGGCACGATTCGGGCTGGTCGGGGAAGGTTTGTGACAAGCCGAGCGCAAATATCGCTTGCATGAATTTGAAAAATATTTTGGAATCTAAAGATGCTGCAAAAGAAGATTGCGTCGCCGGATGTCAACTGAATCAGCTCTCTGAAAAAGAACTTCCGCCTTGCATCCGCGAAAGAGCCTCGTTCATGGCATCATTTGAACATTTTGTTAGTGTTTCACATCCTTATCAAAACTCATCAAAGGAGACTCACGGTCATTTTCGTTCAACCGAACTAAGAGTTCCTCCCTATTCTTTGATGACCCTTCCTTTTAGATGGATGACACTTGAGTATGGAGAGGAAAACTCAGGTAGATATGAATTCAATTTTGATTCTAAAAATGAACCCCCTCTTAGTTTTGATTCAAAATGGATGCAGAGCTTGGAGAACCAAAAGAGTTCCCAAGATGCTTTCTTCGGACACATTTATCCTGAAGATTCTCTCGTCTTTGTTTATGCAAAGCAAGTTCCTCATGTAGAAACAAAAGAGAGAATTTTGATTGGTGTTGGACGTGTAAAACATGTTGGAGAAAATACCAGCTATAGAACTGAAAAAAATGGTCAATCAACATGTCTGATTTGGGAGCGGCCTGTTCAGCACAGCATTAGACCTGATTTCTCGGATGGCTTTTTGCTACCTTTAAATGAAATTTTCAGTCGAGCGGCTGTAAATGAAAATTTTAATGTTGATGATTTTATCGTAAAAGTTCCTGACTATCTAACCGAGAACTTTTCATTTGGCAGTGAGCATCTTAGCACCGACGGAGCGCTTCAAGTTCTGTCGAAATTGCAACTGGTGTTACAAAGGATTTCGGAAGAGTTTAAGGGATCGTGGGTTCAGTGTCTTTCTTGGGTCAACTCGGAAGCGGCGAGATTGAAGAAGGATCGTGGCTTAAGGCCGGGACTTGGCGCTGCTCTGACGGCATTTGGCTTGAAAAATGGTACCTTCATTGCTTGGGAT
>CAZYOE010000336.1:0-2869 GCA_964648725.1 uncultured Pseudobdellovibrionaceae bacterium | reverse complement strand
CGAATGTTATAACCACCACGGTCAAGACCGGCATGTTCGCGCCGTTTGCGGGCGCAGCGGGAGCTGCGGCTGTGGCGGGTAAAGGGGTGCAATGGTTGGGCGGGGATGTGGCGGGCGGCTGGATACAAAAAAAATATAATAACTGGACAGCAGGTTTGGCGGAGGGCTCGAGGGGCAAAAAGATTGCTTACGGCATGTTGCACTTGCCTACATACTTTAAATCACTCAGAAAAGATTCGGAGGAAGAACTGGAAAGAAGCAAGTCCTTAACCTCCGCAGCTGCTTTAAGCGTAAAGAGACAGACTCCGGGATTTAGGAGGCAAGGCGAGGATCCCTTGGCTTTATATAATGAGCATCAGGGAAAAGAACTTATGGAAGAACGCAGGGGCGAGGCTTCAAGCAGCGAACAGGACGAAGTCCAGTTTGCATTGCAGCGATGGAGAAAAGCGCGCGATGGCGACAAAGACGCCCAGCTTATGTTGCCAGAGCAATTGCGTCGGATGTTTAAGAACCATAACATGAATGAATTTGTGGAAAATTTTGGCGAAGAGTTTGATATGGAATTTACAGGAGGCAGAAAGCTTCAATATAAGGACTTGAGATACAACAAAAATAACCTTGGCGGAGTTTTGGACTACATGAAATCGAAGGGCGCATTGTCCCATCACGTACATGAGGATTTCCAAAAACGTTTGGGTGCTTTAGCATATGATTCCAAGGCTTTTACTGGGGCTGAAATGACCTGGACTGATGAACATGGTCATGCTCATACAATACAAAGACAATTTGATCCTTCGACCGCATCTTTTAAAACAGTCGGAATTGAGGATTATAATACCTTGCGGGATTTTGCTGCACAACAAGCCCACAGCAGAGGTTTGGACATTTTGCCGACTGATGACGAAAGAACAGTGGCTCGGAAAACTCGGGAAACTTCTAGGATAATCAATGCCGTAGAAACCGGTGATAATACTTATGGATATGGTGCTTTGCAGGCAGCATTTGCCAGTTCCGCGCCAGCTCGAGCTTTGCACGGAGGCAGCGGGTTTAATGCAGCAAACTATGAAAACGCAAAACATGATCAAATGAAAATTTTAGAAAAACAAATTAACCTCAGCAAACAGAAAGGTATTCAGCAACTAGACCAATGGTGGGAATCCCAAATTTCAAAAGACAGTGTCGGAAATACCGTATTTGGCAGCTCGGGTAAATATACTTTTACCCACTTGACCTCAGGACACGAATATATTGCCGGCCGTGACGGTATGGCTGACAGGGTTAAAGAATTCTATTTGCCTTTAGTGGTAAGGAAGCAGGCCCAGTTGCGGGATAATTTGAAGGATGCGGTTTTAGAAGAAGCTAGGGCGAAAGGAAGGTATATAGCAGATTTGGACAAGGAAGTTTCCGAACAGGAGTATAGAAATTTGCGCTTAGCCTATATGGCTGTATTTAAAGATCCTAAACAACTTGAGGATGCCGTAAATAGAACGGCGGGGGGTCTTGGAGCTGGAACTAAAGCAGATTATGACAGGGTTGCCGCAACTTTGAGGGCAGAGTTGTCAAGGCCGGGACTGGTTCCATAAGTTAACCTAGTTTAAAAAATGGTTTTAATTGAACAAAACAAAGTAAAAGATATTATAGATTCCAGCTCTTACCCTTTAGATTTAAAGGACAAGCTGGTTTCAATTTTGCCGCATTTGGAAAAACATACCTTGACTGGGTTTGGCAAAGAATTAGACATGACGGATTCCAGCCTCGTTGCTAAATTATTGGCCGATAAGTGGGAAGAATTTGGTGTTATTCTGGAAGGGGTTAAAAGGTCGGAGCAGAATTCTTTTAGTTCCTTTATGGCAAAACTGGAACAAACAAGAAAAAGTCTTAAAGAGGAAGACAAAATTCATTTTTTGTACCTAGTTTTGGATATTAGGCCTTTAATGTCTTCTGGCCGACAGTCGCTCCCTTCAGAGCAGTTAAATAAGATACTTGAATATGAAGTGAATCTGCTATGGTATTTACCCAAACCAGAAGTTATATATTTGCTTCAAAATCATCTATTATTTTTAGAATCCAAGGTTGATTTGCTGAGGCATGTGCAGGCTGCGGTATGGGAAAATGATTGGGATTATTCGAAAGACTTCGAAAAAACTTTTTCGGATTGTATTATTCGTAACAAGGAAATTTTAGGATCAAAAGAGCCCCATAGCGTTTTCGACTGGGTAAAATCTTACTTTGAGTCTGGTCTGCAAAAGACGAACCAAATAAATACAATGCAGGTTGCGGAGTATTTATTCAAAAACCGACAAGTGCAAAAGCTGAACGAGCGCGAAAAAAGAACATTGTCACAGATATTAAAACTTTTGGCTTGGTTTGAGGATCCGAAACTTGATGAACTAGAAGTTATAAAATATAAAGAGGAGTTGAGAAATGGGGAGGCAGAGCAGCTGGAAGAGGACATTATTTCTCTTATGAGCCGCGAGCCCGAGGAAAAAAAGCGGCAGAACTTAGATTTTAATTCCAAGAAACAATATATAGAAGTTGAAGTGGCCCCCGGGCTGAATTGGGGGAATGCAAGTCCGCAGCCGGTAAAAAGGCTGCCACCAGTGCCTCCGAGGCCTTCGGTGGACATAGAAAAAAAGTTGGCAGAATTGAAAAGCAAGGCGCAAAAAAGTAGCAAGAATTAAGAAGTAAGTATTAAGTAGTAAGAAGGAAGAGAAAAGAAACCACAGAAGGGAACTCGGTAAGCCAGGGTTAAAGGTTTATAAAATATGCAACCGGCGGAAATAAACAAAATTAAAGATTTGGTTAAAACAACCACTCTATTAAATCCCCAGGAGCGGGAAGAGTGGCTGACTTTAATGGGCTTGATGAA
>CAZYOE010000335.1:0-2872 GCA_964648725.1 uncultured Pseudobdellovibrionaceae bacterium | reverse complement strand
TAACGAGTTTTTATTTCTAGCGTGTTAGATAAATAAATTCATAGAAAGGAATGTATTTAAGCCATCTGCTAGAGAGATAGTATGGGTCTTTCTGATTTTGAATTGTTCAGAAAAGGAGTGTTGATCGCGAATTAGTTTGACAGAGAACACTCATTAAACTGACTACGACGATCAGTTAAGAACATCTAGGATTTCCTTTTCTTGGAAAATCTTGTATCCATCATTAAATCCGAATTCCTGTAATTCTAATAGTTGGTTTCGAAGTCCTTGAAGACCTCCGAAAATATTATTCAATGTCATATTTAGCTCATCCTTCGAGACTCCGTTCTTTAATAGATTCATAGAAAGCGTTGCTGCCAACCAAGGATCTGATCGCAAAAAGTCTCCTTTAGCTAAAACCACATCAGGCCAATTTTCAGGAAAAACTGATTTAATGGATGCAAATAGCAGCGACAACTCTCTCTCCGCAGAAAAAGATGATACGTGCCTGCGAATAGTGTGTAGTTCGGAAACTCTGTCAAAAATGAAGTGCCAAAGTGCTTCAGCTATCTCATAGCTAATGCCCTTGGGTCCATTTTCGGATACCAACCAAAGCACTGCACCCCAGCCAACTGATGCTAGATGAACGGATGCATTTAGGGAATCATGGGAAATTTGAAAGCGGCTATAAAATCGTTCATCATAGAGATCGGTCCATGCCTTTCGAAACTCGGCAATTGGATCAGAAGTACGCGCCAAAATGTGGCCTAGAATATGAAACTGCCAAACAGCAAGAACTCCCATGCGGTTAACCTGACTTAATACATTTCTGTCTCTGAGCTGAAGTAACGTGAGATATGCCTTCCACTTTTCAGTCGTGGCACCGTCATCCAAAAGAGCAGATGCAACTAAGACATAATAACCCCTGTCCGCCTTGGTGTGGCTGATGAATTCATTCCTTTTTTCTAATAGGTCGTACTTTGTCCACTCTGGCTCGTTCGCCATTAGTAATTCATTAATGATATTTATCGCTACATTGTCTGAGTCGTCCTGTTTTGCAAAATCAGACTTATTCCTCTGCAAATATATAAGATACACGCAAAAATGTCGTAATAGATAATTTCCATCCTTCCTTTTGAGAATTGCCTGGAACGCACTCCTAAACCAATCTGTCATTTCTTGCTTAGAGAATACGTCAGCAGTCGATGTTGTTGGTGGCTTTTGCAAATGGGAAGCATTTGAAGCTATTTTTGCTCTAAAAAGATCCTGGCGTTCTGCAACTTCAATAGATCTCTTGATTCCGTCTGCAAATTCAAAAACTAGCTCTGGTAGAAATCCAGCTACTTTTCCCTTGTTCCAAAACCCCTTTGAATCAAAAAGTTCTGGTGCTCCTTTAATAAGGTCCAAAATTAGTTCAGAGTCTCTGGGAATTCCAATTTCTTGCATGGCAGACTCTGTAATTCCAGGCAAGGGAAGCATTTCAAGGCTGCTAATCAGGGCATCTCGATCAATACTTGCAAGAGTCACCAAGCGATTTCGTAACTCTGATGGAATTCTAAATGGATGGCGAATTCCTTCCCACAATTCAAATAAATCGAGCAAATGTGCAGTTTGAAACTCGCGCACCCGCTCTTCTAACCACTCAATTGTGTATTCTCGGTACCCTCGAAAATTGTCCAATTTAATCTTCTTCAACCGCAGGAGGGATACCCAGCGATTTCGGAGCATCCTGCTAGCTTCTTCGATTTGGCCTGCAAATGTGTTTCGAAAGGCCGAAATTGCCTTAAATTCGATTTGTAAGAAATTTTCTGCTCTATTGAATGAAGACTGTGATGGCGTTTTCAAAATTGCCATCGCGATGCTTTGACCAATAAGCATTGCCGCAGCTCTGTCAATATAATGATTATCTTGCTTTCCATTCGCAACCCGATCCAGTGCCAACAGTAAGTCCTTACTGTTCAGTGTGATGTTTGCGCTTGGGAGAAGATTTTGGGGCATTCTTCCGAGTATTAGTTCTTCTTCAGATTCAAATTCAGATTTGAGCGAAATCCACCATTTTCCCACCGCTGCGAGTATAGGCTTAAGCGAACCAATTTCCGCCAAATATTTACTTGCGGCATGATCAATTTCACGATCTTGAATAACAAGAAATGATGGGCGGGTATCAAAACGTGTATCAATCATGTTGCCTCTTTCCATAGACGATCGAATACAATCCGGAATTCATTTGCGCTCCAGCCGCGTGTTACCGCGCTGAATTGAGGTTGGGCTCCGCCAACCGTTGAGCCGAAATGCCAAAGTTCAGAATCCACTACAGCAAACCTGTCATGAAATTCTAAGTCAGTCTTTCGAATGTCAACTGATCGTATTTCTTGTTTTGGGTCAGGGTGATCTTTTAGCCATTTTTGGAGATCCTTCTTACTGTCAGTTTTTGAAACGAGTATCTTTACTCCAGCATTACTATATACAATGTAATCCCAAACACCTCTTATACCAACCGGTTCGTCAAAATGAGGATCAAGAATATAAATTTGTTGAGTTGCCTGGGCGACTTCTTCCAAAAATATCTCTAATGGTTTTGGTTGCCAAGAGGGAACATGAACTCCCTCCATTCTTCCAGGGCGTGGATGCTGGGGTGTATGGCATCCACCTGTTGTCCATAGCCAAAATATCTGGTGTTGCAATCCAGACGTCAGTGTTGGTACTGGCTGCGAGGCCATTGGTACCGAAGGGAGCGCTGGAGTACGTGCCATCTATGATTTTCCTTTTACAAAATCACCTAATGCAATTGATGAATTCCAAACTTGCTGAATTTCATACTGTACTTGCTTTGGGGAACGCAGTTTAACCATCATTGTTCCTCTAGATCCAAACTCATTGAGCGATGATCCCA
>CAZYOE010000334.1:0-2881 GCA_964648725.1 uncultured Pseudobdellovibrionaceae bacterium | reverse complement strand
CCTAACTAGATTCGGCTGAAGAAGGCCAACTTCTGCGTTACCTTTAGTATCGGGAGCAATTCAGACGCCCGAAACTAAAATAGTCGCGAATGCGACAAACGTGTCTATTGGTACCATAGACATATCTGTTCGAGCGGTAGGTGTTCCTGGTCATTGCTTTGACAAAAAGAACTCCTGCCGTCGCAACAACAATGAAAGGCAATGCTAAACCGACTAACGCCGCATAGACAGCGACTTTAGCCGCGGTCACACCAATGGCGATGCCAACCCATGCCACTCCGACTCCGGCAGCAATAGCTCCTAAAGCTAGTTGCATTCCGGCGGTCGCAAATGCCGTGGCAGTGATAAAGACCAATGAACCAACATTATAATTACGACTTCTATAAACTGGTTCAGAGCCCTGCTGCACAAGCTGATCCGCTTCGCTTCCCGTCATTACAATCATTTCTTGAGTTGGATCCAATTGCTTCCCTGCTGCTTGAGCAACCTGTTGAGCGGCATGCCCAGTGAAAACAATGGCTTTTTTCTGCCCTGTGCGTTGACTGGTTTTAATTCCAATCACTTCAGATTGCTGTGATTGAAGGGACAGCGGTTGGACTTCTAAGCGAACTTTTGCCTGCGAAACCTGCGCGATTAAACATACAATAGATGCGACTAAAAACGATTTCATATGAATATCCCCCTTTCATTCGATTTGAATGAAGTCAATAAATTAAAAGACGTTTTTTCCCTATGCACTGTTCTTAACTCTCGAGAGACTGGTCTTCACGTTATTAGCAATTGCAACTCACGCAAGCATTAAAGGCTTTAGAACTCGAAAATAAAACTTAACTGTGACGATTCTACACGTTGATACGTCTTATGTCCCAATTATTTTGTTACTCTAAAATTATATAGAAATATTCTCGAATGATGCCGGACTATTTAAAATAATAATTATTTATTAGCTGTTTGCTAAATATAAACAATATATGTTTACTTTAAAAAAGCGAACAATTTTACAGCTCATAGCGTTCTCAGAAGAAGGGTCTCCTCGCAGATGAGAAAATTCAATTCCAGATTCTGGCTTTGGCCACTCAAAAACTGCCGCGCACTCTGAAAGATTTTTTTATTGGAACACCTTCTTTTAATGAAAAACCCAGTTTTTCAGAAAACCTATACTCTGCCTTTCCTTTACGATGGTGGCAACCTATTCTGGTGCTTATCCGGCCAGCAGGCGTAAATTAGCGGAATGCCTGGCCGGATCTAGCGGAATACGCAAAATCATCCACCCTTCTTTCCTTTTCTGGCTCGATTAGTTACAGTCGAATTACCAACAGACGTTTTCAAGTAAATGCCATTTTTTAATTGTGATCGTCTTTCAGTTCGATGGTGTAAGATTTCAATTGGCCGTCAAAGTAGAGGTAAAGTTGGTCTCCTATTACTTGATTGAAAGTTGGGTAAGAAAATGATTCAATCTGAACATCTTTGGGCCCAAAGTTTTCATGCGACCTTTGGTTGTTGGAAAAAGTTAAGAGTCGTTCACCATTTTTATTTAAATATTGAATCAACCCGTGTGGGCCGTACGTCATCAAAGCAATGTATTGGCCAAGGGCTTTATATTGAAAAGACGGTTCATCATCAAGCATATCAGGGTTCATCACAGGAGAAGTGATACCCTTGTTGCGAACCTCAGGGACACCAGGAGGGGGATTTGTGATCTGACGCTCCATTGTATACCAGATTCGGGTCGGGTTGTTGCCAAAGTTTGGTTGGTAGCTGGAAAAAGACCCGATGTATTTTTTGGTGTCCATCTCGAAATAATCCATATCAAAGTTATTTGCTAGTACTAGGTAAGGACCATCCCAATAGGCATAGTCAGTTCGGTTCAAGAATCCTTTTCGTTTAACTCGAATTGGTTTTCCAATTAGTTCACCGGTCTCAGACAAAGTATAAATTAACACATTGCCGTTGCTTTCGAGATTTTTTTCGACTATGGCCAGCTCTTTTCCGTCTGATCTCAATTTGAACATAGATGCTTCAAAGAACCAATTATTAACGAGTATTGTTTCTTTCCCCGTCTGTGTATCAAAGATTTTTAATTGCTTATTTTCCTTATCTGGAAAAATCAAAAGCCGACCATTGGGAGACCATATCGGATTATTTGCCGTAGTAGAATTTCGTAAGTCGGTCTTTGTATCGAGCTTTCTAACGAGCGTGCCGGTGCTTGTATCCCAAATCGTATATTCGAGATCATTGACAACTAATGCTAAGTTGCCCTTTGGTTGTAAATGTACATCAAATATAGGTGGAATTCCAGCATCTTCGGTTGCATAGGACCTCACAGAAACTACCGGAAGTTCAAAGGAGGCACTCCAAGTCCTCTTCTCCAAATCGAAGATTTGAACTTGATATTCATTTTTGTCCTTGATCGAGCGTCGAAAAACCAATTGACTACCTCGGTGTGAAAGCAAACTTCCTGGGTTTTTAAGAATGACTTCATTTAAGGATAAAGATTTTGCAATTTTTTCTGATGATGATCCAGAGCTATTGAGCACCCCTATGCATGATGCATTAGCATAAGCACTGATGAATAGGAGTTGAACTAAAAGTAGATATCGAGCGGTCGCACTGAGAGCTTTCATTTAATAATCCTTTTTGAATAATTGATAAGTTGACTTTTTTCAATGCGATTTTCATGCCAATTATCAGATTCTGTATAGGTGCCAGCAACCGGAACGGACTCAATAGGTTCTATTTAAAAGTGAAATTATGGAATTTAATGAAAATTTCTTTATAGAAAAAAGGGCGAGGCTCTTTTTCGCTAACAGCTAGACAACGGCATATCATTTTCTGGGGTCTCCATCAAAAAAGTGTAACCTATTGATAATTGGGCTTGATG
>CAZYOE010000333.1:0-2927 GCA_964648725.1 uncultured Pseudobdellovibrionaceae bacterium | reverse complement strand
GCCACTTAAAAAGTAACACTTTTTGCGTCACCCCACTCAAAGTTAGAGACCCCCCGTTACCTCCGCTCGGTTTCAAAGACGAGCTTGTAAAAAATTTGGCGCCATGTCTTAGACTAAGTGTCCGATCAGCAAGGTGTATGCCAGAGCTTAAAAAACAGGGATTTAGCCGAACAGGAACCAAAAAATGGACATCGGCCCAGTTCATCTCTCTAGGTTGTGCAAGTACTATTTTAAGTGGTGAGTATATTTGAATATAAAGACTATCGTGACATTTTAAATGCTTTCATTGCAGATCAGCCAAATAATGGCTGGGGAATTCGTTCGAAATGGGCAGAGATCATTTCTGTTAAATCAAGTTACATCGGGCAGATTCTGAATGGCTCAAAAAGTCTTCTTCCTGACCAAGCGTTTTTACTTGGCAAACAAATGAATCTTTCATCGTTGGAGATGAGATACTTCATTCTCCTCGTTTCCAGCGAAAAGGCAGCAAATTATGAGTTGAGGGCCTTTTATATTGCTCAAATCGATGAGCTAATAAAAGAAGCCAAAAAACTGAAAAATCAAATAAGTGAAAACAATCCGATTGGGCTAAATATTCAATCCGAGTACTACTGCCATTGGCATTACTCGGCCATTCGAATGCTTACTACTCTGCCACCAGGGCGCACCGCCAATGAAATCGCCGACAGGTTATCCTTACCAATGGATGTGACAAATACAGCTTTAGAATTCCTTTGCGACCATAATCTTTGTGCCAAGCAAAATGGTCGCTATGTGAGTGGCTCTGGACGTACGTTGATTCATAAAGGTGATACCAATTATCAAAAGCATCTCTCCAATTGGAGACTTCAAGCTCTACAGAAAAGTAATCTCAATTTTGAAAACGATCTGTTCATTACCTCGCCAATGACCATGTCGTTTCAAGACTTCGAAAATGTACGCTTGGAAATTATGGAGTTAATAAAATGTGTGTCGAAAAGAGTCGAAGATTCCAATCCACAAGATATTTTCTGTTTAAATATAGACTTTTTCAAATTATGAATTGGTTTTAAAGAGGCCTACTGCGGGTTACAGTACTCAAATTGGATCAAGCCATCCATCGAGACGAGCGCAAGTGCGCTTGCGCTCCGCGGGGTCGAGAATTTCAAACTAAATACACATTAGTCATTGATTCCAAATTTTCTTCCATCATTTAAAATGTAACCTGAGCAAACCAGAAACCCATCATTTCCAAAGCGAACCTCGTAATACCAGTATCCTCCGCTATCATTGGATTGGTCCAAAAATACATAGCTTTCTGAATTTGGGCTCTCAAAAAAGTAAGACTTGGCGTGGAAACTGAAGCTAAAAGTGCCATAATCAGAATAAGTGTAAAGGATGGGATTTCTATTTTCTACTCCGGTTGTTCCTCTCCTTCCCTCAGGAAAGTCAAGGATTTCAATTTCGGTTTTGGATAACCTCATATTTGATATTTTGTATCCTTCAGCTTCAGGGGATAAGTCATATTGAAATTCTCCAATGACATCTCTAGAAACCCCGATTTTAGAAGGCCCAAAACACTTAGAACTTTGATTGGCGGCGAGTGACCGGACTGAGGTCAGTAATAGAAAGGTAGCTGTTAATAGATTAACGACGTTTTTCATGAAATAGTCTCCTTTGTTTTGAAGTGAGCACTGAACTCACCGATTTAAAATTAATCCATTCCAAAGTAATTATTCGGTCAAAACTAGAGAATTCCAGTGACTCTGGAGTTTAGGCATCTGAGAGGCTATTGTGAAGATTGTAACAACTCCGAGTTAAGCAAAATATATGCGCTTATTTTTGACCCTTTCTTTTAGTTGGTGCGAAATTAGACCCTAAAAGAACAAACTTCTAGGTCAATTTGGTTTAAAAAATAAACAAGTTTGTACTAAAAAGGATGCCCATTATTGGCACAGTGCCCTTCTTGAATAGTCAATTTTCACGCCCGTCCGCTGAAACATAATCCTTGTTTAGCAGCAAATTGTTGAAAACACCCCATTCAAGTCACTCGAAAGCCCTTTGTAACCGGCTTTGGGTGCCTCTGGAAAACAACACTTTCCGTTTTGAAAGCCTTAGACGTTTAACTTTACCCATTTGTTCGGGATTCTTTATGAAATTAACAGCTAGCCTCGTTGGAAGCGGGGGCGTCTATATCTTCTAGAATTTGAGCGCAGCATTTTTTAAACTTCCTCCTCATAGCTTTTGGAAACTCATTTTCCTTTTCAGGATCAGCAACTAAATTGGTAAAGCCATACTTTTTATAAAATTCTTCTGCTCGTTTATTCTTTGCATCCACGGTGACAGTAAGGGCAGCAACGATTTGAGCCGCTTTGACAGCAACCTCAAGCGCCCCTTTTACAAGTCGAGTTCCAAGTTGCTGTCCAACTAGGTCATTATGTCTGGCTAATCTGCCAATGTGAATTGATCCTAATGGATATCCGGGAAGGTTTTTTCTGGCTTTAGCTGTATGGATAGATGAGCGGAAATCCATTAAGTTTCGAGAATGAGCGATATTCCGTTTAGCCTCAAATCGAAATTATTGAGTTTGGTTGAAATAAGAACCTTAAAAAATCAGAGGAAGATTATTGAGTTCGAAAACAATAGGAAATGGATGGGGTGGCGGTAATGTGGTCGAACTATTGATCGTTGTGGAAGAATATTCTGCTGAGTGGTCTAAACCATTGATTGAATTAGATTTACAGGAATTAAAGAGACTTCGTTACAAAGAAGGTCTCACGATAAAAAAGCTCGCCGACCACTTCGGTGTTGGCACAACCACGGTTTTTAAGGAGCTGCGGAAATCCGTTCGAGCCACCTAGGGCTCAACATTGGTATAATGTAAGTTCAATCGTACCCCTATCTGTCAGGAATGATGTCGCCTCTAATTTTTAACCAAAGGGGCAGTT
>CAZYOE010000332.1:753-2981 GCA_964648725.1 uncultured Pseudobdellovibrionaceae bacterium | reverse complement strand
GGATTTGCAAAAAATAATATTGCGTCCGCCAATCACTATTGGAGAAGCTCCTTATTCAATGACACCTATCTCTTAAATGACCTTCCATTAAAAAATGAAACGCTTTGGCAGACAGACTATGAAGGCGGCCCCTTTTATGACTTTTTTAATGGGTTGATGAATTTAAGTATTGAGCTCAAAGGTAAAGAGATGAGTGACTGGAGCGAAGAAGACACCGTCACACAATGGATCATTCCCGTTATGGAGCTCCTCGGCTGGGGTAATAATCGACACCTTGCCAAAGAGGTTTCTTTTTCGGTTACTGATGGCGGAGCCAGAAAAACCTACCGCCCGGACTTGCTCTACGTCGATGACCCATCAGAAACTACTTTAATAAAGAACAATCGCACAGGAGACCTTGCTGGTGCTCAAAGATATGTCCAAATGGTATTGGAAGCAAAATCTTGGGGTCGCTTGGATGAACTTCATCACCACAACGCTGGAAGAGACATCCCGATTAAAAAAGAAATTAAAGATGACAATACTCGTGGATTAGCACCTGAAGATCAGTGCATTAAATATCAAACAATACTCAAAAAGGACTATGGAATTCTATCAGACGGCAAGACTTGGATACTTTTACATAGGGAACTGTCAGAGGGGGCAAATAAACGTTCTTTTTCATTCAACCTAGATCACGTCAGACGTTTCATGACGGCTGGAATCCCGTCTGACCTGGACGAGGAGTTACGAGAGAATTTAAAATATTTTTTCTATTTGTTCCGAAAAGAGGCGTTCTTTCCCCAAGACGGATCTGAGCCTCTCGTTAATGTGATTTTAGAGTACAGCAAGCGATACGCAAATCAGGTCGAGACAGATCTGAAAATGAGCTTCATCAATGCGATGACAATCGTATGCAACGGATTTTACCGATCTTTGGGCAACAAGAATGACAGCAAGGAGAACCTTGCGATGATTCAAAGCGTTGCTGAAAGCCATATATTCAACATACTTTTTATTAAGTCATGTGAGGTAAGAGGCATCTTACCTCTTAAGAATCCTAAGTATCTCGACATATCTCTCACGGACATGATTGATCGACTTGATAGAGTGTACGATCCCGATCACCCCAACCCAGAAGTGCTAAATCGATATCTGGGGAAAGTATTTCCAGGATTTGATCCTAATGCGACGACGCTCTATTCAAGACTACTTCGCCTTTACTCCGTTGTTCAAAAAGGTGATTTTGAGTTTCAGATTGATGGCTTCAAGGAAAGTGTATTTTCTAAAGATGAATGGAGCTTCGCTTGGAACAATAAACTTACTAATATTGAAATGGTAAAACTACTATTTAGCCTTGGTTATACTAAATCGAAAGAAGACGGTGCTCGCGGCTATCAACAAATTCCTTACAGTTTTTTCACTCCACGACAACTTGGATCAATCTACGAAAGCTTTCTCGAATACTGTCTCGACAAAGCAACAACCAATCTAACTTTTTACCAAAACTCTTGGGTGCCGATAACTACATCTATTCAGAGAAAAGCTGAGCGATGTCCTAAAGTTAAAAAAGGTAATCTGTTTTTCACTCCAAACAACCAAGATCGTAAGGACACTGGTGCCTACTATACGCCGGACTATGTAGTACGACATATTGTTAGTGAAACCCTTGAACCACAAGTAAAAGGTAAAACGGCAGATGAAATTCTTAAAATTTCGGTTGCCGATCCCGCTATGGGCTCTGGACACTTTCTGAATGCTGCTCTTGAATTCTTAACTCTTGCTTACCGCCAAGTTCTGGAAATTAGTGAAAATGGAGCTGTGGAAGAGTCATTTGCTGAAAGTGCTCGAAGAATCTTGGATAAATGTATTTTCGGTGTCGATATAAATCCCAGAGCAGTGAAGTTGGCCAAAATGGGGCTCTGGCTTGCAACTGCATATGAAGGTAGAAAACTTGAAAAATTAGACGATCAACTCAAAGTTTTTAACTCTTTAGAATCTACCGAAAAAGTCTGGCCGAAAATGTTTCCTGAAACCAAAGGTAGGTTCAATTGCGTTATTGGTAATCCGCCTTACGTTGACTACAGACTTCTTGACCAGAGAACACTAGAACTCTGCAATAAGTTAGAATCCACAAAAGTAAATGAGAAATGGAGTCTCTACGTTCCTTTTGTAGAGCAAGCACTAAAACTTCTAGGCAATGGTCATTTTGGATTCATTATTCCTAATCAGTGGATGTCCGCCAGATA
>CAZYOE010000332.1:0-743 GCA_964648725.1 uncultured Pseudobdellovibrionaceae bacterium | reverse complement strand
TTATTAAGATCATCGACGTAAGTAGCTTGAAAGTGTTCGGACCCAAAGTAGCCACTTATCCTGTTATCCTCACTTGCTCCAATACAACTGACAATCCTGTGTTCGAAGTTGGCAAAGCTGAAAGCGAAATTGATCTTGTTGAAGGCCGAGTTCATTTATCACCAACTACCGTTTCGAAGATTCTCCAAACAGAAGAAAAGATTATTTCGTTAGATCCCGAAGGTGAAGCTATGTTTGACCTCTTTGAGGCAGACAAATTCACAACACTCGGAGATTTAGTGCAAAAGATCTGCTGGGGAACAAGTGCCACTGGGTATGGTAAAAAGAAAATCTCTAAAATTGAATACTCCAGACTAGATTTCAATCAGAAATCTAAATACAGATCTATTATTCAAACCTCCGATATCAAAAAACTTAATGTGGCATGGAGAGGCGAATATATTCCGAAGAATATCTTCAGTGACAATCAAAAAGAGTGTTTCGAAGAAACTAAACTGGTCGTTGCTCGTGTTACGAAAACAATTCAAGCCGCTGTAGATACTAAAAAGCATTATGTTGGTAAATCTACAGTGATTCTCACTGAGAATGATGACTTAAAGTATGCCTTAGCAGTTATTCTAAACTCCAAAGCAATAAACTTCTGGTTTTCAACAAAATTTCAATCTGTTCATATGAGCGGCGGATACTTAAGATTTGATATTCCTTATTTGGAGCAAATTCCTATTCCGAAGCTGTCCCAAAAA
>CAZYOE010000331.1:0-2991 GCA_964648725.1 uncultured Pseudobdellovibrionaceae bacterium | reverse complement strand
GCAGAGCTTTCAAGCGTTTTGCAATCGGAGTCTCAAAATCGTCGATATACGATTCTACTGTTTGGTTTTTGGATGATTGTTTCATAGCTCAATAATAATATAAATAAAAGAGGAAGACAAAATAGATTAACGGATTTTGAATATTGGTATACAATAAAACTATTAAAAATTAGTATCCTTACTATGGAATTTAATTACTTGGCTGTTGGACTCGCAGCCCTCGCAGCGTTCTTCCTAGGCTTTTTGTGGTATACCGTTATTTTCGTGAAGCCGTGGCAAAAAGAACTTGGAATGAAAAATGCAGACGGAAAAATGGAAACACCGAATCTCACTCGACTCCTTATCGGTTCACTGATTCTCGAAATCATTATGGCTTTCAACTTGGCCGCATTCATTGGAAAAGACGCAGACTGGATTTTTGGCCTGAGTGCTGGACTTGCAGCTGGTTTTGGTTGGGTTGCGCTGGCACTCGGTGTGAACTATATGTTCGAAGGAAAATCATTCAAACTCTGGCTGATCAACGCGGGGTACAACACGGTTGTGTTTGCTGTGATGGGAGTGATTATCGGTGCGTTGTAAGCGCTGCAAGTACAAGGATGTTAATTCTTCGTGCCTACTTCATACCGAAGAAGAACGCCGCCACTTTGCAATGATCGAGATTCAATTAAGGCAAGATTACGCGTTGTATATTCATCAGTAAATAATTGACGGCCTTTACTTAAGATAATCGGTGCAACACACAGGCGAATTTCATCAATCATTCCGGCGTTCATCAGCGACTGGCTGAGCGCCCCACTTCCAAAAATATAGATTGGATTGTCACCTTGTTCTTTGATTTGTTGTAATTCAGGTACTGCGTCACGAATAATAGTTGTATTATTCCAGTCTGCTGTTTTTAGTGATGAAGAACACACAATTTTTGCAATGCCATTCATGAGCGCTGTTACTTCTCCTTCGGTTTCAGCAGTTGGCCAGTAGTCAGCCATGCCTTGATAGGTGTGTGCACCAAATAGAAGGATGTCCGCTTCTTGTAGTTGTTCGAGACTCAATGCTTCTAACTCTGGTCCCCATACGAGATTATGGAATGCCAAGTCCCATGGCTTTTCCCCTTCGAAGCAGCCATCGAGCGTGACGACGTTCCACATGATTATTTTTCTCATATTTGCTGATTGTATAGATAATTTGGCGGTGTTTTTTGGGCGAAGTTCGAACATTTTTTGAGCAAAACTCCGAATGATTGCGCGCTTCGCGCGCCAAACTGAACGCTCGGGCGGGCAAAAAGGAAGGGGGTTGGGGGGAAGGAATTTTTGCCCGCCCTCGCTTTCCGATTCCAATTTTTTTCCGCCGCCGCCGAATTTCGTGCCAGTGAAACTGGCGCGCCGCCTCATTTATACATCTATAATAACAAATCCAAAACAGAGGATAAAGGAATAAGTTTGGACTCAGTTTCGGTTCGTTTCTTTAATTCGCAACTTTCCTGCTGTAAAGTCTTTTTACTAAGTAGGATTCTAATCGGCAAACCGATCAAGTCAGCGTCAGCAAACTTTTCTCCAGCAGTCTTATCTCGGTCATCATAAAGAACTTCGATACCTTTTTTGATCATTTCTTCATAAATATTATCAGCTTCTTTTTCTGCTCCATCTAAAGCTATCAGGTGCACATTGAAAGGTGTCGAAGATTCTGGCCACATTATTCCTTTTTGATCATTATATTTTTCAACGATTGCGGCCATTGTTCGTCCAATACCAATGCCATAGCAACCCATATAAAATGGTTTCTCTTTGCCGTCAGTATCAATGTAAATAGCGCCTTTCATTTTGCTGGAATAGTGATAACCTAGTTGAAAAATATTTCCAACTTCGATTCCTCTTTTTTCTATCAACTTTCCCATTTTGTTTTTTGCGACATAACCAGCTTTTGCTAAAGCAATATCACCTTCAATGTCTGGTTTATAATCTCTACCAATGTTTACATTTAATAAATCTTGATTCTTTTTGTTGTTCCCGCCATAAGCGTTTGATATTGTTCGCAAAGAATCATCTGCGACAATAACAAGCTCTACCTTTTTATCTATTCCCTTTTTAATTCCAACAGGAGAAATGAAGCCCGGTTCAGACTTTATTTGTTCTCGGATTTCTTCGTCTGTAGCATGTCTTAAACTGACCCCATTTATTAAATGTAATAATTTTGTTTCGTTTACATCTAAATCACCTCTGATAATGGCCAAAATAAATCTGCTTTTATCATCAACAAATAAAACATCTTTTATTTGTTGCCAAAGCGGCAATTTATGAAAATCAACTCCGTCTTCCATTGTGTTTCCTCGTTTTGCTTCAACTTCAACTAGTGGCTTTGGCGGTTCATTCTTGTTCATTTCTTCTTTTTGGAATACGGCAACATCCTCGTGTGCCGCATACTCGCCGTTTTCAGCTACAAAATATTTACTCTCTCCAATTTCCGATTCCGTAATGAATTCATGGCAATATTCTCCACCAATATAACCATTATCTGATTCAACTATTGATGTTTTTAATCCTAATCTGTCAAATATTTTGGTATAAACTTTTTTCATTTTTTCATATTCAACCTTGAAATCATCCTCATCTCTATGAAAAGAGTATCCGTCTTTCATGATAAATTCTCGTACTCGAAGCAAGCCGCCTCTCGCGCGTAGTTCATCGCGAAATTTAGGAGAGAATTGATAAAGCTGAAACGGCAAGTCTCTATAACTTAATTTGTATTGACGGACTAAATCGACAAACATCTCTTCTGCTGTTCCGCCAAGCGCAAATTCTGCACCTCGTCGATCTTTTACTTTCATTAACTCAAAACCAGCCGTATTCGTTCTATTTGTTTCTTTCCATAGTTCTAGTGGATGCAAAATTGGAGTAACCATTTCTTGGCCACCAGCCAGATCCATTTCTTCCTTAATGACCTTCATTATTTTTTGCTGAACTTTTTGTCCAATAGGCAAAAAATAAAATCGGCCAG
>CAZYOE010000330.1:0-2998 GCA_964648725.1 uncultured Pseudobdellovibrionaceae bacterium | reverse complement strand
TTGCCACTTAAAAAGTAACACTTTTTGCGTCACCCCACTCAAAGTTAGAGACCCGGATCATGTTAGGTAGGGAAAAGTCGCATACGATCAGGTATCAATATTGCAAAAGATGGACTTTGAGGAGCTTCATATGCTTAAAACTACAATTTTAGTCGGGAGATTGTTCACAGCTTCATCAGCGTTTGCAGTTGATTCAACAATCGACATACAAGCCAATACCGCTTCGGTACATTTTCAAGACACGAGAACTCTTGCTTCGACTTATTCAATTAACTTACAAATGAATGATGGCAGCTCTAAGAAAGGTTTGGGTTGTAAGGCAGAAAATTTAGCGCAATGTTCAAACTTTTGACATGTGGTAAAACTTTAATGAATGTAGACCTGAATGTAGAAGATCAAACCTAAAAAACAAAGGAATGGATTATTGCGACGGGAAAAAGATGAATTTTGTTTTAGATTTGTAAGGGTGATTAGTTTTATAATGTTGATCAACCTACTCACATTAGATTCATTCGCAGTTCCGCAATGTATCGATGTTCTATTGGGTGCTTCAAATTCGCCTCTGTTGAACCGGACACCTCTTCTTAGAATCGAAAAGCTAATGCAGAAGGGAATTTTGCCGTGGCATCTTTCTGAAAATGCCATTAATCCCAAAATTGATTTGCTTTACAAAGCAGATGTTAGTTTAAGTCTTATGGCAGGATATGAATTGTTCCCTTTTCTGGAGCTTTCAGAGTTAAACACGTTGGGGTCCAATTATGAAGTGGCTCAAAGGCTATCTTCATATATGATTAAAGCTCTCGGCGGATCCAGGGAACTCGCTCGCCAAGATGAACTCTATGGTGCTCGTTATTCACCAGATGGGTTACAACTTATAAGTAAAATACTCTTGCTTCGCTTAGATCCAACGAATCGACTCTGGCTCAACTTTGAAGAGCAAGCAAAATATTTTGACTTACCTTTCGAAACAATGTCCCGTACTTATCGCTTCGATGCGCGGTCTTTTGATCAACTTCAAATTGACGGTGGCTTTCGGCCTAATGAAGATCAAGGAACAAAGACTATACCTGAACATAGCTTCAAATTCGCTCGTGGATCCAATCAATTTGTCTCGCTCACTTTGAAGTCTGGTAACAAGTTTCTTTTGTCTAATATAGTTAATAAATTCTCTAGACGTCTAGTTGAATCGGAATTCGAAGTCTTTTTAAGTGAGCAGAATATAAAATATTCGTCGATTGAGATTCAATCTATTGCAGTCATCAATGAGTATGAAATTTCTAATGCAATCGGGGTAAGACCCATAAATATTAAAGGTTTTCAAATAGAAAAGGAAAGTGAATTTATAACTAATGGCGTAGACTCGGAACAGATCACTCGACATAGAAAAGCATATACAGTTTATTTGAAAAATATTAACTCTCCACGCATCTACTTTTCGAAGTGGACGGATGCTAAGGGTGAGGACGAAAGATAATTGGCTCTGGCGCTACATATTGGCCCCACTCATCATTGATCATCGACTTCAGCTTTTTGTACGTTTGTCGAAAACTAACCAATTCGACGGATCTCCTGATTTGTTCTTATATCGCTTAAAGAATGCTTATTTAGATCCTCCTCAAGATAAGTGATGTAGTCTTGCCATAGATTGTCAGAGTCAAGAATCACAGCCCCGGTGATATAGTTTTTATTGGTGTAAGTATGTAGGGGTTTGATGGTTGATTCTGACCATTGATTATTCGCCACGAGGACCCTAATCTTCAAGGGCACAATTTCCTTATTGGCAACTCTGATATCGGGCAGTGCTAAATTTATGGAGACTCCATTTCTAGAAACACTCGTGACTGTTAGCTGTTTACTCTCATCTACTTTACCCGTAAGAACACTTTCATATCGGAGTGACTTTCGCGACTTAAAGAAAATGATGTCGCCATTGGCTTTTAATAGTTCACGGACCACATCGTATTGGGTGGTACCTTTAAATTCCATGAGGCAACGCATTTTTCTCTCGATGGAGACGCGCTCAAAGAGTTGTCGATCTCTTAAAAAAAGTGCTTTCATAAGATCCATAGTCAAAACGGGATCGGTGATTTTAAAGAAATCTCTTTTGGGAAAGGTAAGGTGAGGTGCTTCGTAATTAGTAAAAAAGCGATAGAGGTTTTTGTCTACGGGTTTACTATTATATGTTTTTTCAAATAATTTCGGCATATCTTTGACCAAGGCATACCTGCCAATCGCCTTGGCTCCTCTCACAAAGGAGCAAGTTTTTACCTGAAGTTTCATTTCTGAAAACAGTAAAATGTCATCATAAAGAAATTGCTGTGAAGGATTCACGCTGACCACCCAAGCATCGAGTGGCATAAATTCGGTACTGTAGTGCCACATAAATTTCATTAAAGCGAATAAATAGGGGCCACCTTTTTTTCGATATTAAGGAAGTATTCCCAAACTGGAAATTTCAGCCAGACGCAACCCTTGATCACGCAAGAACGAAAGATCAAAAAGACTCTCAGAAGGGACTCCCAGGGCGCCATCTTTTATCATCGACATTGTGCTAATGACTTTTGAATTTTCTTTCACAATAAAGGTCGTCGTCGTCGGTAAAATATGGTAAGGCGTAAGTCTGAAGCCACTCGTATGAACTTGCATATAATCTTTTTCGACATAACAATCATGCAAAACTTTGAAGGCACCTTCCAAATCTTCTTTCGTTTCCGCAATTTTAACGATAAAGTCATTTTCAATATTGTAGTCTATTGAAATTTTATTTCTAACGATTCTAGCTCTTAGCCTGCAAGGACAGATTTTTAAAAACTTACTGACTAATGACAATATCACTCCCTCAAACTGAAACTAAATTCAGAGTAGTGAGAAAGTATCCTACGTACCCGTCAGATATTGACTTTTTTTTAAGATCGATCTTTTGAAGTAGCAAGTCGAAATGAACTGAATAGTCCATTTTCACGCCCGTCCGCTGAAACATAATCCTTGTTTAGCAGCA
>CAZYOE010000329.1:0-2998 GCA_964648725.1 uncultured Pseudobdellovibrionaceae bacterium | reverse complement strand
TTAGGGCCTACTTTTTGTTTGGACATTGGGAACTCCTAGCGGTGGCGCATTATACGCCATCCAGTTATATTTTAGGAGTCCGTTCTTTTAGAAAGGATCAATCTTTAGTTTGCCAATTTGCGTGAAAATTTCCAACTTATAGTTATAGTGGCTACATTCAGGGGGAAAGCCTTTTGGCTTCTGATACCAAATTTGGTGGCGATGATGAGTATTTAAAAAAAACCTTTAAAGTCTCGTCACCAATGGTACATGAGGATAATATTAGCCAAAAACACTGTGTGACAGTTACCAAACTCCCTTAATTTTCAATTCACCTGTATTGAGGGAAGGTGGATTGCGGTTTAAAAACTCGAGTTCAGCAAGGCGTTCCTGTAATTTCAATTTAACCGAAGTCTTTTAATGACTTCGATTAACAAATTTTATCTATTTCCGTTCAATGAACCTTGATCACTGAACCAGTTTGAATACCGCAACTGGATTTCTTGTACGCTTGCGAGACAATTTTTCCATCGACTGGCAAAAATCCAGGAAAAAAAAGAACTCTTAAAATTTATTGGCCGCTTCTTCACGGCACAGTCTCAAAAGCTATGGCAAAATGCGGCCAGAAGAATTGCCGATGTAGAAAAGATCCCAAAGCATTGCATGGCCCTTATTACCGCTGGACGGGAAGACTCAATGGAAAGATAACTACAAAAACCATTTCAAAAGAGGTGGCTGAGGAATGTCAAAAAAGAATTGAACGCTATCAACAACTGCAGAAAGAGCTGGAAAAATTGATACAGGAAGCATCTGACTCAGCACCTTGGAATCAGAGAGGCAAAAAATAACATAAATAAATTAATATGTTAAGTATGAAGTCACGCACCGACTAGGTGAGGAATGTAGGTTAAGTCAAATTCGACCCGGCAAACTTACAAAACAAAGTCGGAAAGATCGAAACGGAGAAGTCTATGGAGAGTATTGGAAACTTGGATATACTTACAAAATGAAAGTGAAATCAGAATACATACCGGAACAACTTGTTGAAAAAATAAGATCCCAAAACGATGCCTTTAGAAAATTCAAAGAATTGACTGAAGAATGGGTAGGTCTGGCGTTGCTGATTGGAAAATTTGAAACTGAAAGGGATAAAAAAATGATTAAAAAACAGGGCTAGAACTCGGTACTCTCAAGTTGACTATATTGTAAGCTCATTAGCTCATCCCTGATTTATGCCGCAGGAGGGATTTGAAAAAATGTACTAGGGGATCAAGCGCAAAATCTTTATTTCTTTTCACCAAGCCGATCGTCGCGAAGTGGATGCATTCATTGACCAGTGGGCAACACTCGAAGGCGTTTTTACTCCTAAAATCTTAGACGCCTCGGACAAGGATGACTTCATAAATAGTGACAATCCCGAATACGTGATGAGCCAGATTCGAAAAAAGTATCTTGGTGATTCATCGATAACAATTGTCTTAACCAGTAAATGCACTCACAGTCGTCGTTATATTGACTGGGAAATTAAATCATCGCTCAGGCAGGGAACCTACACGCCCAACGGCTTAATTGGAATTCTCCTGCCATCAATGGGAACTACAACTCATCTACCTCCACGATTTAAAGAAAATTGGGATAGTGAACGTCTACGTCTAAAGCTTTCAAAACGGAAAGTGTTGTTTTCCAGAGGCCCCCCAAAGCCGGTCACAAAGAGCTTTCGAGTGACTTGAATGGGGTGTTTTCAACAATTTGCTGCTAAACAAGGATTGTGTTTCAGCGGACGGGCGTGAAAATGGACTATTCAGAAGTTCCGCTTGAAATGGAAGAGGGTTCCTTATCAAAGAGAATTATCTAGCAACTTGCATTCGGCAACAATGAGTTCTTCAATAACGCCCGCCCATGAAAAAGTCACTGGCGTATGCAATTCTAATTTGATCGTCTTAGGTTCGCCTTCGAATTCCACCGAAGCTGATCTTCCGGTGATAAAGCCGACTTCACCATCTTTCATCTTTTCTTTGACTTCATAGAGTTCAATGTAGTGAGACTCTGGTCCAGCATATAAGTCTCCAATGGCAACATCGCAATCTGGCAACTCCTTTACATCCTTACCCTTTTCAAGAGTCACCCTTCCACAACTCTTAACATCTCGTAGGCCTTTTTTCTCATAATTTTCCTGAATTTTTACGCTACAAGTATAGTCAGCAGTAAAAGCCATGGGGCCAACAGTTAAGGACAACAAAATAAAAAGCTTTTTCATTAGTTTACATCCTTTCGAAGGCTGATACCATTACAACTGTCGTTGGATTAATTCTCAGCATCCAAATCAAATAGGTTTTCGAACTAGATACCGTTCCAAATGTGGTGGGATTAATTTCCCGCGATGCCACGAAAACGGCTCTTCAAAATGTTTCTCAATGCGACAACTGTGCCTAGGCTCTAGTGGCAATAAATTCGGTTTAAGGCAAAATGAGGTGTATAGGTACTTGACGGAGTACCTTCGAATTCGAAAAACTTTTTGACACGCAGTTTTTAAATTTGAAAAAATCTGCGTTCAGTTTTGTACTTGAAATGACTAAGAATTCCAAAGCGGAAAGTGTTGCTTTCCGGAGGCCCCCAAAAGCCGGTTACAAAGAGCTTTCGAGTGCCTTGAATGGGGCGTTTTCAACAATTTGCTGCTAAACAAGGATTATGTTTCAGCGGACGGGCGTGAAAATGGACTATTCACCTGGAAAACAAACGGCCTTTGACACTTTTTGGCAAAAGGATGCCATTTGGCTGGCACTACCAGTCTTGAGGGCGTTGATCTTCTAGCTCAAAAGGTTGGTTTGATCTATCGGCCGGGGGACCGCGACTATTTGATGAGGGAAGATCTCTCGTTACCAGATTCATCGACCTTAATATTTGGAAGGCTATCTTAGGGTCCTTGATAACAGCTATAGGCTCCATTTTTCCACCACATTTCCGACTGATCCTTCCTAAAAGAACGGACTCCTAAAATATAACTGGATGGTGTATAATG
>CAZYOE010000328.1:0-3003 GCA_964648725.1 uncultured Pseudobdellovibrionaceae bacterium | reverse complement strand
CAAATAGTTGGTATTGGCACGTGACTACACCCCACTAATTGGTAGAGAGGCGGTAGAGAGGCGTTTTGAAGACTGACAAATGTCAGGCTTCTGACTAGTTCTTGACTACCTTTAAAATCACCAGCTGAGGCCAACTCCCTTGTAATCCCCTTTTAATGCAGCAATAGCTCTGGGCCTGAATCTTGCTTGAAGTGGCAAAACAACTGAGGAGTTGAAGATGACAGAAACAGCCATTCTATGCGTGTTAGCGTTAAATTACAGCAACCCAAACTTAGTTTCCTCAACCAAAGTGATTCACGGGAAACCACTTCCAGTCCCTGAGAGCGCCCAGTTTAAAACTACGGGCACATCCTATTCAACGATGATTACTATGGATCCATCAGGCGAAACTCGCTCTGATGGAAAATTTAAAGTGATTATTAAAGTGAGCACAAAAGCCTCTCATAAAGATGGCGAGCGTACTGTAGATACTTACAAAACTGTTCAAATCCCTGCACTTGCCTCACTTAAGCTCTCTGGACCGGATCAATACTATCAGTTTGGTGGTTTTAACGAGGAATCTCATGCACCGCTATCTCACGAGGACTCTTATTTTAATCTTTCACGCATTTCAGGATTGAAGATAAAAGATTTGTTTCAGACCTACCGTGGGACAAATTTTGCCCTCGGAGCGGCTATAGCTGGCTTTGGCGGAAGTTATGGTAGAGGGAATTCAGGCGCTAAAGTATGGATGGGTTTTCCATCAGGACTTATTACTGCGCATTCTGACCTCGGCGGTCCATCATTACCAGTCGGTCTGCGATTTCAAAAATTTGAGCTAACATTAGCTATTGATGAAGCGGAACTGGATCACACTTCAGTTGAAGCTAAATATTATCAGTCAGCCTATAAGTCTGGGTCGAACAGTCATCCGGGTGATGCCTGGGCCGAATGGACTGAATCTCATAAGCTCACTGAAATCTTAGAGGATAAAGCCGCCGACTAGGACGAATGCATTACCAAGTTCTAACGATAAATAGTAGTTATTTATTGTCGAATGGAGCGCCACCATTTTCTTGCTTTTAAATCTCCTCAGTCAGTTGGCATATCGATGACTCTGTTGTTCATATTTCTAACTGGCATTAAGTGATTTCGTATTCTATAAAACTTTTGGATTCTAAGCATTCATACAAGACGCCTAGACTGACCATTGCCTGAGAGGATGATGAAATGATAAAAAAGTGCTCCATTTGCCATAAGGAGTTCTTGT
Organism: uncultured Pseudobdellovibrionaceae bacterium; assembly: GCA_964648725.1. Taxonomy (GTDB): domain Bacteria; phylum Bdellovibrionota; class Bdellovibrionia; order Bdellovibrionales; family Bdellovibrionaceae; genus CAUJGP01. The sequence goes on along the minus strand of CAZYOE010000328.1, from coordinate 1,754 downwards.
TAACTCAATTGGTGGCGGCAGACCTTATCTCAGACTATATTTCAAAAATGATTCAAACAACCCATCCAGACTGGGGGCATGACTCTTTAGTTTGTATCGATGATCTAAATCAGTTCCGCTCTCAATATGTTCGTGGTGTTTTGAAACAAGATATGGGCGAACTCACGGAACTTGAAAATGAAGTTTTAAAGAGTTTAAAGGAACATGAAATTATCGCCGATGATTTAAACCGCCAATTTGAACAAAATAAAACCTATGGAGAAAGGCTCTCCGATAAACTGCCAATGGCACCATCTCCTTGAAATTCAAGAACTTCAAACTGAACTGATGGAAGAGCTTTCCAAAGCGAGGAATCAGGGCGCAAAACCGGAAGATAGTTCACCTTAGAATTCGAGAATAAACTTAAGATTCTAAGCTCTTAAGACTAAGACAAATAAAGCGCAAAGTGGCTCTCTCTGCTCCTGCCAAAAGCCGGTCACAAAGGACTTTGAATGTTTCGAATTAGAAATTTTCAGCAAATTGCTGCTAACCAAACATTATGTATCAGCTGGCGAGCCTGAAAAAAAGCTATTCAACTATTCAGCCGTGGCAAGCGGGATATTCAGTAAAAATGATAGGAGGTCTCCCAACTCATCTCTACCAGGGCACTCTAAGCGACAATCTGTTTTGGCATTCGTATCAACTTCGACGTTGAGTTTAATCAACTCCTGCCAGATTTCTTTGCGATGAGTCAATAAAAAGTGGCAATCTATGCTGTTTTGTTTCCCACAAGTGTGAATGCAAATCATTCCAATTCCTAACAGAAGAGTTTTGAATGCAGCAGCCGATGGATCGCCACCGCCAGATCCTCCAGTGACACCTCCACCAAGAACTAAATTCAATTCACTTCGGTTGCAGGGACCCATTCATAGCAACGTGGGACTAAGTCCTGTGGTAAGTCTGCGACGGTGGAAAAATACTGGAAATTTGGTAATGATCGTCCAAACTGGGTTCTTGGAGCGCACAGAGGCTTTCATGGAGCATCAGAATGGCTAATGGATCTTCATTGGCTCCATGGCGATTGAGGTTTTCTAAATTCACGGCAACTACGCCTCCCCTCAACTTCAATTTTACAGCTAGCTTTGTTTTACAGGCCGACTCTCGATTATAACAGTGGCCACCAAAGCGAAGTTGTCCGTTTAGGCCAGCTTTGCAGGTATTTTTTGTGCATAAGCGAGCAGAGTCGAACTTGAATGTGAGCTTGCGCCAGCAAAGCAAACAATCTTGATTTGCAAAATCAAAAATAGAGCTAGGAATTTCATTTTGCCATTCCCCCCATTTATAATCCATGTGCGGTCATTCGGTCTACTCAACATCAACTAGTGAATTGATTTGCAGAGTTGCGGTACCCATGATGATCCAATCTTCATAAGGCAAATTGCCGACTAAATCGGGGCTAGTTAGACTCTTATGTTGTTGTAGATCAGCAGATCGATGTTTAACTTCAACACCAAAAATGAGTTTGGACTTAAGATCTTTTCCTTCCCAAGTTAATGGAATACCTGCTGCCATCGAGACTCCTAAATCTAAGTTGTTTTTGACCAATCCAGTAGAGCTATAGGAAGTGTTCACCGAAAAATCTTGGTAGTTACTGCTGTAATCTGCAAAACCACTGAGGAAGATCTCAACATGGGCGTCCTGATAGACTTTGTAAGTTATTTGCCCTCTTCCAAAAAGGCCTTTTGCTTGTTCAGAATGGTTTACGTAGGATCCAA
>CAZYOE010000327.1:0-3015 GCA_964648725.1 uncultured Pseudobdellovibrionaceae bacterium | reverse complement strand
ATTTCCATCTTGTTTTTTTGATGACGCTGAGAATAATTTGTCTTTTTGGCAGTCTTAATTTTACTCAAGAGCCTTTAGTAAACAAATTATCCCAATTTATAAAAGTGCACTTTCGAGAAGGTTTTGAAATGAGAATGATAGTCAGATGAAATCACCTCTTAATTTTCCTTACGAGCTTGTTTCAATTACGTCTTTGGTATGGATGACATTAGATCAGATTACAAAACTATACGTTCATTCGAGTTTTTACCTTGGCGAATCTATTACGGCCATTCCTGGTTTTTTCGATATTACTTACGTAAACAATTTTGGTGCCGCGTTTGGATTTTTGGCGAACTCACATCCGATTTTGCGTGGAGTATTGCTTTATTCACTTCCACCAATTGCAGCCGTTATTATTTTAACCATAATTAGAAAAGATACGGCTCAAAACAAAGTTCAAACGATTGCTCTTGCTTCTATTTTAGGAGGTGCAATGGGGAATTTTTTTGATCGAGTACGTTTGGGATTTGTGGTGGATTTCCTGGACTTCCACTTAAATAGAAGCTTTACCTGGCCTGCATTTAATTTTGCTGATGTTGCCATCGTGCTTGGTGTTTCCTGCTTAATAGTCATTTCTTTTCGAGATCGATCTTCGGGGATTTTGAATTGACGGACATAGCCCAGAAAGTTTTAGATTAGATTTATATAATGTCCAATACCTTCCGCTCAAACTGTATGGCAAATTGCAAAAGCTGTTTTCCTTATTTGCTATTGGCCCTAGCGTGAATCTACATCAGCTCATCATGAAGCGATTAATTTCGAAAAATTAGATTATTAATGATAATTGTATTGAAAACTTAATTATCCAATTTTCAATTCTGATGATAATGTACCCATGTACTGCGATTATTGTAATTTTATAGAAAATTTAAAATGGTGGAGGAGTGCAATGAGCAAAATTTTATTAATAGTAGGTTTATTAGTAGTGATATCTGAATTTTCAATTGGGCAACAAAATGTTGATCAAAGTAAGTCCGAAGTCACCGAAGTTTCAAAAGAAGCTCGTCAAAAAATGGCAGAAATGCACCAACAAATGGCTGATTGTCTAAAATCAGATAAAACATATTTAGAATGCCATAAAAATATGATGGCAAATTGTCCAATGACTAATGAAGGCAGTTGCCCTATGATGGGGTCGGCAATGCCAATGAGATATTGGCAAAATAGAATGCATGGTCGTGACGGTGTTGGGTGTTGTAATAATATCCAATCTAGTTCTCAAAAAGATGTTAAGGATAGTAAAAAGAAGTAACTAAACTTCCATACTAAGTGTTTACTTTGTTATTATGATAATCGAAACAAAGAACGAAACACGTGGACTGAGTTGCTGAAATTTACTTTAGCTGATGATTCTCTTACTAAGGTCTCGATTTTATTTGTCTTCATGTGCGTTTTGCAGATAGCCATGTCATTTTGGAAGCTCAGTATTGACAAAATATGGGAACCCTTGTATTCAGAAGATGGTGAAGATTGTCGTTTCAATTCTCATTTTAATAGTCACTCTAATGAACTCAGTTATTCCTGAGGGTGATTTTTTTGAAAATTCACCTGTATCATCAATTTTAGAACTTAACAATTCCTACGATCAAGCTACCTACCTAGAAAAATCAGATTTATCTGATATCTCTCACCATGAACATTCGACTGATGCAATTATTTATCATTCTTGTCATTTAGGTCATTGTGGATTTGAAATTCCAATGCCGTTTGAAAAATTGAAACATGAAAAGTCTCTTGATTATTTCAGTATGGTCGATGAACTGACTTCATCACCTCCTAAACTTAAAAAACGCCCCCCAAAAGTTTAAAGTCACCAAGCTCCACCTCTCTATATTTAATTTTTGCGATAGGATCATTTCTATTCAATGATCTTAGTGCGCATCTCTTTGCTTAACAAAATCTGTTCAATTGGTTGCAACATACTAATTGTTACCAATTTATCCAATTGGCTCATTAAGCTGATTAAAATTATAAAAGGACACACAAAATGAAAAATCAATTTTTTAAATCATTCGTATTTATTGTTGGAATTACCTTATGTCAGACGATCTTTGCTGCTTCGGAAGATACCGCTGCAGTGAAATGGACAGGCCTCTTAAAAGAAAAGAGAGGATATCATTACTATACTCCTGATCAATCCCATAATTTGGAGTTTATCACCAACAGCGACAATCAGTCTTTCGATATTGTGGAAAGCAACGAGCTTGTTAGTTATCACACCCAAAAAGACAAAATCCTAGAAGTTGAAATTGAAGGAGAAATTACACCGCGATTCCTTTTTTGGGGAGGAAATTTGAAGGTCAGCTCCTTTAAAGTCCTTAGGGAATTGGAGGATATTTCTCGCCGAGATTCACCAAATCAATTTGATAGCGCGAGAAGTTTTCGTTTTAGAGGCAGCAACTTCTAAAACGATCACAAGTTGATGGCGTCCCAGATTGCTTAAGAAGCAATCTGGGCACTTTTTTCTTTCAAACTTTCTCAAAGGAAATGATATGAATGCCGTATTAAACAAAATATCGAAAAACTTATCTATTTTATCAGTTGTCGCCTTAATGCCACTAGTTGCGTTTGGACAAGACTCAGCAAATACCACCGGATCAATTACATCAAAAAGCCCATCCGGTATTTTTACGCGTGAACGTTGGGGTGCTAGTTATATGAGTTATATAAATGGTCCTACGTTCGACGAGCCCAATGGCGGATCGATCAACCACTATTTGACTTTGAAACACAAGTTTACGCAGGATTGGGGGGCTTCGTTTACAGTAAGACCTGACTCAAGTTTTAACAACACCGAACCGACTTACTCAATGAGTGATCCCTATTTTAAACTAAGCTATCCAGCATTTTACAAAAATGACAGAGGATTTAAGATTACAGGAGACTTTCTTTATTATGTTCCTGCAAGTGAAAAATCAAAACTGGAAAAGTCAGAGGGTGCTTTAGCTCCAAGGGTAATTACGGCGTTCGAGG
>CAZYOE010000326.1:0-3050 GCA_964648725.1 uncultured Pseudobdellovibrionaceae bacterium | reverse complement strand
TTGGGCCTAGAGTGTCGGCAAACGTGGTGAATCCGCTTCCGATAAGAGATTTTACGACGAGTGGTGTGCATAGCATTGAAATGGCAATGACAAAGTTGAGTACGATCACAGTTAAGTAGTTGCCAGAAGTAGAATAGGCGTTACCAAAAGGCAGTGCCGCCAACATAGCTGAAAGGATTGCCCACGCCACCTTCCAGCTCGCAATCTCTATCATTGATTTGAAAAGATTCAGAGTTATCTTCGGAGAAAAAATATGGAAGAGTAAAAGAATGGGTGCAATGAGTGAGAGGAATACCCAACTAAAATGATAGACTGCCACCATAAGATACCGAGCAATATAGAGAATAACATAGGAGAGAAATGAAAGAGTTGCGACAATGAGATCGTTAAATCCCAACACTAATGACATTGGCGAGTTGGGATACGATTTTGCCTTGTCGCCAGCCATTTGCATAAACATATTCAGGCTCTGCATATCCGAGATCTTTTCAGCCAGGCCGGTGGTAATAAAAAGAATAACATCAGTAATTTCCTGGAATCCAGCAAGAAGCAGAGTTGAAATGAATGCTCGCTTTAGTGCTTCAGTAAAGTCTGGTCCACCTGTTGGTGTTTTAAGCCAAGTGATGGCAAGCGAGACACAGAAGAAAATGGGTAGCATTAGGTAATAGGTGTTTCTTAGCTCCCAATGGAGCTTGTGGGCGAGATCGCCCAATAGTTCGAAATTTTCCATGAGAACTCCATTAAGTGTAAAAATTTGGCTTTGAACTTATAAAGTCAGGTTTGGCATGCGGTCTCAGCCTGAAAACTTTGCTGAAGGCATGCGCGTTGTTATTAGTGGATGCCTAAGCATGGTCAAATTTCGTGCAAATTCGATCAATTCAAAACGTCCTGCATTTTGTTGATCGCAGCAATAAACCTTGCTAAGGTCTCAATATGGATTTTTTAAGTCATATTTCTTTTTCAATTTCGGATCTTCATAAATCAATTCAGTTTTACGATGCTACGTTGGGTGCTTTGGGGCATAAGCGAGTTTACACTGGTGAGGTAGGAGCTGGATGGGGCCGCTCAGAAGGACGAGAATTTTTTGAAATTAAAAAACGTGTTGAACATGCCTCAACTCCTAGTAAAGGGTTTCACTTGGCATTTCACGCAAATAAACAGGAAGAAGTTCACGAATTCTATCATCAGGCTTTAAAAAATGGCGGAAAAGATAACGGGGCACCTGGCCCTCGCCCAGAATACGGAAAGGACTATTACGCCGCATTTGTAATTGATCCTGACGGTTATGAGCTTGAAGTAAAACTGTTTGTTTGACAGTACCTATAGAGACAAATTCCACTAATTCTGAATTTGTGATCACTCGGCAACTCTGGTTTGTTCAAAACTCCTTTGTTGAAGAGAACTAACTAAAATAAATTTGATCGCCACAGTCTCAGGTCTAACCAAATCAGAGTCATCAGATCAAAATTAAAAAAGTTGATTTGCAGCAGGGCGTTCATACATAGTTCTTTTATTAGCAGAATTAAAAGTTAAAGAGTGTACAAACGGCCTCAAGTTTATTTTGAGCATTAGATTCTCGCCTAAGTCTAAAGACATTGAGATAAGTTCCTTGAGAGGGAAGAATATGAAGTTGAAGGAAGTTCTTTATTCGTTTCAACTAAAAGTTGATGGGTGGCATGAATCGCCAATACATCAACTCTAGACTCCTATGGATTTTGATAGTAAACACAAAGAATGTCTGATCCTATTTTTGAAAATCCTCGTTTAGCTGCCCTCTATGATGTATTTGATGGAAACCGCGAAGATCTTATTCACTATATATCGATTGCCAGGGAACTTAGCGCCAAAACCATTCTCGATGTTGGATCAGGAACTGGCTGCTTTGCCCTTTTAGCAACTGAATGCGGATTTCAAGTAACTGGTGTCGAACCCGCACTTGCCTCTTTAGATATGGCACGACAAAAACCTTCTGCGGACAAAGTGCATTGGATTTTGGGGGAGGCACCCAGCATGCCGCCAATGCAAGTGGATTTGGCATTGATGACCGGTAATGTTGCACAAGTATTTTTGAATGATGCAGAATGGGAATCAACCATAATCGCAGTTCGGAAGGCTTTAAATCCAAAAGGCCACCTGGTTTTCGAAGTTAGAGATCCATTACAAAAAGCTTGGCTTGATTGGACTCGTGATAAAACATACCGCAAAGTGATAATTAAAGGCATTGGAAATGTTGAAGCATGGTGTGAAGTAACTAATGTCTCAGAAGAACTTGTGAGTTTCTGTTGGACCTACGTCTTTGAGTCCGATGGCGAAACGATAAAATCTGACTCTACATTACGTTTTCGCGAACGGGATGATATTGAAAAGTCTCTCATAAAATGTGGATTCAGAGTTCGCGAAATTCGGGATGCCCCAGATCGACCGAAAAAGGAATTTGTCTTTATATCGTCATTAGCATGAGAGCTGAAGCGACTATTGGATATTAACCTACAATTTTTAAATAGTTTCCACGCAACCAACTACTATTTTCCGACACTCGGCAAACTGAAGTTCGACTTAAGATTGCCGAAAGCGTCCGAGACTCCTTCGTATTGCAAGCGGAACTGCTCGGAATCTAATTTTCCTCTTCGGTTTTGCAGAGCTAATTGCTCACTTTGCAATTTGAGAATTGCGGCATTCGTGCGCAGAATTTGATTCAACACATGGATCATTACTCCCATGGATTGAACAGTGACCTTCGCAGCACCTGCTGGGTTCACGACGTGAGCATAATCTTTTATCCGCTCTGCCTCTGGATCAAGCCTGTCGGCGTACTTAAAAGCTTCATTGTGCAAGTTAATTGCTTCTGCCACACTCTGATCTGTCATCATCTGCATTTTTCCCTCAGCAGTATTTGGAGTACGACCATAGAGTTCTTCGACCTTAGAAAGTACAAGATCCAAATTGTTTAAATCGGAGAGCACGCCAGGCTTAAGAGTCTGATTTGCTGATCTCATAACGTTTAAAGCGTCACGTAAGCCTCGATTGATATCTCGCAAAAGGTTTAAAGT
>CAZYOE010000325.1:0-3061 GCA_964648725.1 uncultured Pseudobdellovibrionaceae bacterium | reverse complement strand
AAATCAGACCAGGAAATGCCAAGATGGACAATCTTTAAACAGTTTTTATTGCCACATAGAAAGTAACACTTTTTGCGTCACCCCACTCAAAGTTAGAGACCCGTTCCGACGCCTCGAATTTAATTCTTTTTCGGCAGAATCTAGGTGGTTTCCGATGAAAAAGTCTAACTTCTGCGTTGCCTTTGCTTTGCCATTTGCGCTACGTAGATTCTGCTGAAAAAGGCCAACTTCTGCGTTGGCTTCGCTTCATCTCTCTCTCAACGCAGGGGAACTACGCCTCATTCGATCTGAAGCTTGCCGCCTTGAATTTGGCACTTTTTCAGCAGAATCTAGGTAAGGAGAAAGAAAATCTATGGTCGGTCCTTTAGCAAATCAATTGCGCCCGAAAAATTTAGCAGAGTTTGTTGGCCAAGGAAAATTGGTTGGGGCAAACTCTGTTGTGCAGTTTTGCTTGCAGTCCCGACGGCTAAATAATTTGATTCTCTGGGGGCCTCCGGGAACAGGAAAAACTTCACTTGCTCTTTTACTTGGTAAAGAGTTTGAGGCCGAGTTTATTTCGCTCAACGCTGTCGAGATCGGCTCAAAAGTGCTTCGGGAAATCGGCGAGAAGGCCAGGATGCGGTTTCGAGTCGAAGGGCACCAGACTATTGTATTTGTAGATGAAATTCATCGCTTGAATAAATCTCAACAGGACATTTTGCTTCCCTTTATTGAACAGGGCGATTTTGTCTTGATTGGCGCGACAACAGAAAGCCCAAGTTATGAACTAAATCGTGCTCTTTTAAGTCGTTGTCATCTACTTGTGTTTGAATCCTTGGGACCCGAAGATCTCAAAAATATCTGGGAGCACACCTGTAGTTTATTGGGCAAGGATACTCAATGGTTATCACTGGACGCTCTGGATTTACTGATTGAACAGGGTGATGGTGACGCGCGCCGATTAATTAACCTAATAGAATTACTGGCTCTATATTCGGAGCAAAATCCTGCACAGCTGCCTTTAAGCGCGGAGACACTTCGCTTGGTCTTACCGAAACAATTGCTTGGTTATGATAAGGGGGGAGATTCCCATTATGATCTTTCTTCGGCCCTAATTAAAAGTATAAGAGGATCTGACCCGGATGCAGGCCTTTACTATTTGGCGCGAATGATAGAGTCCGGCGAAGATCCAGTATTTATAGCAAGGCGTTTGGTGATTTTAGCGAGTGAGGATGTTGGGAATGCTGATCCTCGCGCCCTCCAAGTCGCAGTTGCTGGGGCAGAAGCAGTTCAAATGATTGGGTTGCCAGAGTGTGGCATAAATCTCGCGCAGGTGGTGACTTACCTGGCGAGCGCACCAAAATCTAATCGAAGCTACATGGCATGGAATAAAGCTAAAGAATTTGTTGATAAAACGAAGTCGGTTGCTATCCCCCTTCACTTAAGATCGTCCAAAACGGCATCCATGGTTAAAATTGGTTATGGTGTCGGTTATAAATATCCTCATGATTGGCCACGAGGCTGGGTGGAGCAGGAGTACTTCCCGTCAGAGCTTGTTAAACAGGTATTTTACGAGCCGAGTGATAGAGGCTTTGAGAAGACGATTAAAGAATATGGGGCATGGATTAAAGGAAAAAAAATCGAATAATGAATGTTTATGGGAAAGGAGCCTCTGCAGGATTTACTCTCAAGAGAGGTTCCAGCTGAAAAATAAATTCTTCAGTAGGGACGATGAGAGAAGTAAGTTACTACTGCATCATTTTGAGCCAAGTATGAATGACGAGTGTTTGCTGGAATTTCAATGCGATCCCCTGCTCTCAATAATAACTGAGTTCCGGCAACGTTTAATAATAGTTCTCCTTCTGCAACGAAGCGAACTTCCCCAAAGGGATGTCTTTTTTCCACTTGACGCTGAACTTTTGAGATAACCTCTTCTTTTGGATCAAGGCCTTCAGATTGAAGGATGGCACGAATTTGATCAGAACTGGGTGGAATAGATGCTTGCCAGCGAAAGATTAGCATTATGTCTCCTTTGAATTATTTTAAGTCCAACTTTTAACAAATATGAACAAAACCTATTCACTCTTGGCTAAAAAGCGCAAGTGAATCCCCAGTACAAATTAAAAATCAGATCTTTTTAGCATTTCTCATTAAGTTTTTTATTCCACCTGACGATAGCTAATCAAGATATTCTGATTTTGGGGGGAATTTGAGTCAATCAGGAATTAGTTCCTCCGTCAGCGGGATGCTTGAGGAGATAATCAGATTCATTGGACGAAGTAGTGGGTTGAGAGTGAGTGAGAACTCTATGTTTCTAGAAATCACTCAGCTCGCAGATAACAGAAAACTTAGACTGAGCTTGGGTGATTTGGAAACACTCTTACCGAGGCAGGATCAGGATGGGCGTCCTTTTCTTCAGTTAAACCTTAGAGAGAATAAGAAAATCCTTCTGACAGATCAGCTAGTTGGATTCAAGCCAAAGTCTACGCCGGGGCTGGATCTCAAAAAGCTACCTAGAGTGGTAACCACTCCGGATCTAATCAGCGTGCTAGAGGCCATTGAAGAAACTCTCAGTACCTTAGACATGCCTAATCCAGAGGCGGAAATGCTCAAGAAGGCCTACTTTGCGATTGTTGTTGGGGCTGAGTTGGTCGGTTTCAGGATGGAATCCGAAAGAGATTGGGTTACTAGACTCATTGCGTCTACCAATCAGAAAGCAGCATAACCGCTTAATTCTACTAATATTTAAATATTTATCATTAGGGCCCGCTTCTGGCCCAAAAAACACCATAAATTTTTTTTAAAAAGCCTATTGACGAAACCAGGACCATGGTAGAGATTCAGCACCACTTCGAAAATACTTTTGGGGGCATAGCTCAGCTGGGAGAGCATCTGATTTGCATTCAGAAGGTCGCAGGTTCGATCCCTGTTGCCTCCACCAAAAACGATCAAAAACAACAAAAAAGTTTTTGAAAGAAAAGTAAAAAAAGTGTTGACGAAGGAAAAGAGGCGAAATAAGTTACGAAGCCTCGAAACGATAAAACGCTCTTTGAAAACTGAATAGCTAGATATATGATTTATG
>CAZYOE010000324.1:0-3084 GCA_964648725.1 uncultured Pseudobdellovibrionaceae bacterium | reverse complement strand
TTTCTGGACATCTCTGTCCGGTAAAATGTGTCCACTAAATCGGGGGAACTTCAAACATAAAGACCATGTGCTTTGGCCTGGATTAACTAAAGGGTTTGAGGAGGCTGGGTTTGAAAGAATTGGCCCGCATTGGTTAAGTAGTGCCGACGCGGAACGATCTCTTTATAAACTCACCATCTAAAAACTCAAAAAATACTTCTGGAGTATATTTCATGAATGAATCTAAATCCAATTTTCAGATACGTCAGATTAATCCCAATTCTCAGATGGAAATTGAACTAGTTGCAAAACGAATGCGCGAAACACTCATGGAAGTTATTGGGCCCGAAAGAGGCGAAGCCATGTACTCAATGGAATGGCTGATCGACAGAGTTAAATTTCATCTTGATTCGAATCTTTCGACAGCAAAGGTGTTAGTTTCAGAAAGTTTAACTGGCGAAATCACTGGTCACTGTATTTTTCGGATTGAAAAGGCCGATGATGGTTCTGATTATGGACTCTTTTCAACCACTTATATAGAACCTAGTAGCAGAAGGCTTGGCATTGCAGAAGAATTTTTAAATCTCGGCGAATATTGGATGGTATCCAAAGGACTGCCAATTGCAGCCACGGCTACTTCTAAAACTAACGAAAAACTACTAAACCTTTATTTCAAACATGGGTACGAGATCGTATTTACGAATGATGAAATGGTTCGTTTGGAGAAAAGATTGATTGTAGATAAATTCCCCAGCGAGGAATTATGATCAGTCTGAAGTTTGGCAATGAAAAATCATTTAAGAAGTGCTCTTTGTTCAATATTTTAATTAGAGTTATTTCAATGTCTCTCATCTCCTGTGTGACAAAGCCAATTTCCCAAAATCTGCAATATACCGATAAAAATCGAATTTACCCGTTGGCTCTTCAAGGAAACCTTAAGCCTGTGTTTGACGAATTTAAAACATCCTCTGAGGCGACATTAACACCTGAGTATTTAGCCTTGAAGAATGAATATCTTAAATGATTTATTGAGAACAAACCGGCCAAGACTGCCATCAATAGTGTTATGGTTGAAGAGATCCTTCAGGCAAATGAGAATTATTGGCGAAAGGTGTTGCTTCAAGAAATAACGGTCGAAGAGGGGTATCCTGTTTGGTTTGATAGTTTAGCGAAAATAGCACTTCAAAGAGGAAGAAAGTTTGACTCTTTTAGCGATCAGGAAGCAGAGGATCTCGTAAAATTCATTAAAAATGAACTAAAAAAAGATGGTTTCTATAGTCAAATTGGAAGAACAAAGCCTCACATGGACTTAATGATATGGAGAAAACAAAGTATTGAGAGTTACACTGTTGATCTTGGAGATGCTAAGATTATTGTCCCAGTTGTTATGATGGATGACTTTTTAACTTTTGGCTGGCTAGGGTTCGCGACATTCAATTATAAGTATACTGGCGGTTGGGCAGACGAAGAAAAATTATACTGCGTCAAGCCAGCATACGACATTACTTCTGAAAGTTTTCATATTAGTTATCTCGCCCACGAAGGTCGACATTTTTCAGATCAGAAACGATTTCCAAAACTAGAATCCATTGATCTTGAATATCGTGCAAAGTTAACAGAATTATCTTTGGCTAAATCTACAGCGAATAAGACGCTAAAACATTTTTTATCAGAAAGCAGTGAGGACCGATCCAGTGCTCATGCTTTTGCTAGTAAAATGGTTATTCAAAATTTGAGTGCTCAATTCAATGATGCTCTCACTGTAGATAAAATTGATTCTTTGAAAATCAATGATATTAACAGATTTTCTAGGTTGCTTTTAGACGAACATAACAAACAATTGAATCTCTTGGGTGCGTCTATAACAAAAGGTGTGTACTCAAATTCTAAGAAATGAAAGATCGAGAAAAAAGAATGAAGAATCTTATTTTGGTTTTTATTTTAATTATAGTTTCCTTGCGATCTTATTCAGAGAACTCACAAGGACCGGGGCAACTTGTTCCAGTTTCTGAAATTAATCAGCGATTAATAACGGCCATGCTTAAGTCCACGAAAGAATGGTGTACACCTGCTGTTTTAATAGGACCGCGCACTTTTATTACTGCTGCTCATTGCACCTTTCTGGTTCCATCTAACGGTATGCTAAAAGTAGTTGGTCCATCTATCAGTCAATTCATCCATGTTCAGGTGATCTCGACACCAGCTGTGACTGATGATGATTTTTTTCTAGGCACTGGATGTGAGAAGACAATAAATGGAATTTCACAAGGGACAACTCTTTCACCTCAACAGTTATTAACCTGTTGGTTTGCAGGCGGAAAACCTGACATTGCCCTTTTGGTTGCCGATTCTGATATTTCAGGACCAATGCTTTCACTATCTTCAAATCCAGTACAAGTCGGCGAACCTTTAAAACTTTTAGGAGAAAGTCCAAAGTGTGGCGGTGACGATGGATTTTATCACATCGCTAGGATGGACCTTTTCGGATTTTCTAATAGCCAAATGGTACTTGATACAAACAATACCAAGGAGCACGCCTGTGGCGGTGATTCCGGAGGAATATATTTCCGTAAACTACAAAATAATTCTGTATCTGTTGTTGGTCTTCATAGTGCTGATATAAGATTCATTGGACCATTCAAGGCATATAACAAATCATTTTATTTACCTCCCAACTTCTCCGGTGGTACTAATATTACTGACCCGAAAGTGATGAGATGGTTAGTCCAAAATATTGAGAGCTACGACCTAAAGATCTGCGGTATTAATGTGGATTGCCCAGAGTTGAAATTTTAATTCGTATTTTGGAAATTGGAGTTTAAAAGAATATGAAAATTTCTGTGGACAAACAAATTGAACTTAAGTTTTTTTATTTAACATACGCCAATGACTTCTTTGAAGCAATTCAGAAAACATCAAATTGTGGTGACTCATTTATTGCGCCAATGCATAGAAAGTATGTTACTCTAAATTCTGTGATTGGTCGAATCCACGACGCCGTGGAAAATAAGTTCAAAGTTGATGGTACACCCGATTTTTTCATTTATTTCGAAATTCAACAACCACCCACTAAAGTGGGTGGAATGATTTAATGGCTAAAGCCAT
>CAZYOE010000323.1:0-3106 GCA_964648725.1 uncultured Pseudobdellovibrionaceae bacterium | reverse complement strand
TGCCGGCATTGTGTCAGCAGATTTTGTGTCTGCCGGCATTGTTTTAGAGGTCACCTGTATTGTTCGGCTGAGTGTCGATTAAAAAAGCAGAAGGAACAACAGATCGAAGCTGCACGAAAATATGCCAAGACAGACAAAGGTCGCAAAAGCCAAAAGTCCCGTCAGGAGCGATACCGAAAGAAACATTCCAAAGATGAAAAAATCGAGACGCATGACACTTCCGTCCAACGTCGAGACCTAGTAACAATCGCCACGATAAAAGACCGAGGCTGCATCATTTGCAGGTCTTTAATCGAACAAGTTGTAGGGGGTTTGAATGAATACCTTAGGATCACACGCAGACAGTGGCGATTTACTCAGATACAGGAGCATTAGGGTTTTATTAAGGAATCATCAACAATTATTTTTATTTCTATTTATCCCAAAAAAGCTAGAACTTAGAAGATCTCCTTCGGAACTTTTACATGATGCTGGCTGTTTTTCACATGGTGAAATCATTTTGATTCTATTGGCATTAAACATTTGGAGCGACCATGGCGGTGTTAGCCTGATCGAGGTTCACTATATTTTGGGAAAAACCCATTGGGCAAGTTTCTTAGAAGCGCTCAATGTTCTTACTGAAGGCTATGGCCATGAGTAAGATATTTTATCTACGCGCAACGTCAGATAATCGTAATTTTCAATTATCGTTAGACGGGCACCCCATAAAAAAGGCAAATGAATTTTTAAAGACCATCGAACTCAGAGGGCTTTCTTTGCACACCATTCGAGCCTATGGCTATGATCTGCAATCATTATATCAATGGATGCAGGCAGCTAAGGTGGAGTTTAAAAACCTACAAGAGAAAGATCTATTTCCCTACATCGCTCATCTTCAATCAAGAAACTACGCACCAAGCTCCATCAATCGAAGACTTAATGTTTGCGGAATTTATTATCACTACTGTTTTGAAAAAGAGCTAGCAACAAGCAGAGCGAATAGGTTGTCCCTAAACGGTGGTCATTATGATGTCTCCGGCATTGCCTACCATCGACATAAACGGCGGGGCCCCATTCCAAGGGTCAAAATGCCAGAAGTTATCGTTGATCCCTTAGGGGATCATGAGATGAAGAAAATTTTATCAACCGCAAAGAGATATCGCGATCTAGGAATAATGTTGCTCATGTCAATGAGTGGTTTAAGAGCAGCGGAAGTTCTAAGTCTCCAATCATTCAATATTCGTTTTGATGAAAAACTCATAAAGGTAAAAGGCAAAGGTCGTAAGGAAAGAATTATTCCCCTGTCCGATGAAGTCATTCGCATTCTAAAAAAATATCTAGAATTTGAGCGACCTAGTAATTCAAAGGACATATTTTTTACGATTCTCCAAGGCCCAAAAGTAGGCATGCCAATGACATACGCTGGACTTCGAAGCTTGTTCAGACATCGACGAGCTAAAACAAAAATCAACAAAGCCCATCCACATAGATTTCGTCACACCTTTGGTGCAAATATGGCCAGGGCAGGCATGCAACTCCCCGTGCTTCAAGCTCTTATGGGGCACAGCCATTGGGATACTACTCTTAAGTATATTCGCTTGGCTCCAGCCCATATTACAGACTCCTATCATCAAGCCTTGGCAAGAATTGAAAGTTTTAAAAAATGATATCAAAAGGGAAAAAATCAATAAATTTGTCTTGTCGGCTAACAATTGAAAATTTCATAGCTTCGAAACAACAGTGGCATCGAAGAACAAAGAATTGCACAAGACGACATTTACGAATTTTCTATGACTTTCTTGAAAACGAAGGCGGATCGCTTCAAGATATAAGCTATGAACAAATATGGCAAATTGATGAAAGTCTAAAAAGGAAACAGTTTAGCCTTAGTTACCGCGACGTTATAAGACACAGCATTCAGCAATATTTATTTTGGATGCACAAAAATGGTCACTATAAATGTGATCCCAAAGAAATATTTCCTCGAGCAAATAGCCGCTTTTTGAATAAAACCTATATTCACTGCAGCTTGCCTGAAATTACTAAGGAATATCTTGAGTATTTGAATATTGTTCGATCCACGAAAACTCGATGTCATCACCTTAAAACATTAAAGCAGTTTTATATTTTTCTTGAGGACAAAAAGATAAACCTGGCGACGCTCAATCGTCGGCAGGTACAACTTTTTTTCCTTCAGCTGAATAAGGAGCGAATATCAGTAAGCTATTACAACCACAAAATTTGCGAGTTGAGAATGTATCTGAGGTGGCTCTATGAACAGGAACTTTTCCCAAATGACCCCGACAAACTCATAACAAGCAAAGACTATCAAAAAAAACCATCACTCCTGCCTCGTCCTTTAGAACCAGAAGTCGACTCAGAACTTCAAAAAAAACTTTCGATGTCTGATGATTTTTACCACAAAGGATTATTGTTAATGAGATTGACAGGTATTCGTATTGGCGAACTTCAAAGAATCTTGTTTGATTGCATTCAAGAAAATATTGATGACCACTCGTCCTTGAAAGTACCTCTTGGAAAAATGAAAACTGAACGTCTAGTTCCGATCGACGAGAACATACTTAGATTAATCAAGGAACTTCAAATCAAAGCCAAGATTCATCTGCGATCTCTCGGGACCCGAGGTGATCCAAAATATCTCTTTACAGATCATAACGGCCGCATTCCTCAAAGCGGCCGCTTTCAATTTTCCTTAGAGGAAATCTGCAAAGACTTAAAAAGTGATTCTCCCATTACAACCCATCGACTTCGTCACACCTATGCAACTACAATGTTAACTGCGGGAATGAATATCCTCGAAATTAAAGATATTCTAGGGCACAAAAGTCTCAACATGACTTTGCTTTACGCAAAAGTCACACAACAAAATATCAGGAAGTCCTATTGTCAAGCTATAGCCAATCTCGAAAAGCTCAGGGAGTCAGATGGTCCAAAAATGAATTTAAACGAAGGCCAACAATTCAAATATAATGAAACGATGAATGATATTATCAAAGCGATAACGAAACTTGGTGTAAGCAATAAGACCCATCTGAAAAAAACCAAACTTCTGGTTAAGAGAATTCAAAGCCTAAAAGCAGATTTAGGAGTTCTTTTGTCCAAATAA
>CAZYOE010000322.1:0-3118 GCA_964648725.1 uncultured Pseudobdellovibrionaceae bacterium | reverse complement strand
TGGAACGATTCTTGTTTTATATAGGGGCGTGTTGCTCAGATTTGAGCTTCATAAAACTAAACGTAAAATGATGAGGAGATTCTAATGTCAAAACGTAATTATGTCAAACAGACTCAATGTCAACGATGTCACTCAAAGAATATTCTGACATTTGGACTTGATCAAATGTGCACTGACTGTGATTGGGACAATCTCAAAATGTTGGTAGATCTTGGGCAGCTCGATGATCCAGAGCAAGCAGCGTTCGATCACTTTCACATTAATTACAAAACATCAAAGGAAGATCAGGATTCAATGATCAACGTTGATGATTCACTAACCGCTTAAACAAAATTCAAAAACAAAGGAGGAATCGCAATGCAAACAAAAAATATAAACAACAACTCAAAAAAGGAGCCGAATACAATGAAAAATATTTTAAATAAGTTTAAATCCGTTCTCGCCAAAATCAAATCTAAATTCCAAGAGGCATTCCGAGAAGAAGATCTCGACATTTATGAATTTGAGCAACTTGATTCCAAACGCTCTTATCGACCAATCCGTAACCCTTGGGAGCAATTATAAATGTCTAGAACCTTTAAGGACAAAAGGACGATCTATGGTGGTCCAGGTAAATCAAGACTCAATTCAACAGAAATGAATCTCTCTCGAAGATTTGAAAACTTTAAACGCTTTGGTCCCATTGAACCTAGAACCTATCACTGCCACTACTGCGGTCGTTTGACTGAATTTGAAGGAGGTTATCTTGTTTGTCATGACTGTGGAGAAGTTGAAATGGCTTTTGGTGATCTGATTCTAGATCCGGTGGCGGCATAAACACTATTACAAAAGGAGGTTACAGTTATGAATGAAAATATTATTCCGTTTAGAAAATACGATCGCTTCAAACTTACGCGAGGTCTTGTTTCACCTCGGGGTGAAGTCATTGAAGAGGATCACGTTGGCTTTGCATTTTTGAAGCCTGGTTCAAAAATGTTTCGTATAAAACTATGGGCTCATCCATTGAACAGTTATTTTCTAGTTCAGGATGAAAAATCACAACTGGATGAGTATCAAGTGCTGTCAATTGAGGAATACAAAACCCAAAACGGCGAAGTAAAAACGAATTGGAATAAAGTAGGCCGAGGACATCTCGTCGGTAGCTTTATCAAATTCAATATTCAATTTTTTGCAGAGGACATTTTTCTCTGTTTATTTCCAGAAAAAACAAATCACGAGGAGGAATCTGTTGCCATTTAATTTTAACAAAGGAGGTCAGCTAATGATCAAAAACAAATATTTTATTGTCTTATTAATGTTCATCTCAATCATTCTACCGGAGCTAGCTTGTGCCAGTGTGGAGTCATCACTTATGGGTGTACAAATGAAACTCACACGAGTGATTTTGCCTACACTTTCTGTGATTGGTATAGCATGGGCGGCATTTTCACTTATGACTGGTAATGAACGCGCTAAGGCCCATATCTGGTATGCAATAATCGGCAGTGCCATTGGTTTTGGAGCACAGGCAATTGTAGATTTTATTTCTCAGGCGGTCAGATAATGAACGATGATTCATTACTGACGACCGTAGTCCCAAGGACACTAGAAACAAAGAGCAAGATATTGGGACTGGAACTTTCAGATGTTTTATTGCTCTTGCTAAACTTATCTATTCAAAACTTAATTTTTGGTTCCACCAGCATGAAAGTGCCTATGGTGTTTGGAACCAGTCTTGTCATGGCAGGGCTTTTATTTTTTGTTAAACGAGGGAAACCCGATCTTTATTTGCAACACCTATTACAATTTATGATTTCACCCACAATTCGCTCTGCCAATGCAAATGATAATCAATATCAACCGTTTTCAAAAGGGAGGTTAATTTGAACAATGCCATGAACGATTATCCTCTTTGCGAAGAACTTCCATATTGGGAGTTCGAATCAGAACCATTTTCTCATGCCATATTATGGGATGGCTCCCTCAGTGCAGGTATTGAACTCTTGCCGCTTGATATTGAGTGCTTTGATAGTGCCAGAATCAATAGTGTAACTCAAGGTTTGCGATCCTTTGTAAACTCCCTTCCTGAAGGGTTTTGCTGCCAATACTATGTAAAAGTTGATTCGAATTATGAACAGAAAGTTCAAGCTCATGAACAGCTTCTTACAACAAACGATGAGTTTTTAAAATTCTTAGATAAATCACGCAGAGAGAAAATTCAGTCAGCCGTTGATAGCAACCAGATTTTTGGTCCTAGGCTATTTTTGTTTTTAAAAACAGAAGCTCCAATCAAACAAAGTCAGTTCAAAAGCACCAAGAAATTTGCGGCCGAATTCTGTCAGGGTTACGATGACCGTTTACAAGCACTTGATCAAGCCATCACCAGTGTACATTCTTCTCTTTCATCAATGGGATTTTATGCTGAGAGGTTAAATAAAACTTCACTGATTGATTTGCTGTACAGCTATTTCAATCCCGTTCGGTCAAAAGATATAAGTGCGCCGTCTATTGGAGTGCGAACGACACAAATCGGAGGTGATTCCCCAAGAGCACAGTTGGTGTTTGGTGATTTGATATTGGATCATCATGAATTCGTATTGGAAAAAATGCGAACCCGAGTGATTACGCTTAAAACATTACCGGAAAGTACATTTGCTGGAATGATGAGTGGATTTTTAGCTCTTCCATTTAAATATGAACTAATATTTTCATTCAATGTGAGTGATCAAGCCAAAGAAATTAGATCTCTTGAAAGAGACCGGCGAATGGCACACTCGCTTGCAAATTCACAAAGTAATCGAGTCAGCGATTTAGAAAGTGAATCCAAACTCAATCAAACAACAATCCTTTTGCGAGACATTATTGAAACTGGTCAAAAAATATTTCAAGGCGAACTGGTCCTAATCCTCAGAGAAGAAAATACTAGAGATGGACAACGACTTCTAAATCTAAAAACTAAAGAGGTACTATCACAGTTTAAAACACTGAGTGGTTCTGAAGCCTGTGATGAAACCGTTGGGGCTTGGAAAATATTTAAATCAGATTTACCACTAGCACCAATGTCTTTAGTAAGGGGCAAGAGACTTAAAACCTACAACCTTGTTGATTTCTTACCAATGTTTGGTCCAGCTCGCGGTGA
>CAZYOE010000321.1:1792-3120 GCA_964648725.1 uncultured Pseudobdellovibrionaceae bacterium | reverse complement strand
GGTGGATACCTGACTTCTTGGCCTAAATGGCAACCTTAGACCTTGGCCCTTGCAGCATCAAAGCGCGACTTAAACTTAGATACTAAATGGAGGCAAATAAATGTTTTCAAATACAGCTTATGAAGCACTTTATCAGCTTCTTGGTTTAGAGCTTCATGCAAAGTTCATTGAAGTTATAACGGGGGAGTCTTTTTTCAAGGGACTCATCCTCATGATTTTCGGAGTCATGTTTTTTGTGACGATCATAAAATTTATTTCTAGGTATATTCCAGGCTCTCTTGTTGAGCGCCGTCATGTGCCACTTTCAAAATTTGTGAAAGTGATTGCTTGTCTGTTTCTTGGGCTTGCAATTTTACGCATAGGAACGGAAGCCAAAGTGTCTGACTATCAGGGTAAAAACTGGGCTGATAATTCCTATGTGCAAGGCAGATTTCAAGGCGTTCAAAGTCAGTACCGAGTGAGTGTTTTATTTGAGTTAATCTCTCACTCGGCAGAGGAGTTAACGGCCTTACTTACAAGAGTTATTGACGGAGTTTTTTCAAAAGGAAGCTCTCAGCTTACAGCGCCAAATATGTTTTATAAGACGATCATGTACGCTGGGATCTCAACGATTGATGATCCGAAGCTAAGAGATCAGCTACAGTTTTATTCTGAAGAGTGTTTTACAAAAGTAATTCCGAGCGTGGATCAGTTTCAAAAAAAAGGAACTGCGGACGGGTTTTTTGCTGCCAGCAGAAGTGTTGATTCAGAACTCAAATCTGTTGAGCTTAATCTCGGTAACGGGAAAACCACAGACTGTCTTCAGGTGAAAGAGTCTACAGTGGGTTTACTTAACGATTTCGCTAAAGTTAAAACGCAGGGCATGTCTGAGATTCTTCCCTATGCCGTGGCTTACGGCGGTGGCCAGTTAGACCCGAGTTATTTTAAGAATTACACAGCTTCGATGGCGCTAGCTAACTACTATGCGGATCAAAACGAGGGCCGCCTTGGAATTCAAAAAGGAGCAGAGGTTCAAGGAATAGCTGGAAAGACATTTCAAAATCTAAATCGTTTTTTTAGCTGGGATGGCCTTTTGGGCGCTATGGGTTTTAGAGATGCCCAAGGGGCTTCAGAGGCAGCCAAGCGTTCGCAAGAATTCAGCGAGCACTTAGCCAGGGCTCCGCATGTGGCGGGCTTTATAAGAATGATTCTAATAGCCGTATTTCCTTGGCTGATCTTTTTCGTGGTGGCTGGCCGCTGGAGGGTTCTCCTGGTTTGGTTTTGGATTTACTTCTCGGTTCTATTGTGGACACCGCTTTGGACGCTTCTCTATCACATCATGCTAGGGA
>CAZYOE010000321.1:0-1782 GCA_964648725.1 uncultured Pseudobdellovibrionaceae bacterium | reverse complement strand
AGGCCTTTGGGCAAATGACAGATGGAGTGTCTTTCTATGCCGCAGCCCTTGTGAATCACAGGCTCTACTACATGTTCTCGATTTATTCATGGGTGCAATTGCTAGTGGCAAGTATGACGACTGGTGCGGTGTTTGTTTTTCTAAAACCAATGCTCGGAGAAAGTGAAGCTGAAGCAAAACCAGAGTTTTTGGATACGACTTCGGGAACTGCCATGAGTGCAGCAAAGGCGGTGTTATGAGAATTTTAGGTGCTGGATTTTCAAGTGAGACGATGAGTCTCACAAGGGGGTATGGGGGCAAAGCAACCATTTTTTGGGTAAGTGAGATATCACTACCCTATCTTGCCACGAACCAAAATATCCAAAATCCACAAAACTAACAAACGAAACAAACCAAAGGAAAAACATGAACAAAACAAAAACCAAAATAAGTACACGCCATTTAATAAATCAACTTCCAAATCTATTTATAACCATCGCAATTACTACACAAATATTACTCACAGGCTGTGCTAGCAGCCAATATAAAGGAGATGCAGTCCATGCCGTTTTGAAAAAAGAAAATGAATTGATTGAGAAGCTAAAAGCGGAGCGTTCGGAAGAAAATTTACAAGAGGCTCTTAATCAAAGCGAACCACTTAGGCGAGCGGAGGCGCATCTTTTAATGAGTCTTGATGAGGTTTTAAAAGGGAACGAAGTTGGCACAACAAAACTAAACAACCAAAACAAAGAGGAGGAAAAAAATGGGAAAAATGAAAGAGCTAACGATTGACTCAGGTGAAGAAGTCGTGCAGGCCGTAGGCGAATTAAGTGCAACAGTCAAAGATGCTACAAGCGTCGTTGATGTTTCTGAGATTGACCACGAAGAAGTAAAAGGATGGCTAACAACTATTTTTAAAGCGATCATTGCGGCATTTAAACCGTAAGCTAATCCGTAGAAGCCCGACAGCTTTTTAGCCGGGGCAGGCAACAAAAATTAAAAAGTCCCACGATACCCCGAGGACTTTATAAAGAGACAACCAAAGGGGTAACAATGGAACAATTAAGTCTAGCAAACACTGAGCAAACAGGAACAGCATATTGCGTTCGTGTTGATGCCAGTGAACACAAGCAAATAAAAAAAATGACTCTTACGACAGGTATGACAGCGCCAGAACTTTTTAGACGTGCGCTCTTGGGACGAATGGATTTAGAGCAGCCCTTGTTTTCGCCTGAGCAAGCTCGTGAATTTGAAAGTGAGTTAAAACGTCAGGGAAACAACATCAATCAGATTGCGAAAAAAATTAACACAGGCCTGATGACTGGATGGAGTCAGGCGCTTGCTGCTGTGAACACAAGTTATATTAAACTGAGCCAAATGCTCTTGGTGAACTATGCCAGTCGTTAAACAAAGTTGGGTGAAAAAACCAGAAGCACTTGAAAAGTATTTAGATAAAGACCGCGCGGCTGAACCCGTCAGAAGTGTATCAAATGGTCTTTCTGAAGAAATGGCAAAAACAATTCGGCAGGAGCATGAAAAGCACAGAAAGAATGTGAAAAACTTAGCACTCACGATCATTCAATCTTGGCCTGAAAAAGAGAGCGATCTCTTTCCGCCCGAGAAATACAATGAGATGGGCCAGGAGCTAGCAAAACGAATTGCACCAGGACACACGGCTTTCGTTGTGACTCACACAGAGAAAAATCACATACATAACCATATTGTGATTTCATCTGTGAATTTAGAAACAGGGAAACTGCTCAATAATAAGAGGAGCGAGTTTCTAAAGATGCGTGAGGCTAA
>CAZYOE010000320.1:0-3153 GCA_964648725.1 uncultured Pseudobdellovibrionaceae bacterium | reverse complement strand
AAAATCCTGCGGATTTTGTCCGAAATACATTCGAACTTCGTCCAATACACACCGCAGTGAACGAAGTGAGCGAGGAAAGAGAGGAAGTGAACTCTTGCCTACCGGCAGGCAGGGCTTCACTTCCGAGAGGGATGAGAAAGACGGAGCGATGTTCGACAAGCACGTCGAACCGCGAGTCTCCTCTTCTATATCAAGCTTGTTGTATAGTGGGCATCTAAATGTTTTTTGGAGAGCTTTTTTAAAAGGTTATGTCTGATGTCTTTCTTTCATCTAGTAAGCAGGATCAAAGGTTTGGACCACCTCATGGGGTCTTTAATCTTTCTAAAATAGGACTCCGTTACTTTCGTATTGGAATAAAAGCTTCAGAACATTCCAAAGAAAAACTTGTTAATCAACTTGTCACTCACCCAAATATTGGATGGATTTTTTCTGCTGAAGGTTACTTTAATCTCGCTATTGGTATCTGGGCTAAAGACAATGCAGAAATAAATGATATCAGCCAGCAGATCCGAAGCATTCTGAGTCCTTCAGATGAGATCATTTTTCAATCAGAGCTCACTGCTTTATACAGTTTTGGAAACCGGCCGATTACAGGAGAGGGGAAGCCAATGTGCATTGTAGACGCTACTCTTAATCCGGTAGACCTCTTGCCTTTAGAGATTGACTATATAAAACTTCTTGCTTTGGATAGCTCTCTTTCTCAAGAAGAATTAGCTGGGATACTCAATATCGAAGAAGAACGTCTAAAACGAATTCATCAGAAGCTCGTAGATTCTGGTATCATTGTCGGCTATCAGGAAAGGGTGGATTACGGCGGTATATATTTTAAGGTTTTTGTGGATACCTTAAGTCGCAAAAAAGATAAGGCAGAGGAAGAGCTGATGAAGAGATTATGGGAAGACAAGGCTTGCATCTATTTTGAACGAGCTAATAGCAAATATGATTTAGAATTTGAAATTATCCTCAAGGATGAGTCGGAGATCAAGGAGTATCTGAAAGATTTTTCCGACTTTCAGATAGCTATTCTTACTCAGAATATATATACCAATCTCTACCCGGTGAATAAGGTGGCGAATCTTAAAGAAATCAAGGATACTCTTCTTTGTCAGGAAGGAATGACGATAGACTTTCAAAATTCAAAATTGTGGTACTTAAATTATGCAGGGGCAGAGGCGTACCTGGATATTTACAATGGCAACAAGAGCTACTTGGATACGATGGAAAAGGGAGAGCTCGATCTTTTTGCTGAAATAGCTGAATACCTTAAAACAAACGACGCCCAAAACAGCTTTAGTCTCATAGACTTAGGAAGTGGAGACGGCCGGAAGGGTAGGGTCTTTACTGAAAAATTAGGAGAGACTCTCATTAAGGCTTATTATCCTGTTGATATTCAGCCCATCGAACTAGCTGCTGCCCTGAATGCTCACGCTGGAACTGATTATGCAAAGCATCCTACCCTTCTAGATTTTGAAAATCTTTCAGCGAGATTTCCGCTTAAGGTTCACCCTCACGAAAAGCAGTTATATATTTTTCTCGGAGGTACTTACGGAAATTTTCCCAGTGAACAGATAAATGCTTATCTGGAGCCTCTTCTTCATGAATCCAGCAGAATTTTTGTAGCTATGCCAATTGTAGCTACCACCAAAACAGACGAAGAGATAATGAGTTCTTATGCAAGCGAAATGGTTGATAATGTAGCTTTCGGTCCGTTATCTCAAGTGGGATTCAAAAGAGAGGATTTTGAGCCGAACCCTCTTCATAACGATTTGATCGTTCATATAAATATGGAGGGTCGTCGGTTGGTGACGTCATTAGTTCTAAAAAGGCCAGTGACGGTTTTTGGGAAAACCTTTGAAGAAGGGACGCTTTTTAAGCTCACTACTTCTTGGAAGCCCACTTTTGAAGAATTTAAGGATGTCCTTGAAAAGGACTTTGATGTAGAGAAGATATTTTATAATAAAGATATGGCTATTGCCTGTATCAGTAGGCCGAGGATATAGCCTGTTCTTGCTTAGGATATACGTATGACAGCGACCGGATTTCTGTGACCGAATCCCTCATTATTTCTAATTTGGTTTTTAGAAAGTGGGAAAATAAAAAATATTCTTTTCAAAAAAATCTTTTGATGTTGCATGAGAATACGGCTTGATTTCTCAAGATTCTCGATTGATGACGGTTGCTAAAATGATTTTATAAGGGCAAGCTTTTTCATCAAGAATTTTCGTTTTCGTTAGCATTGCGTTAAGAGGGCTCTGAGGGTATGTTGAATGTATGAAACATTTCTTTGTCTCATTCTTTCCAAATGCCCTGGCTTGCTTTTGGGGGAGAAACCTTCTCTGGCAGGGGTTGGCTATTGTGGGGACTATGTTTTTGGTTATCACTGGTTTTGATTGGTGGTATTTTACGTCTGTGTATACTACCAGTCTTCGAGCAGTGCTCTTTCCAGCGATTTTGGTTGGTGCTTTTATTCCACTCTTCTTACCGCTGATTCTTCTTGTATGGGGCATGGTGTTGAGAGGGAAAAAAACTAGCATGGTCGGTTTTGCTCTTTTGCAAGCCACTCTTTTAGGTTCACTGCTTTCTTCTCTATATAAAGCGTTTACCGGTAGAATTCAACCGGATGTTACGAATACTCTGGTAGATACAAGTCATGATTTTCAGTTTGGCTTTTTGAAGCATGGTATTTTTTGGGGGTGGCCATCGTCCCATACTACTATTGCGTTTGCTATGGCCGTAGCTTTGTGTGTTCTTTTTCCTGAAAAGAAAAGATTACGGTTTTTTGTTCTCTTGTATGCTCTGTATATTGGGGTGGGTGTTTCGGTGAGAATTCACTGGTTTTCAGAATTTTTTGCGGGAGCTATTATTGGGAGTGTTATTGGAATAGTGGTAGGAAAAAGTTTTGCTCCTTTTTTCAAATCCGCGTAGAACATTTCTGGTCGGACCGTAGCTTTGAGGTACACGAGGCAGAGCGATGAGGATGTGGCTAATAACTTGACAAATCATCAAGTTTCTCACAGTATATATCTTCAGTTCGTTAGAAAGAGGAGGAGAAATCCATGGAAACTAGTGGAGAAGTGGGGTTTGTAAGTAAATCGACCCGGCACATTATCAATGCCCTCATGCAGCGGATGAAGATACCCTGGGAACCCAGGA
>CAZYOE010000319.1:0-3174 GCA_964648725.1 uncultured Pseudobdellovibrionaceae bacterium | reverse complement strand
CATCAAGCCCAATTATCAATAGGTTACACTTTTTTGATGGAGACCCCAGAAAATGGAATGCCGTTGTCTAGCTGTCAGCAAAAAAGAGCCTCGCCCTTTTTTTCAAAGAAATTTTCAGTAAAACCTCATAGTTTCACTTTTAAATAGAACCTATTGAGGCCGTTCCGGGAATTGCTGACAAATTGTCAGCAACCTAAAATTGGCATGCGAGTTGCTTTGCTAATTAAATGAGGAAACGCCTATTTGAGTTCCCCACCAAAGATTGTTAGGTGTGCTTCCCAACCAAACCAAAATAATTTGGTTTGCACAATAGATAGGATAAATTATGGAAAGAAGTAAAATGCTTGTGCTAATAGCGACAGTTTTATTCACCTCTAGTCTAAGTTACGCAATTCGCGGGGTGCGAATAGATACGGATGAAGTAATGAGTTTGGCCGCCAATATCG
Organism: uncultured Pseudobdellovibrionaceae bacterium; assembly: GCA_964648725.1. Taxonomy (GTDB): domain Bacteria; phylum Bdellovibrionota; class Bdellovibrionia; order Bdellovibrionales; family Bdellovibrionaceae; genus CAUJGP01. The sequence goes on along the minus strand of CAZYOE010000319.1, from coordinate 2,728 downwards.
AGAGTAGTTTGGCGGCAGTCAGGGCCCAAAGGAATAAAGCATCAGAATTAACTGGAACGGGCGGATGGGTCAATAGCCGGACGGAATGGGATTATACTTTGAAAACGCCGAAAATTCCTAGACTCGATAATGGATTAAGCCTCGGTACCTTCAGAGTAGGAATTTTTAGCGACACCAATAAGGTGCCAAGCGCAGCTAGTTTTTATATGAACATTAGAACTCCACACGAATCAGCATCGTTAGGGGAAGGCTTTCTAAAGAAATTGGCAATCGAAGCCGGAATCCCGGAGGATAAAATAGCTATCAGCCGTACCATAGAGGCGGCTGAAACAAAGCATACACTTATGCTCCCTATATATAAAAAGGGTAGTAGCGAAGGCAGCTATTTAGATTCTGAGAAAGTTTTGGACATTTTCAAAAAACTTGAAGTTAAAATTCAAGAAATTGAAGAGTATGGCGTTCAACCTTGATGTTAAGGCCAAAAAGAGACCTTTCTACCGCCAGTCCTATTTTGAAAAATATCTGGATTGGCCGGTGAACTAGAATAGAGTGTTCAATGTTGAGTCTTATTTATGGTCTTTCAAAGTGGATATGCCTTTGGTTTTTCCTTTCAGGACCTGCTCTGAGCCTGGCATCTCCCGTAAGGGGAGAACTCACCTCCGTAGAAAAGTTAAATGCCTATCTAGAGGTTGAGAGGAAATTTTACTCAATTATTCAATTCAATATTCTTCAGATCCGAAATATTTTAAGGTGTCTAAATAAATATAATGCTGTGGATATCGACCTCGATTTGATGGAAAACGATCCTATCTGTCAGGCCTACTTAAACAAGGTATTAATCGAAGATCGCAAAGACCTGCGCACACTCAGGGTGCGCCTGGGCCTTTCTCAATTTACTTGGGATATGGGACTACGAAATAGCATTTTGGTTGACTATACAGACTTTGAAAGTTTCAAAAAAACAGATTTTATTAATCCAATTATTAAGAATCCGATTCCGATCAGTAGCATCGTTGATTTTGAAGACGATTTTATGCCCTCCATGGCGCCCCTCAGCCCCGACGAAATCAATGAAGCTTTTACTTTATTCAAAGGATCCTACCGTAAAAAATGCCTAGAATTTAAAGATTCCCCCGAGTGGCGAGAACTCAAATTAATTGAGTTTTCTGAATTTGAAAAACAATTGGGAACAACATTTTGTGATTTTGTTTTCGCAAATCGGGTAGATCGAAGTCAGGTCAATTTAAATTCAAAACAAAAAGCCATTTTAAGGAAAACAAGTGCAGTTTTTGGCCAATATCAGACTAGAAGGTTTGCCTCAGTAAAACGGACGGTTGATTTGAAATTGAATGAAGTTCTATCGAGTAAACCATATCTTCTATATTTTTCGGCGGGAGATTCGGACATTGAATACCGAAGGCAGCTGAAAACAGTATGGATGAACGTTTATAAACACCAAATGAAGACCATAAAGAGGATAAGTCAACATAATGATGAAATTGCTCTTTCAAGGAGATCGGATTCTGCCGACGTACATTTAGAGAAGTTTGAGGACTATTTTCGGTCATTATTTGATTATGATTTTATTTTAAAAAGTTTGATGTTCAGTGAAACATTAAATGATCAGCTACCTGAAGTATCGAATTTAGTTGCCCAGCATATTGAAGAAAAAAAAATCCAAGAAAAAATGGAATTTCGATTTTTGATTGCTGCTAACATAGCTTGTTTCCTACCTTGGGGTAGGTACATTAAGGGTTTTCAAGTTATAGCTCAGTTTCTCAAAATACCTGCTGGAGTAGCTTTTAGAGATATTTGCCTTGCAACCATGGATGTGCCTGTAAACACTTATTTTCTTTCGAGCGATTTCTTTAAATATGAAAGACTTTATTCGACTTTTTTTTTAAACAACCGAGATTCTACAACGATTACTGAGTTCAATCAGTTGGATCCATTAAGTCAGAATTTGATCTTATCAGCCTTGCTCGCTCCCATAGGTATTGGTGAATTTAAAAAGGTGATAAAAGAGCTGGCTATAAGTCATTCGGCCTTATTTAACAAAGTCGTTGAATTGAAGCAGGAACTTTTGAACTAAGTTGCTACTGTTGACACCCGTTTGGTAATAGTTGGGTGCGTCACTTAGACATACTAAGCTTTCAGTTTCATCAGAAGGATGTACTTGGCGGTAAAAGCTATAAAGACATCGGTTATATGCGAGGAGATCCGCGGGTATAGCAAATTGAAACTCTGGTTCGAAAGCTAAAAGCTCTAGGAGTCGACATAAAACACAATGGACACCAAATGATTATTTCGGTCCGAAAAATCGAAGTGGATTCAACCGGAATTGTAAAACAATAGTGCCTTAGTAAAATCAAAATATAAATAACGGAAGTTTAGAGCAAAACCTCCGAATGGTCAGCTCTGCCTAAATTTGGAAGTTTCTTACAGAGCAACCAGGGGTTTTGTTCAAGCAGCATCAAGGACAAAAAATCTATCAATGAAGGGGTCATAAAGCACGTTATCATCATGCAAGTTGGGATACTCTAAAAACATTTCATCCCCAGTTGGTAGCTCTCCTTGCGTTATTTTGGAATTAATTTCTGGCTCTACATCAATAACGGAAGCTTTACACAGAAGAATAGATGAGATATTAAACCGAGCTTACGGAATGAGAAATTTGGCTCTACATCAATAACGGGGGCAGTCAGGACTTTTGTTATACTTGGTTAAC
>CAZYOE010000318.1:0-3242 GCA_964648725.1 uncultured Pseudobdellovibrionaceae bacterium | reverse complement strand
GGACAATGTACTCATAGGGAAGCACTTAGGATACAACGCCGCCTATTGGAACTTCCACGAGCGGGCGCTGTCGCAGCGCAATGGCCAGTGGTTTGTCAATGACAGCAGTCCGCTTTATTTTTTGCATTACAGCAATCCGATTTATTTGACCACATATCTTGATGACCCCAGAAATGGCTTTCGCCATTCCCAATATAACAGGTACTAAAATCAATTCCATTTTCGAGGCTTTTTAACTTAAACCGATTGTAATAGGCGGTAATTTCTTTATCCGTATAGTGAAAGTCGCGCACGGATTTATTTACTCTAGTCTTATCGAAAAAAGGACGCAGATTAAATCCAGTGGCTTTCTCGATTTGATTTAATCCATATGAACTTAATCGAGCAAATCCCACTAACATTGATGGAACATTGTATTCTTTTAACGCATCAACGATATCAAAGTCAGTGTAATTAAACTTTGGAACTTCGCCATCCCATTTGAAATTCGGGTCAGAAAAATATCCATCAGGATAAATTGGGAAAAGTGGGTTAATCCTAACTGTTGTCCAAAATCCCGCCTTACTAAGTGTCTGAGCAGAAATAAGTCTACGCTTGGCAGAGGGCGCTCCAGGCTCAATAAGCTTATTCATCTCATCGTTGATGGAGGAAATACTAAACTGAATAGAAGCTAAATCTGTATCCATAAGTTTTAAATAGTCATCATGAGCGACAAGGTCAGAGCGAGTAAAAATGATGTATGGATAGTTATAAAATTTTAAAAGTCTCAATAGCTCTTGAGTAACTTTATATTTCTTATCCATGAACATAAAGGAATCACTCATCGACCCAATCCGGAGAGGTATGCGTTTCTCAAGGAGAGATCGCCACTTAGATTTTTTGTTAGTCTCGAAAACCGTGTAAAAAGTAGAGCGAAGTATATTAATATCAACTGGCAACGGGATTGGGTTATTCCAGTAACCATGTACCGTTAATTCAGCCTTTGCGTAACAATATACACAATCATGAACACAGCCTCGTCCGTAGGTATCAACCTCTAAAGTATAGAGGCACTGTTGGCATGCTGAGTGTGAATTAACCAATTTAAGTGGGCTCCGGAAAACGACACCACCTCGGACAGGCTTATCGGAATATCGTTTCATGAGTGATTCATAGATAGAGTAGTCAAACGAAGATTTATAAGCTGAGACAGAGTCAAGCTTCTTAGCTTCTCTTTCGATTTTTTCATACTCTGAAAAACTCGGATTAGATACACTATCTGGAAGTTTCTCAAGGTCTGAAATTCCGACATTTTGTTTTATGGGAAACTGTACAATGTTTGTTTCTATTTTCATAACGATCTACTCTCTATCCATGGAGGGGACTTTGAGACTTTCCCCAATATAAACTGCTCTAAGTCTTTGCTAATATCTAAATTGCCTGATGCCATATAAAGATTGCGGTAACCTTTTTCGAAGAGGACTTTTGCAACTAATTCTCCCCTGTCGTCGTCCTTCAATCTGCTATCCAAGAAAAAAACTGTCTCTTTGTCGAAATTCTCCACTTGAGACAAAAGGTCTAAACGATTTGAGAATGCTCTAACGTCCCTGTGATAGCGTTTTGCTGAATGTAACCAAGTCGAGATTACCATTTCATCATCTTCAAGTAGAACTGCATCGGGTTTAAGCTTGTCACTTGTTACAACGGGAAGGCTTGATACCATTGCCTTTGGAAGAAGTTTCACACAACAAGTAGAGCAAGCAGCTTTTATATTTTCTTCATCGGCCCTGCTAGTTACAAGCACAGCCTTCGTTTCAAGCTTGTTTTCACGAATAAAACTCAACCCATTGTCAGTTGAATTTAAAAACTCATAGTCAATAAAGTAGATAACATTTTTTGGGCTATGATCCGTAAGCCAATCCTTAAGTGATTTTGGTTCGCTAAAATGTTTAATCAAGATACTCTTTCCATAAGCTTTCAACTTGTTGTCCCAGCTTGAATGAATTGAGGGGTCATCATCAAGAACGACGACCATCGTGTCTTTTGAAATTCGCACTTTATCAATGAACCAGTCGGGCGGATTTGCGGTCGGAAGGTTGATATGAACAGTGGTTCCGACACCTATTTCGGACTCCACTTCGATTTTGCCTCCCCAAAATTCAACGCATTTCTTGGCGAAGCTGAATCCAAGGCCACTTCCGTTTTCTTTCCAAGAAAGCCCTTTGATTCCCAATTTGCCTAACTCTTCTTTGGTCATTCCTTTTCCAGAGTCTTTAATCGAAACAACAGCATGGCTTTCGTTTTTGGAGAGGGAAATCGATACGCTACCCTTCGTCGTAGCTTCCATCGCATTATTAATAAGGTTTGAAACTACGCGCTTAAAATCGTTAGGAATTACAGCAGAGAATGCCCCATAACTCTGAGCATTCATATCGAAAAGAATATTGACCCCAAGCTTGCCTTGGAATTCGAGTCGCTTCTCAGCCACAAGACTATCGAGAAGTGATGACAACGGCTGCACGCTTCTTTGCTCTGGAATGTCTCCAACTTCCTTGGATGCCTTCATTTGTTTAGAAAGTGAGGCAGTTATTCCGCTCAGGCGCGAGTAAATATCTCTAAAGAGAACTCGTCGCTCTGCTGGGATTTCATCGTTAATCATATCTAGGGCAATTCGATAAGCAGAAAGTGGGGACTGAATGTCGTGAACGACTTGATTTGCAGTATCCCAAGCTACCTGCATCTTTGCTTGATCAATTTTTTTGTTCTCGTTCTCACGGCGGTATCTTTCAAAAACCTCAAGACCCAAGAATATAGATACGAGCAAAGGATAAAACCTAACAAAGTAAATTCCCTTCATCGCCTCGATGAAAACAAGCGTGTCATTGATCTGGAAATAAAGAAGACCGAGATAAAACACCGTCCAAATCTTGGGTCTGTCGTGTGCTTTAGAAATAAAGCTTGCGACAATTCCCAAAACAGGAGGAACAAATGCAAGAAAGAATAAGTAACCAGAAATGGTATACGGGATCTGAGTTCCAATCGTTTCTCTAAATTCCAAAGGATTGAAAAGTTGATAAATGGTGGAAGCGCCCACAACCGTGATTATTGTTCCAAAGATCAGATTGAAAGCCGATTTCACTTTGTTCTTTTTCAGAGAAAAAGCTTTCCAAGTGACATCAAAAAGAGTCCAGTCAGACAAAAATCTAAAAAGCCAGTGCAGGTGAACCGCGAGCCAAGGTGCTAAGAATTCCCTTGGCATGTTT
>CAZYOE010000317.1:0-3307 GCA_964648725.1 uncultured Pseudobdellovibrionaceae bacterium | reverse complement strand
TTTAAAAGGGAGTCCCTATCCAATGAAATCTGAGTTCGCATATAAACCTACCTTGATTAGTTGTTAATGGGATCAACAAGCAACAATGGCGCTATGAATAACATTGCGGAAAGTTTTTTTTAGAATCGAGACAAATAGGGGCTTTCAAGTCCTATCGGGAATTGCTGGTCATTTTAACCAAGATTCGTTAAGGCGCAACATTTGCAAGGGAATGGTAAACCTAAAGTTTTAAAAAAAACTGGAGCATTTTCGTTATGATTTTTGGATTAAGACTAAATTTCGTATTTTGTTTAGTGCCAAAAATTGGATTTTTGTTGATCTATCTCGTTAGTTCTTTTTCTTTGGTCGTTGCGGCGGCTAATGTCGAAGATTCTTGCAAAAAATCATTAAGTGAAAACTCACGAACCTTAAAAAATGCAAAAGTGGCCGATAAGAAAATTGGCGGAAAGTTAGAAGTAAGAGGAAAAGGACCGGTTACGCGTTCAGAGCGTTCCGACATTGAACAAAAAGTATTTGTGACGCAAATTGGTCGGCAAGGTTTCACTTCCATCAAAGATTTAGTTGTACCTGCAAACGCGGAAAGTATGCAAATTGAAGTATGGGAACTCGGAGGACTCGCATTGAATCCATTTGAGCGGGCCAATGGCAAACCTGCTGAAAACTACTTCGTCATCAGTGATCTCTACCAAGAAGCTCCCAATGGAACTAAAACTAACGTACTGATTTCTAATGTGGTTCCAGAAGAAGCAAGTAAACAACAAATTCTGGCAGCAAATCAGTTTTCGGGTGGTGCAGAAGGCCCTTATTTGAGCGTTAATCCCTGTATTGGATGCATGGCTGGATACGGTTCCGTTTTTGTTCCCAACTTTGATCCCGCCGTTCCCCAGGCTCGTTTTACGGGAGGAAATTGGAAAATGCGAATTCGCGGTCTTCCTGAGGCAACAGAAGGTACTGCGGTTGAAGTGCGAGTAACCTATAAATTGGAAAGCCTTAAAAAAGGTACTTATACGCTTCCAATCAACTTTTATTTTAGCGGGGCACGTGGTTGGAACCAAAACAATTTCAGAACAAACCCTGAATTTGTGAGCTTTTGGGAGAGAATGTCGTATATTTTCGGGCAAGGCGAGATCAAACTCCAATTGGGCGTCGCCGTCGACCTCCCCAGAGAGAACCACGATTTTGGGGACTATGTTTTAAGAGACTTCAACACATTTTGGAAGTTACTCCACCAAGGGCAGGCCGAGACCGGTATCAATGTTTTTCTTCTCTCAAGTATTCCCGGATTTGAAGGGGTGGCTGCAGGAATTTCTGGCCCCTTGCTTGGCCCCAAAAATAAAATTGGAGGCTTGGCGATCAGTCTCGGTGATGCAAACGACGTAGTTCATCTTGGGGATGTGACTAGTCATGAGATCGGGCATTATCTCGGACTCTGGCATGTTAAAGAGAACGGATTGGATTTGCCAGATCCCATTGAAGATACGGTTTATGGAAGTGATCCGGTAAATGTGATGGCAGCGACAGGTTCGCGCGATTCTACATTTCCAACCGGCTTCAGCAATGGCCAGTTCAGAATTATAAAGCTCAATCCAAACTTAATTTCCAAGTTTTCCAAATAAATCCAATATGACTTGCTTCAAAGGTTGTTGACGCTGTTTTCTGGTCTCAAATAGTCCCATCCGTAATTAATTGCTCGAGAACATTCTTTAGCAGATGGGGAACCTATTATTAATTGTGGCCACCTAAAGCTTGAAGACGCCAGAATACTACACCAGAATTGCACAATAGAGGCTTTGCAAAACTTTAGAACATGAACAACAAAAGAAGGTACTGGCACTCGTCTTGCAGTTGCAGAACATTAACGGAGGCCCTGATGAATTTGCACCAAACAATATCAATTTATTGTCTTTCATTGATTGTACTACTCACTGGATGTGCGAGTCTCAGAGGGAAAAACAAGCCAATGGCACCTCCGGAGTTAAGTATCAATAGTCCCGATGTTGATAACAAAAACTACCAAGAGGAACTTAAAAAGGTCCAAAAAGGCAGCTATGTGGGATGTCCATGGGTTAATGGAACTACTTCTGAATAGTCTGAATAGTCCATTTTCACGCCCGTCCGTTGAAACATAATCCTTGTTTAGCAGCAAATTGTTGAAAACGCCCCATTCCGCTTTATTTGTCTTAGTCATACTTGCGATGACTTGAGTAGAGGTGATTAGTTCTAGCATTTTCTCACCACTGGAAACTACTCGATCATGGCAACTTGTAACTACAAATCGATATCCTGCCTTTTTGAGGTGACAGAGATTATAAAACGAATCGCCCTCTCGATCCATAATATGATTGGCCTGCTTCGCCACAAAGCATTCCTCAGCATTTTTAACTTGTTCAAACCATCTCAGGTGTTCATTGCTTGCTTTGATTTTCTTCCGAGTCCAATTATAGATCCCACAAGGCCCCATTATGACTCTCTGGCCATGACGGACCACAGCCAGAGACAAATGACAGAGGAAGCCTTTAGAGTCTTTGCTTTTATATATATACCTTAAACCATTTAAAGCTCTTGTTGGTTGAACGATGGTTATATCTTGAAGAACTAAAATGTCCTTCTTATTCCGACACTGTTTTTTAGTCTTATCAAAGTAAGTGGCGCCGAGACTATTGTAGTCAATATGGGCATTGTTAATAAAGCGATAGAACCAAAGGAGTTCCCTGGGTTCGGAAAAAATATCAGGAAAGCTTAAACCTGGATTGCTGCGAATTCGATCCATACACAATTGTGCCCGAATCCCTAATCGATGATCAGGTAAATCCCACTCCATGAATGCCTCCACCTAAAAATGAATCAAACACAAAATAGCAAAGACAAATAGGCACACTCTTGCAAATAAAACTTGTTGATTGAGGCAAAGCTTCTCGAAGGGTGGGCGGATAAAAGGAAATAGGTGCAACGTCGGGACGGGCTCCTGCCCTCACCGAAGTTATCCACAGAGACTTCATCTCTGTGGATAAACGCTTCCAGCTCTTCGGAGCCCGACTTCTACACCTATTTCCTTTTATCCGCCCACCTCGAGAAGCCCCCGGTTCAAGCACGACGTTGTTTGCGTAAAGATGTGATATAGGGTTAGAGTTCCCCTACGTTGAGTGAGAGTTGGGGCGAAGACAACGCAGAAGTTGGACTTTTTCAGCGGAATCTATTTAGATTCCGCTGAAAAAGTCCGGTTAAAAATTAGTGTATCTACCCGAAATGAAGAAAAAAATTGTTTCTTGTATTCACTTTTAATTCGATAATACCTCTTTCTGGCTTT
>CAZYOE010000316.1:0-3325 GCA_964648725.1 uncultured Pseudobdellovibrionaceae bacterium | reverse complement strand
ATTAGATTTTAACTGATTCTGACCACCCTAGCGTGGCCCCCTGATGATTTACAAACATTCGAATAACACAGGGAAGTGATGTAGAAGTGAGTCCCTTTATTATGCTAACCATGCCGATAAAGTAGATTTATTATTTTAGTAGAAGGACCATTTCGGATGAGCTTGAGGTGTAGGAAGAGGCCCAATTGATTCATGACGGTTTAACGATAAAACACGACCCTAAAAAGACTGGCATTCCTGCGTTTTTAATCCAGCATTGTTATGGCACACGACACTCAAGGATCAGCGACATTAAGAAGAGGTGCCGTTTACATACGTAGTCTTGGTACGAACACCGGGGATGCAAGCCGCTGGAATCGGCCAGAACCCCAAACATGGGGCAATGGATTGGTGTATCCAAAATCAACTTGCTTTCTTACAGAAGAGAATTTCAACATGGGAAAAATCAGTGATTTCCGCCAATGAGTCAGGCGGATATTCATTCGCTAACTCAATGTAGGATTCTTCTTTGAGCCAATGGTCATCGGTAACTTCTTTTCGTGTGCTGTGAACAGTGCCGATTTGCTTGAGTCCTATCATTCAGCACCTCTGGTCAGGTTTGTGTTGATCCATTTCTCCCAAGCCTCATAGTCTCGATCTCCGAAATTTTCGCAGCTGAGATTCTTTAAAATTGTGTACGCAGGGTCGTGGTTATTTGGTTGTTCTAGTCTAAGCATCGCCAGCAAGATTGTTCCTGCTTCGTGAAGGATTAGCTTCCTATTCTTTTCCTTTAGAGATAGTGACGCCAAAGTGTATCCGGCCTTATTGCGATCTGTTGCCGCAGGAAAATTCAAAACCTGCAAAATCGGTTCTACAGGAATCTCCATTTCTGGATGCTTCAAGGCTATTTCTGACAACACTCGAACGGTATTGTTGCGGACAAGTTCTGACGAATCAGTCACAGAACCCAACATATATTTTATAACCGACTTACCGTTTTTGATATGTGCCAAAAGAAATGCAGCATTCCCACGAAACTGTGGACGTGAATCTTCTTTCAGAATGCGAACCAATTTTTTCTCATTAGGCGAAACCAGCTTATTAAATTTCTCCAACAACGGAGCAAGCTTTGGATTTTCAAAGCCATGGGTACAATGCCAGGCTGGACAGTTTTTGGGGTATTCAAATTGTCCCGAGCGTTGAAGTTCAAATGCCAATTGTAGATACTGATCCCACAGAGCGATCAATCCATCAGGATCTTCAAACTTGCCTTTCGGTACTGGCAGAAAAGCCATTCTTTGCGCAATGTCTGCAGGTTCAACGACATCCACAGTCAGGTAGTCGCCAGAATAGGGTGCAAAGTAGGTGATGAGAGATAGGTCAACGAAGGCAAAGCCGTACTGATTTTTGATGGCCGTTTCAATTTCATTTTTCAAAGTCTGATATTCAGGCTTTTGGTTTTTGGCAGCGAGAACCCAGTCATTGATTTTTGAGCCGTATTGCTGCAACACCTCGTTAGCGGAAATACGCTTTGATCCAAACGTGTCCAGTCCTTTAACGACGGCATAAGCCTTCGGAGTAGTCGCACAGGCGGTGTTCAACACAATCAAGGCAGAAACAATAAAAGCCCTCATTTTACCCTTCACTCTCTGTAAAAAACCAATGCCAAGGTTCGTAAATGATACCTAGATTGTTTAATCGTGGATAACTTAGGCGAAAACCAAATGAACCCGCATTTTCAGTAAGCCAATTGAACTCTTCAGACTCTTCAAAATTTTCTTCTAAAACAGGTTTTCCATCAGCGTGAATATCTATCGCACAGCCTGTGTGATGCTCCCTAAACCCAGGAATCGCAATGTGAGTCAAAATTGCCTCGATCGGTCGCCCATTTTTCAAATGATGCTCTATGAGCCTTTTTTGATGAAGATATGATCTGAAACCGGAGAATGGTTGAAGATTTATTTTTGCTTTTGCGGCATCAGCCCTCATTTCCAGCCAAGCAATGGATACATTATTACGCAAAATAAATGGTTTTCCTTCAAAGTCGATGTTTACAACTTCCAACTGATTAAGTGATGGCTGAGGATGAAACGGTAACTTATTATCTGCTAGATGTTGGGGCGTGATCCCTAATTGTTCATGTATTTTACTTAGTATTGCTTCCAATATCGTTTCCTCCTTTCATTAAATTGCAGTCAATTTCTACACGAATAATTTCGACGTTTTAGAATTGGAGTATCCATTTTTCAGATAAAAATTGTGAGCTTTTTCTCTTACGACAGAAGAAGACAAGCAAATCTCTTTCATGCAGTGATGTCTTGCCCAGTCCTCGGCAATCTTTAGCAAGTGCGATCCAACCCCTGAACTGCGCAGATTCTCCCTAACAACTATCGCTGCTATCTGAGCGAAATGATCATCTTCCAGCAAAAAACGAAGGCCCATGTGCATCCATCCGATGACATCATCTGTTTGGTTCTTTGCAACAATCACCGAATGTTCGGGGTGCGTTGTTAGAAAGCGAAACCTTTTAATAAAAGCCGCCTCTTCCGTTTCATATCCAAGCTGTCGGTTTAGTTGGTAACAGCCGACGGAATCACTCAACTTTGCAACTGAAACTGCAAATCCATTTACATGTGAAAGACTTTGCGGAATTTCATAAGTACGGAACAAATAGGGTGTACCTCGCATTTTTCCTGGATAGAGAGCTAAAGATGAATTATGGAATCGAAATCCAAGCTTTTTGCAAAACTCTTCGTTCCCAAAGGTCAAAGTTAGATTGATGTAAGTTCCTTGAAGAGGCTCAATCAAGGACGCCATGATCAGTCGTCCTATTCCTTGCTTCTGGCAGTCTGGATAAACCACAACATCAAAGATTGCAGAATACATTTTGAAATCAGAAATAGCTCTGCCAACTCCAAGTAGCTTTGCTCCACTCCAAACCGAAATCACGACCTGACTTTGCGAAAATGCTTGATGAACCTGATATCTATTCCCTTGTTTCATTTCAGCCCGGTTATAAATGTCGAGTGCCTGATCCAGCCAAGTAGGATCATAACCGGTGCGAGCGACAGGTGACTCAGTGATTTGGAATGTGTCCATAGCTCTCCCGCTGTGAGCTTCACAAAACTTGTAGTTGACACTTTGTAGTTTTTGATTTGTCGACTACGGCGAGGACTACAAATCGGCTACATGAAATCTTACGTATTCATGCGTGTTCTTACGATAAAAGCTCTCGACTCCCCATCGTCAGTCGGCCAGTAAGCTTCTGATTTTATTTTTGAATTTAGATTTTTCGGCTCTACATCAATAACGGGGGCAGTCAGGACTTTTGTTATACTTGGTTAAC
>CAZYOE010000315.1:0-3354 GCA_964648725.1 uncultured Pseudobdellovibrionaceae bacterium | reverse complement strand
ATTTCTTTTAGAGACAAACAGTAATCAACATAAGTCTTAATTGCTTTTTGGTCGTCTTCATCGAATTGCCCGAAAGCTTTTGGCCATTTGCCTTTTATTAAATATTCCGAGGCCATCTCATGAGCAAGTGTTCCCTCTTCAGCGTAAATGCTTTTCGGAACTTCGATACCTTCGCTCAATTTAACTGAACCAGGACACGCGCTCCATCGATAATATGAGCTTGCGCCTATCGGTGAGTGAACTGGTAGATGATCAAGCTTTGACATTTTTAAACTCTAAATGTTTGTCGCAAGCTGCAACGACTTCGCCGTAAATTTTTTCAGGTACTTCCTTCATTCTAGCGTAGCCAAAACCCATCAACAACTTTTTAGCTTCATCTAACCCGTTTTTCGCATCGCTGTTTATAACTCTCTGCAAAGCATTTACTAAATCCATTTGAGTAGCTGGCCCTTCTGTTTTCTTTGGGACAGGATCTTCAAACACCAATTGCGCCACTTTAACTTCAGTTTCCGCAGGTTTTATTTGCGTAGGCTCGCTGCGTTTTACAGTTTCTTTTTCTACTTTTTTGGGCTCAGGATTTGGTTCTGCTTTTGGTTCTGCCTTCGGCGCTTCAGTTTTCGTTTCGGATTTGGGCATGTCCATTTTAGACCCTTGGCCCATAAATGAAGCAAGTTCAGCTACTTTTTTAGCCACCTCAGAAACAGAAGCGCCTTCGATTGTAATCGTGATCATTATTCCCCCGTTGTGTAATTTATTATTACGACTCTTTAAAATTGGTAACAGCGCGTTTTGGCTTTGTCAAAAAATATATCGCTGTGCTCGTAATTTTTTTGCAATGATCTCACCAACGCGTGCATCATTTGAATCCTTAACCGTAATGACACGGCATACTACTTTACGTCTTTGGGGAGGTCGTGCCACACGAGCGAGCGCTTGTTCGTTATCGTCTGGGACATAACTTTGTTCCGCGAAAATCACTTGGTGGGCACAAGTCAAATCAATCGCCGTTCCCATTGCCTTGATATTTGCGATAAGACCTCTCACATCGTGCTTTTGCCGAAACGCCCAACTTTGCGCTTCTCTTTGTTTTGGTGTTGGCGCAGTCTCAGTGGATCGAACACCAAAGGGGGCTAACGCCCGAGTCAACGCTGAAGCGACATCTCTGTGGTGTAGAAAGATCACCACTTTCTGATACTCATTGTCGAAAAGTTCTTGCGTTACCATTGACGCGATTGCATCAACTTTCATCATTCCCGTATACCTTCGGTAAGTAGAAAGACTCGCTGACATCGCTTGTAGCGCAACAAGCTTTTTATCGTCTTGATTGGGGTTATCAGTAGCAGAATCTTCTAAATCCATAATCGAATTTAAAACTTTTTCTTGCGCGTCTAACTTTTCGGACAAAAGTTTTCGCTGATCAATCGGAAAAACATAACTAACAAAATTCTCATGAATTTCTATATCCACCGGATTTGCGGGAACTTCGACGGTGTAAATATGGGGTTTTGGCATTTCGTCTGTGTCCTGTGTTCGCCTTAGCATGATTGTGCCAAGCGCTTGTTTTAGTTCTGCGGCGTTTTCTACTTTAATACCTGTAATCTGAAAGCCCCAAGTATTCTCTACATAAGTACAATACCTTTTTACAAAATCAAAGTAAGGAAGTTTTGTCGCTCCAAAAGCGTACATTAATACCCACAAATCGTTTGGGTATCCCGGCATTGGCGTTCCGGTAAGCGCCCAGACTCTTTTAGACTTAGCGCAAATCCCGTTTTTTCCTAAGATGACTTGCGTTCTTTTTGGTTTGGGGGATTTTAAAAAATGGGCCTCATCCAAAACCACAAGATCCCACTCAAACTGCCGGAAATATTCGGTTTTAAAGTGAGCAAGATCGTAAGAAACAACAGTGATTCCTTCGGAGCACTCGTCTTTTCTTGTCTCTATTTTGTAAAAATCTTTTAGTCTCTCGGGCCACCATTTGGTGATTTCTTTTTCCCAAACAAGCGCCCTTGCAATTGCGGGGCAGATAATAAGAATGTTTTTAGCCTGAATTTTTTTTGCTGCTTCGACCGTCTGCCTTGATTTTCCTAACCCCATCTTGTCTGCTAAGAGAGCGTACTTTTTGTTTACGAGAAACTCGATGCCTTCTACTTGGTGGGGTTTGAGTTGGTTTTCATTCATTCTTCAATAATAGATTCTTTCATAATTCTCACCTCAACACCTCCTATTAGAGGAATCCCTTAATCCCAACCCTATACATAAAGGTCAAATGAAAAATTGATTAATTCCTCATTAACGCCTATCGTTCAATAACAAGTACACCAGGGAGGTACGAAATGAAACTTACAGTATTGCGACCAGGCTTAAGTTTTGAAGTAGACGAAATTAATCAAAAAGAAATCTTTAAAGACTTAGACTCAGGATGGGAGTGCCATTGGAATGCCTCACCTGTAACCGATGCGGAAGGCCATCCAGCTTATACCGGGTGGATAGTAAACGCAGGAGATCCCGCGAAACTAGAATTAGACACTGAGTCCGAAGCAATAAGACTAGAAAAGCAATTTTTACAGTTTTCAAGTTACTCCAATTTAAAACCACTTGGTGCCGGAGAACTGGACGATATTAACCGAAGTACTCATACCACTGGTTCTAACCGCAGATCTTACGTAACTATGGCTCTCCGCTATTTACTGGACTCAGATCCAGTTAAGCAGCAAAAAGGCAAAGACGCCTTAATGCAATGGAATATAACACAGCTAAAGCGCCCATTTTCACATATCCCCTTTCATTGTGTAAAAAATCAACAAATCATTAATAAAGGCGAAAAAGATGCTTTAGGTAGAGACTTAACTTGGGACGCCGACAAGCAACTACCAAAACCAAACGATTATAATGCCTGGGACGTTGCGCACATGGAATCAGGTCCTCAATTTGCTTTAGCAGCTTTAAATCATCCCCTTGGAATCATGAATATGTTTATGCTGTGGCGATGGTTTATTTCTGCCTTACCTCCTGAAAGTACAACGTTTTGGATGAATCAGGAGCGTGCATGTGCGTGGAGTATGATGCTCGCCACTAGAGCCCATTGGTGTGGATTCAACACTGCCGATCAAGAAGTAAAAGATGGGTGGATGGGCGGATGGGATCCAAAGAAAGCAGTATGGAAACAGGCCCTACAATTAATGGCCTCTATCCCCAACCCTGAAATTATACCTGGCAATATAGACGATCGCGTTTTGCCAGATTTCAAAACTAAAGATTGGAATGGTTACGGTAAGCAATGTATGGGCTCTTATGCCTGGCAAAATGGCATGATGCTTTTTGGCGCTGTATACGCGATGAACATGTTGGTTCTAG
>CAZYOE010000314.1:0-3371 GCA_964648725.1 uncultured Pseudobdellovibrionaceae bacterium | reverse complement strand
ACTTGCTCGCGAGGAAACCGACTTAATGACTCAATTCTGCGCAATAGCCGCTTAAAATAGGTTTGATTTACAAAACTCTAATCACACAGGAGGTCTTTCATGGAAAAGGCTGGAACACTTGTTGCTAAAACAATTGAACAAATCAAAGAAAACGCCGAACGATCCATATTTCGCTTTGATATTTTTAAAGGAGTGGCTGATGCCAATGGTCGCATCCAAAAAATTAAATCGGTAGGACACGCCCTTATAACAGAGGGTTCACATACCTACACAATTTATCTTAAATCTTTACTCAAGGATCAGTTCTATATGCTTCCTGAACGAACTCATCTGGATAAATACGATTTCGTGATCCTCACAAGAGAGGAATCATTCCGAGAGGGCCGGAAATTTTTCTGGAACAATGTTGGCGAGGCAAAACTCTTGGATGGCGAAAACTGCGATCTACTGAAACTCACTTGGGACCTGTTTTCTGCTGATGACATTTACCTCAACACTCTTCCTGTAACGAAACCTGTGCTTTCAGCGGCTAATGCTTTATCGGCTGGTGCTAAAGCCGCCTAAAAGGAAATAAAAATGAAAAATAAAAAACAATTGTTTTTCACCATAGGACTCATGGTGTGCGTGGGTCTTTTAGTTGCAGAACCAAGTTTTGCAAGTTTTGAATCCTCTCTAATAGCAGTAAAAATGAAACTTTCAAACGTCGTCTTGCCAGTGCTTGCGACAATGGGACTATTGTTTGCTGGATTCAGCTTCATTACTGGCAATCCAAATGCACGCCAGCACATTATCTATGCGGTGATTGGGTGTATTTTAGGATTTGGTGCACAAGGCATTGTTGATTTCATTAGTTCTTCGGTCCGATAAATCTATTCGAGGAGAGGGGTATCCCTCTCCTCACACATCTGGAGGTAAATGTGTCTCTTACTGTTACAAAGGTTCCTCGCGCTCTAGACAATCGTCTCCGGCTTTTTGGGTTTGAACTTGCCGATTTACTCCTTATTTTTCTGTACCTTTCTGTAAGCAATTTATTTTTCGGGCCTACACGCTTGAAATTTCCAGTAGTTTGGTGTGGGACCATTCTACTTGCTTGCGTTCTCCACTTTGTCAAAAAGGGAAAGCCGGAAAACTATATTCAGCACTTTATTCAGTTCAAAATGAATCCCGCCGTTTATTCTGCTGCCTGCGCTGATCACTTGTATCAACCACTTCTGAAAGTGAATGGAGTCAAAAATGAAACAACCTAAATCTCGGAATCTAGCCACGCTGTCAGAATTTCGTCGCGAGCATTCCTTGGCCCATGAGCTGCCATATTGGGATTTTGTAAACGGAGTCGTCGTCCTTGCTGATGGGACCTTGGTAGCTCCTATGCAATTGCGCGGTCGAGCTATCGAAACGCTGGATACAGGTTCCATCAATCAGTTAAATCAAGACCTACGATCATTTCTGAACAGCTTACCAGACAATAGTGAGATTTCATTTGTGGTGGATGTGAATTCAGATTGTGGGAAAACCATCAACGAACACGCTAGTTTTGCAGATAAGACGACAAATATCGGTTGGGTCGCCGATTCTCGTAACCAAGGTTTGCAGGCGGCCATTGATAATTTAGAACTGGTAAAATCTGATCTTTTCCTCTTTTTGTATCAACGACCAGACACAGCGACAATTCAGTCGAGTAAAGGAATTTTTAAAAAATTATTTCAACCGCCCTCTTATTTCCAATCGCTCAACAAAGAGGAGTTCGAAAAACGTCTGCACTCTATTGGCCAGACCAAAATCGCCCTGATTCAGAGTATGATGGTTACAGGTGTGGAGTGTTTAGAAATGCCCGAATCGTGTATCAAAGAAATTATTTACCGTTTTTTGAATCCCAGGAGATCTCGGATGATTTCGGCCCCTCAGATTGGAAACACTCATCGCGAACAAGAATTCACCTTCGAGGAATTAAACATTGCGCCAGAGCTGACCTTACCGAGTCCAAGAGAGCAGCTTACGTTTTCCGATCTTCTTGTCGACTATGATTCATTTTTACTTGATGGTGTTCACCATAGAGTCCTTACCCTCAAGACATTGCCGGAGTTAACTCATTCGGCGATGATAGTGAACCTTTTGGATCTTCCATTCCACTATTCTTTGCACTGTCATATTCAAGTTCCAACGCAATCCGAAGAACTGAGTCAGCTTCAAACCAAGCGACGAATGGCCCACTCGATGTCGATGTCCCATGGAGGTCGAGCTACGGACCTTGAAAGTGAGGCGCAGTTAAGCGCCACCGAGGAACTTTTGCGAGAAATCATAAATACTGGACAAAAAATTCTCTATACTCAAATTGCACTACTTCTTCGAGCGGACTCTGTTGACGAACTTAATTTTAAGACTCGCACCGTTCTTGCTAAGTTTCGTGAACTTAATGGCGCCGAAGGAATTGTGGAAACGGTATCTTCCCTGCCAGCGTGGAAGACGTTGCTACCTTGTGGGGCCACGAAGATGCTGAGGCCGAAGCGGATCAAGACGGATAATATGTCAGATTTTTTGCCTGTCTACCAGGACTTCGCGGGCGATGGGATTGCTCCCGTATGTTTATTTAGAAATCGGGCTGGAGGTCTTGTCTCCTTTGATCCTTTCGACAGTCGCTTACCAAATTATAATTCGCTGGTGACAGGATCAAGTGGTGCCGGCAAAAGCTTTCTCAACAATCTTGTCCTACTTCAGTACATGACCCAGAAGCCGATGGTTTACATTATAGACATTGGTGGATCATACAGGAAACTCTGTGAGTTCTTAGGCGGACAATATGTCGAGATCAGTCCCCCAAAAGACGGCGGCGAAGTTCAAGGTATTAACCCCTTCCTCTTGCCGGCGGGCGAGACCAAACCATCACCGCAGAAGCTGAAATTTCTGCTGGCAATGCTTGAAACAATACTTGTAGATCAAGATGGAGATCGGCTTCCCAAACTTGAGAAAAGTCTTTTGGAAGAGTCTCTCATTCGAGTTTATGACAGTAAATCTGAAACTCCTACTTTAACGGACCTTGCAAAACTACTTCGCGAGAGTCAAGAGCCAGAACTAAAATCATTTGCAAAAATGCTTTACCCTTGGACTGGTGATCGGCCTTATGGACGAATGCTTGACAGAAGAAATGGGCTCAATCTCAACAGCGAAGTCGTTGTTTTCGATCTTAAGGGGCTCTCTGCTTACCCTGACCTTCAATCTGTGATGATCCTAATCATTACTGATTTTATACTCGGTAAAGTCGAAGCAAAGGGGGCGGTACAGAGTCGCAGAAAACAAATTCTTATGGATGAATGTTGGGAGTGTGACACGAACTCAATTCGTGAAGTCCAAGTCGAAAGACTGGCGGCCTAACG
>CAZYOE010000313.1:0-3380 GCA_964648725.1 uncultured Pseudobdellovibrionaceae bacterium | reverse complement strand
GCCGCGTAGTTCCGTATCATAGATTGATATTTGCTGGACTTAGGAATGAACAGACAGACGTCAGCGATCAAAGTAATAATGAATACACTAAACTCTTTTTTAGATACCTCACCACAAGAGATGCTGACTACAGTGAACCTTTGTTCGGACGCGGTCCACATAAATATGGGGATGCAGCATCAACCCTGACTGGAATTGAGGGAAAATTTCTTGAATCAGAGAGCCTCAATCGATTTCCCTTGTTAATTGATTTGTTGAGCTGGATTAGCGTCCAAAAATCCAGTTTTGAATTGCGATCGAGTAGAATTTTTGAGAGAATTGTTGAGCCATTGGACGCCAAGGAAGTAAACAAACTTTTTATCGAATGGATTCAGAGGGAAATGGAGAAATTGAAAGGTGAAAAAATAGCTGCGAGTAATGTTCTTCCAGTCTCTGAATCACTTATGACATACTTTCAGTCTACGATATTGGATCATAATTATGAGTCCACAGAAGAGGTTGTTAAAAATCATCCGCTAGGTGAAGCCATCATTTTTTTAGCAAAGAAAATGTTGGAACCCCCATATTTCAGTCTGCTGCAACAGCGATCCTTGTATGGGTCAACATTTTATTCAGAACGCATTAATCGAGCTGACTCAAACAGTGAAATTCTCGAGGATAAATGGATTAAACACAAATTTGAACCAAATAAAACGAAATTGAATTTCTTAGCTGCCTTGGCAAGACCTAATATTTTTGAATATGACTCAAATTATAGAGTAAAACTTCCTACTGGAACCCCAACGGAAAAAGCAATTTTAGTCGGTCTTAAATTTGAACTCTTAAATAAAAATGATTTTTCCGAACTCACTTCAATGCTTTCGAAGACTCTGGACTATGAACCTTTGCCAAAGTATAATTTAAGCAACAGGACTGCAGATGTGATAGGGAATGATCGCATTACTGTGAAATGGAATAAAATTTTGAATGTTGTTGGAAGTTTAGCCGGACTCCAATTGGACTACTATAATAATGGCAAAAATGAAACCATAAATCTATTTCCAATTGTCCCTAAATTGAATCAAAATTCAGATATCTCAACAGATTCACAAGCCGCCTTTGTTCAGCTCCAAAATGCGAAGTTTTCAAGATATTTCCTTATGGATCATTTGATTAAGTCTGAACTAGTTAAATGGCTGAATGTAGCTCAAAGATATATTGATCGATATTTTGACGAAAAAACGAGTCGAGACTATTTAAGGATTAATCAAAATGTTGAGGAGTTGCCAGTACAACAATATAAAAACAATTTGGATACAAAAGATTTACATCCGAAATGTAAAAAGGCTTTATGGCAGTAAGTGGGTGTTAACTTCCAATTTATCAAGGTTGGTTGATGAGTGTTTTGGCTAGTAGGATTGATTAACCGGCCAATCAGTCTTAGGTCTAGGAATTAGGTACAAAATTGATCTAATTGTTAAACCGATGGGGTGCGGCTTTCGCTAGCACCCCATCGTGATATGATTTGTTATCAAGCAAAATCTTATCCTTTTCAGTTTAGAAGTTGAGTTGTGCCAGAGATGAATAGTCGTTTTCACGCTCGTCCGCTGAAACATAATCCTTGTTTAGTAGCAAATTGTTGAAAACGCCCCATTCAAGTCACTCGAAAGCTCTTTGCGACTGGCTTTTGGCTGGAGCTGCGGGGACCACTTTCCGCTTTGTTTTGCTTAGATCTCAGGAGTGAATTTTCTTTCCCTTTGCTCCTCTGGACCAATCAAATAAGTTTTTTGAATTTAATATAAAAAGAAGGCAATATTAACTTGGGGTGTCTAACGCGAACTCGTCATCCTATCTCCTTTGCGGGGTTAAAAAAGTTAGCAGTGTCGAAGAACAAAAGTAAACAAAACAAAAAATGATTAGATTGCTATTCCTTTTTTGTTTTAAGGACCTCAATGAAAAAATGCAATCATAAAGTTTTTTCCGGAGGTACCTTCGTTAAGTGAACTGTATCGATTCCTAAAGGGTTGTCAGTCCCTTCTGAGGAGCAAAAGAAGCAAGTACAAAAGAAATATTACTAAAAGGTTGAATAAAAGGTATTTGCCCATCGGCGAAATAGGTTCATTGGTATCCTCCTTGAACTCGACTGCGGGATTAGCCTCTCTGATCCTTTCGATGAGTTCGTTAACAACGAGATTTTCAGCCTCAATCGGATGAGCCTTATTTTCAAAAGGTGTCGCGCGATAAATGAGCTCTAAACCTACTTCAGAGGTCTTGATGACCTCAAGAATGTCACTGAACAGAATACGAGTTTGGGATTGGGTAAGACCACCCCAGCGCCGATTGAGAGTCAATTTTTCGCGGTCAAAAAATCCATACGGATACTTATAATCAAACAATTGCCAATAAGCCCAAAGGCCCGATCGAGTCCCTCTAAGCTTTTCTAACTGGTGCTTTTTTCTCAACGGTAACCATAGCTCTACCCGGTATTCTGCGAATGAATCGGATGATGATTTTGGCATAGCAGTCTCCACGGATTGATAGTACCGGATGGCCCAAACAATCGGTACTATTATGGATTATCTGTCCTTTTGTCGGATTTCACCAAGTTTGACCTCCCAAATTTCACGGAATTGACCACCCTGATTGTTACGAGCGTAGTTCAAATGGTCCAGGATAAGCAGGATAGCAGTGGGCCAGACCATCCAGTGATATTTTTGTCAGTATTCGATTTTTCTTGAGGTATCTATTTTAAATCAGTGTCAGCTCAGCTTACCCACAAAAATCAGAAAAGAGTCACGTGAGCAATCACCCGATTTTGAGATAGGCGTAAATAAGCTTGAGTTATCCGACCCTGATTACTTAATTTCATGATCGGCGGCCTTTTCACCGTCTTGATCGATCAACGCCTTCATTGATTCTCAAAGTCGATTACTTGGCAAATATAATCGACTTCACTTTTTCAATAAGCGAAATTTTGCATCCCACTTTTCCCGCTAGATCGTAATGCTGCCTGGAACCGCAGCAGAACACGACGAGGCATCCCCCGCCAACAAACCAGAAATAGTGCTGTTTTTTGAATCGAAAAATAAGAGGCATTCGGCTCCAATTTCCGCGAGCTGCCCCAAGGGATCATAAGTATTTGAAGTAGTGAACACTTCGATGCTGCCTTTTCCCTGTCCCTTTTATTATTGTATCTTGGGTATCGTAGCTCATAAGGCGCAAGCTTGATTCACAATTATGCACTTCACAGTGTGTTCGGAATAGCGTACAATCAATTATGATCTCAATTCTTAAGCTCAAAGATTTTACTACGTGGTACGACTCTCAGACTGCAAAGATTAGAGCTCAGATTGACAGTCGCTTGGAGAAAATCCGAGATTTTGGGCATTACGGACACGTTA
>CAZYOE010000312.1:0-3395 GCA_964648725.1 uncultured Pseudobdellovibrionaceae bacterium | reverse complement strand
CCGAGCAGAATCTTAGTAAAGATTCTGCGTACCCGTAAGCGCATTGCTTGAAACCTCCCCGGAGGGGAAAAGATTAACTAAAACAATCTTGAAACGTCTTGAATTGTTACCAAAACCATAAAAATAAGAAGAATTGCAAAACCGACAGTATTAAGGACCAATGAAACACGAGATGAAATCGGAGAACGTTTGATCGCTTCAATAATCACAAAAAGTAGTCTGCCACCATCAAGTGCTGGAAATGGTACAAGATTGATAACCGCAAGATTAATAGAAATGAATGCAGTGAATGATAAGAGGTAAACAAAACCAAGTTTTGAAGCATCGCCAACCAAGCCAACGATCCCAACTGGACCAGTAACCTGAGAAAAATCCGAATGACCTCGCACGGTATCGTACATAAAGCGAGCTAAACCAAGAGCCGTATCTTTAGTTAAATTCACGGTTGTTTTTGCACCCTCCCACAATGCCAAATGAATAGGGAGCGACAACGTACCAATTGTATCCATCGAGATTCCAACCGCCTTTCTATCCTCGATAATTCCTGGGACCGGAGTAAGTTCAACCCTACCTTCTTCTTTACCGCGAGTATATGAAATATTGATCTTATCCTCACCGTGACTACCAATAAACTCAGAAACCGCTTCAGGAGTAAGATCCTTTGCTGAACTACCATCCGAACTTACTGCAGTAATCACATCACCACTTTTCAAAACTGCCTGTGCGGCCGGTGAATCGGGCGAAACCAGAGTAATCACTAGTTTTGGATTTTCAATTCGACTCGCGTCAAATGTGGAAGTGGATGTTGGTAATCCAATAACAAAACCCGCAGAAATAAGAATCCAAGCAAAAATAAGATTGAAACTTACACCGGCAATAAGCACCACCGCTTGGGCCAATTTTGGAGCCTGCATGAAACTTTTACCCTCAGCCCGTGGCTCAGAAGTTGCACCTTCAGATATTTGTGTTTCTTCACCATTTTCACCAAAAATCTTTACGAAACCACCAAACGGAATCCAGTTGAGAGTGAACTTAGTCCCCCTCCACGTAAAGAATGTATAGGCTCGCGGCGGATAGCCAACACCAAATTCATCCACTCGAATTTTGAATAGTTTTGCGAACAAAAAATGTCCAAACTCATGAACGAGAATAAGTACCGCAAGAATTATTACGAAAATAATGATCGACATTAGTTGTTCATTTCCTGCTCCTTCTTGTCAGCCATATCTTGGAGCCTCTTACCTGTTTCATCTACTATTTTTTGCATTTCAGTTTTCAAACGAAACTTCTCGTCTTCGGTAACCGAACCATCTTCTTCTTTTTTTTGTATATCATCCCAGGTCAAGTCTCGTTCTTTTCGAAGTGAGATTCGGGCATCTTCGAGTTTTTGTTTTGCAAGCTTCACGAGCGACTGACGACGTTCAACGGTAAGGTCTGGAAACATGACGCGCACCCCCTTTTCATCCATCGCAACAGAAAGCCCGAGGTTAGACTCGATAATCGCCTTTTCGATCGCTTTGTTCACGCTTGTATCCCAAGGTACAACACGAAGAGATTTCGGACCCTTGGTGGTGATACTCGCCACCTGACTAATCGGCATAAGACTGTCGTAAGACATAATCTTCACATTGTCGAGAATCGAAGGGGTCGCTCGACCGGTTCGGATACCGCTATATTCCTTGATAAGCCAATCCTCTACATTCTTTGCTCGCTTTTTTAAATCAGAAAAATTGTATGCCATATGTATGAATTCTAACAGAGGAACAAAAAATCACAATTGAAAAACAAAAAAGAGAGTGGCGACAAGAATAATGCCAATTTGAGTACTGATACCGAAAAATGGTTTGTGTTTGAGTGTATGTTTTGCATGCATAAAGTCGTGAAATTTTTGAAGAATCTCGAGGATTTTCAGCTTAAAGATACCGAACAAAAATTGAAGAAAATCTGGAATGGTTGCGCCAATTGCTCCAGCAATCAGTACAACAAGGTTATTCGGATCAAAATTTCGGGCCAGTATAGTAACAAGAATGACACCGAGGCAAACATCAATCGAAACCTTGGTAATGTCATAGGCAATGAGTTTTTTAGGGGCCTGTCGAACATTGATCGGAACATGCTCTTCCCCACCCGTAATACTGAGCGGATAATCCCAATGAACAACTGAGTCCAAAATGTAGTGAGAAATCCAGCCAATCGCAAACGCTTCTACGGGATGAGAGGAGAATACTTTTGCGACAGCTGCACCAGCCACCATGTGTGTTGCGAGAGTCATGACTTTGTAACGTTCGAGATAACAGGAACAATACCACAGAGATTTTCAAGAATCATTTTTACTGAAGGTGATCGACTTCGCAAAAAGTGTCGGGCAGAGAAAATACTATCAAATACTGCAGATTCAATGTCCTTCCCATAGAGCGATGCTTCTAAACTGTTCAAGAATTTTTCTGTCTGCACCTTATCCTTTTCCTTCACTATTGGCTCAATAAGGTTAAAACGCTCTTTTATATTTCCGGCAAGAAACTTCGCAACCAACTTCTGGTATTCCTCTGAAGCAGTTCCGGACACATTCACCACATTAAAACGCGACAGTACTGTGGGAAGAAAAATTTCCGTCTGTGCGGCACAAACAAAAAAGACTGTATCTGACTGCGGATCTTCAAAAAGTTTTAAGAGTGAATTCTGGGCTTCGCTTTGAATGGTTCGAAGCGCAACTAACACGATCCTCTTCTGACCTATTGGCCGGGTATTATGAATTTCTTTTATTTCTCTGGCGTCGTCGATATTTAAATTCTCAAATGTGCGTGACCATACATCTGCAGACTCAAAATGTTTACTCGAAACTTTTTGGTGTATGGCAAGACGCAAACCTTCGTAATTTTGTTCAATATTTCCAATGACTAAATGAGCATGATGGCCCAAATTTTCCAAAAGATACGAGAGAGATTTCATCGGCTGATTATAACAAATGAAAAAGCGCCGCACCCGACTACACGGGATGCGGCGCTTTGTGCTGATATCCAACAGGTTTTGCTGTCTCCTGCTTTCGAAAAAGCGTCTTGGACTGTGGCCGATAGGTCACCGATTCGTGTACCGGGTCGGGTGAGAATCACCGTTGGCGGTTTACGACGAACGTTTTGTCCAGAACTGGATTCCTCCACCTTTTGACCCTTTCTCGCGTTATGAGTCGGTGCCATGTGTCGGAGATTCCCAGTGTCGCTTCTTTCTAGGACCGCACAGACCTGTTTCCTTGCACAAGGGTTACTGAACCAACGTGTAGGTCCCTCAACCTCGTTTCAGGAGAACAGGTCAGATTTATCAAAAACGAACTTCTGGGGAAGAGAATACTCCCATGCTCAAAACCTGTCAACCCTCATCCACACAAGTTTAAAAACCCT
>CAZYOE010000311.1:0-3398 GCA_964648725.1 uncultured Pseudobdellovibrionaceae bacterium | reverse complement strand
GAGCCGCATTAATAGCCGGCTTTGGGTCTTTCAAATGGGTTCCGGGAATTCCTGCAAAAATCGTCACTGGCACTGCCCTTGCTATAAAATAATTAGTAACGTAAATGTATCAATTTGCCACACTTAGTGAGGAGGCAGCCCGTGATGAAGATAATCAAGTTTTATTTAGTTGTTGTTTTTGTTTTAAGCCAAATATTCCTAAGGCACGCTGCCTTGGCTTCAGAGACAACGATTTTTCCACAGACTCCGTCTCTCCAAATTGTAGGACTGAGTTCGCAAAATCTGCATTATTTACCACCTCAACTTAATAGCTTTAAAGAGGCGAAAGTGATTGAGATCAAATTTGATCCGGCTTTTCACAAAACCATGCGCTATAAGGCCGTTCCCTTTAAAAGCTTGCTCGGTGGTTACGCTATAAACAAAGATGCTACCATTGAATTTGAATGCCTGGATGGTTATAATGCCGTCCTTGATGCCGATGAGCTTTTGAATGCTGGCGAAATTAATCAAGCTTATGTGGCCTATTCTCTTGAGAACGGTAGTCCAATCCCCAGAAATCAGGAACAAAAAGAGATCGGCCCATTTTATCTAGTTTGGCCCTCCCCCAAAAATGGTGTGTTCAAAGAAACCAATTGGCCCTTTAATCTGAAGGCTTTTAAAATCATCAACAAATCTTTCAAAGAGCAGTTTCCAGGTCTTTATCCACAGAAACTTGAGGCCAAGAGTGTTTCATCGGCACTTATCAATGATATCAATGAAGGCCTCGAAGCTTTCAGACTCAATTGTTTTGTTTGTCATTCAATGAACGGGAGCGGTCGAGCGTCCATGGGTATTGATCTCAAACTATCTTCTCTGGTGGAGATTAAGACGGACCAAGAACTTGCGGCTTTTGTACGTGATCCAAACACCCTAATGCCAGGAATCAAAATGAGCGCCTTCACAAGAAAAATGCTATCCGATGAAGACCTCACTAAAATCATTCGCTATTTAAAATACATGAAGGCTGAGGGCCGTTCTGGACTTTGAAAAAATCTTCATCTACGGGCCTCTTTCAGCGGAATCTACCTAGATTCTGCTGAAAAAGAGCCAAATTCAAGGCGCCAAGCTTCAGATCGAACGAGGCGTAGTTCCCCTACGTTGAGTGAGAGATGAAGTGAAGGCAACGCAGAAGTTGGACTTTTTCAGCGGAATCTACCTAGTGAATGGTGGAGTTTCTAGGGCCTTGACCTTGCAAGGTCTTCTCAAAAATCCTCTAATAAAAACTGAGAATGAATATTCTTGAGTGAATTTTGAAGCATTTATTGGGGGCCTATGGACTCTGTTGTCGAAAAAAGTGTTAAGCTCCATATAGGTATCAAAAGGACTACCGCTTTAATCATCGCAGGAGGCTCGACACTCGCACTCTTATTAATGTACTTCACTTCTGTCGAGTCACTTAATTTTTCGGAACAGTCTTACGCTGCCTTTCACCTAGCACTCGAAATCATTGCTATTGCCATTGCAATTACCATATTCACTGCTTGTCGCCACGCTCATACCACAGAGAATGAGAATCCACTGACTATTCTGGCTATCGGCTTTTTTACAACGGCGATTTTCGATACCCTTCATACTCTTTCGTACCCAGGTATGCCTGAATGGATCACCCCTTCCACAGCTAATAAAGCCATTTTTTATTGGTTTGCCGCGAGATTCTCCGCGACAATTTCAATACTTGCGCTCGTCCTACCTAGCCTTTCCACTTACCTCCGAAATATCAATTTTTGGAAAGCTTGTACAATGAGCTGCATTTTTATCCTCTTTGCCGTTTTGCTAAACCTCACTCATGAAAATTGGGTTCCCTCGTTCTTTGAACCAGCCCAAGGTCTAAGCTCTCTGAAAGTCGTCTTAGAATGGATATTAGTTTTGTTGATGGCGGCATCTCTTCTTTTGGTGTTACGGTATCACGATCAATCTGTACTCTTTTGCACGAATAGCCTTGCGTTGGCCCTTTTTCTTTCAGTCTTAAGTGAAATAAGTTTCACGCTCTATTCGTCCACTTCTGACAAATTTAATTTACTAGGTCATGTTTTTAAATTAATTTCTTACAACTTTCTTTTTCGTGCCGTCGTTATAAGTGCCCTCCAGCGCCCCTACCAGCTCCTGGAGCAGAGCCAAGAGCTTTTACAACAGTTTACAGATAATATTCGACAAGTCTTTTGGATGGCCTCGACTGAAACTCGCGAAATTTTATTTATTAGTCCCGCCTACGAATCAATTTGGGGTCGTAGTTGCCAAAGCCTGAAAGAAAAGCCCAATAGCTGGATTGAGTCTGTACACCCGGAAGACCAACAGACCGTATTTGCGTACTTGAAAGACTTGCCGGGGCAAAATCAAAGTCTCACTTATCGAATTGTTAAACCGGGCGAGAGTATTCGCTGGATACATCATCAAACCTTTCCAATCTTGGATGGCAAGGGCTCCATTCATCGCATTGCGGGCATAGCCGAAGACGTCACCAAACAAGCAATTGCCCATAATGAACTGAGGAACCGCGAGGCTCGCCACAGTGCAATCCTCAAAACTGCAACCGATGGAATTCATATCGTTGATTCTCAAGGTACTTTAATAGAAGCCAATGAGGCATTTCTTAAATCCCTTGGATATGACCAGTCATTCGTCGGTAGATTAAAGGCCTGGGATTGGGACGTTCTACCTACAAAAGAACAAATCCAAAATTTAATTAGAAACTTGATTGCAACCGGTGAATCCTTAAGATTTGATACACGATTCCGCCATCGTGACGGCCATGAATTTTGGGTTGAGGTCTATGTCCAAGCCTTTCAAATTGCCGGTGAAAATTTATTTTATGCCTCTTCTCGTGACATCACCGATCGCAAAATGGCAGAAGACAGCTTACGAACGAGCGAGACCTTACTTCGCCAAACTCAGTCCGTTGCCGCCTTGGGAAGCTGGCAATTCGATGGCCAGAACATCATGTGGTCGGATGAAATGTATAGAATTTTTGACTTAGAACTTGGAACACCCATCAGCCACGAATTTTTCTTTAGCTTTATTCACCCTGAAGACGAAGAAATGGTTACCGAAGCTTGGAATGCGGCCCTTAGGGGTGAGCGTTATCACATCCAACACCGAATTATTACTCGAGGTGAAACTCGATGGATCGAGGAGCGAGCGCAATTGGATATTGATGCCAAAGGGAATCTGATCGCAGGAAAAGGCTCGGCCCAAGATATCACTGAAAACAAGTTGCGCGAACTTGAACTTAATCAATACCGATTAAAACTTGAAAAACTCGTGGAGAGTCGAACACTCGAATTACGCGTAGCTAAGGAAGCCGCAGAATCAGCTAATCGCGCTAAATCAGAGTTCCTCGCCAATATGAGCCATGAAATTCG
>CAZYOE010000310.1:792-3436 GCA_964648725.1 uncultured Pseudobdellovibrionaceae bacterium | reverse complement strand
ATGCAATCATAAAGTTCTGTCCGTACGTTCCGTCGTTAAGTGAACTGTATTGATCTTTAACTCATTCCATTATCCTCTGAGTTGCACCGGAAAAAATTTCGGGGGATTTAGATTCTGCTGAAAAAGAGCCAAATTCAAGACGACAAGCTTCAAATCGAACGAGGCGTAGTTCCCCTACATTGAGTGAGAGATGAAGCGAAGCCAACGCAGAAATTGGCCTTTTTCAACAGAATCTATTTAAGGGTTAATATGTAACCACCTCAACGTTCTCAATCTGAAACAAAGTGTGCAACTAGTTAGTTGTGCGTCGCTTTTTAATTTCCGTGGCAATACTATTTCAAGAGTAAGTTTGTGGATTTCGGATCACTATAGAGTTAATGGCAAACTTATTATAAGCTCTAAAATTAACGCTGCCAAATGGCATTAAACCTGAGGTCCGAGTTAGAATGATCTGGAAATCAGACATGAAAAAGGAATTCGGTTTGAATATTGAGGATTGCGACCCAAACTGGCTCAGTTATATCCCCATTATTGAATGAGGTGCGTATGAAAAAATTGAACCATAAAGGCTTTAGTCTCGTTGCCGTGATGATTGCCGCACTCATCGGGATGCTCATAATTGTGACTATGAATGGTGCTATAGTTAATTTGTTTAATGCTCAAAGATCCATTAGTTCAAAGGATGCAACTCGTGATATTGTTTCGGAGATTCGTTTGCTTTTAGCCGACCCCGCGGCTTGTGCTACCAATTTTGCTGGCTCGAATCCGAAACTAGGTGGTTTTACGAAATCCCAATTGACGGATTCAACGGGGACAGTGGTCAAATTTACCACCAACGGAAACGCCTCATATTCTGATAGATTAGTCTCTTTTTCGGGCTTTAAAGTTAAGAATTATCAACCAGATGTAGCTAGCGTGCCATTAGTTGGGAAGGCCGATCTCATTTTAAAGATGAAAAAAGTTGGCACAGAAGTCGGTGGTGCGGATATGCAAACGACTATCCGGCTACAGACAAATCTCAATGCCGGCAATGCCATTACCTCTTGTTATTCATTAGTTGGAGACGATTCAATTTGGAAGCACTCACCAATGAATGCAGCGAATATTTTTTATGATCAAGGAAATGTCGGAATAGGCACCGACAATCCAAGTTCTCGTTTACAAATAGTGTTGGGCGGGGACTTAGGAGAAGCGTATTTTGGCAACACGGCAGATATGGGATTTAATGGAGGTGTCGATAGTGTCTTTTATTTCAATAACTCAGGAGCGGCGGCTGGGAAAACGGCCATTACTTCCTCTTCAAGTGGGACCGAGCTACTCACGGTGACAAATACTGGAAATGTTGGTGTGGGTAATGATACACCTCAAGTCAAACTCGATGTGAATGGCGGTATCAAAGTCGGCAATACAGGTACTTGTAATACCAATTTGGCCGGAACGATACGTTACAATGCAGGAAATTTGGAGTTTTGTGATGGCACTGCTTGGAGAAGTACTACTCCACCAGAGCCAAAGCAAATTATTGGACCTTCGCTATCCTGTGGACAAACGGGAGGGTCCTGCGATGGGCCTTCGGTGGCAACGTGCCCTGCGAAGCACAAACTTTACGGCGGTGGGGCCGAAATTCTAGGGCCATCGACTGGAGGCTATTTGTGTGATCCAGGTTCTGGGGGTGCCGATTCAGGAAAATGGATGTTCATACAATATTCAAAGCCGAGCGGGAATGCCTGGCATGTATTGGGCAACTGCTCGACCTACAGGGCCTACGCCATGTGTGTACCAAGTAATTAATATTTAGAGCGAACCTATTACAAAGCAAAAAACGAACTTTCAGAAAAAATTCGTTGTACGATTCAATTCTAATGATGATCAGGCCGCGTTCTTCAAACGTTTCACTTTGCTGAGCACCAAAAAGGTGGGTTGTTGTCTAAAGGGTAATTTTCGAATCAACTTTTGTTTGCTGAGTTGAGATAATCGGAGACGTGCCGTGCGTCGTGAAAGATCGGAGTGATTTACAAATTCAGACAATGTGAAAACCTTTGCTTGAATGAGTTCTTTTGGCAGTAAATTTAAAAGACTGTCTTTTTCGGTTTGGTAACGCTTTTGGAGGATCAACGAGCAAGGTTGATGGAATTGTAAACGAAAGGAATTATTCTTAGTTTTAATGGTCAAAGGGTAGTTTTGCTGCAATAACCACTTCCTTGCAGTAGAGATCAAACGCGCGATTCGAGCTGGCGTCGATTCCGGATTAAAATATTCTTCAGGAAAGAGTTCGTCTGACAGTTCAACTAATCTTATAGAGCGATAGAGGTCTTTAGTTAAGGCGATAAACAAAGTCTTTAACAATTTAGTGGGTGCCTGATTCACCAAATTGATGGTGGGACCAGGATCTTTTCCTCCCAAGTCAGTAGTCCATATAAACTGATTAGGTAATATTATTGTTCGGCCTACCCTATCTTGAAAGGCCTTCCAAATATTTTTCTTGTAGGCTACAAAACCCGAACCCCAATAGACTCGTAAAAAATCGGTCTCACTTTTACGGGCCAAAGCAATATTAAAATCGATGTCGCGCACCGATTCCCAATCTCCTAGTCTCTTAGCCTCAAGTTTTATGACTTCAAGTTTCGAGACCACTAAATCTCTT
>CAZYOE010000310.1:0-782 GCA_964648725.1 uncultured Pseudobdellovibrionaceae bacterium | reverse complement strand
TCGGAGGGCTCAACAGTTTTTCTCAAGCGAAAAATCTGAGCCCACTTATGCACATAGATGAGACTTCGCTCATCGGCCTTTCTCAACAGTTCAGTGGCCTTTTTCAGACATTCTTCGGCCTCGGCAAGGTTTCCGATATTAAGAAATACCTGGGCCTTAATCTCATTTAAATTACCAAGAAGCAGACGGACTCGTCCAATACCCTCTTGGTCTTTAATTCGACTTTCTAGCATGCGGATTTCGGCGACCGCGTGACCAAATTTTCCGACGGCAACATAAGCCGCACAAAGATTAAGGCGACTCACTAGTCGAGAATAATTTGGGGTTTTCTTACTTTTGATATGTTTTTTGAGCAGAGGAAGTGCAGCATGGTAGTTCCATTGATTAATGTAAAGGGATGCTTGCACAAAGTAGATCTCTTCGTCTAATCGCTCGTCACCGGAGGTAGCAAATTTATCCAACCCTTGCCCCTCCCTATTTAATTCGGCTAAAATTCTCGTGGCTTCATTGAAACCACCCAGTCGAATTAGGCCCTGTGCGTAAGCCAGTCTTTCTCGAGATGTGACCTTTGGGAATATAGGCATGTCCGTATGAATCAGTGGCCTGAGCCATCGAATAATTAACTGTGGCATCCCAATTCGACGGGCGATTTCAACAAAATCACTTAACAGGTCCCGTGGAATATCACTGGAATGGAGTTTTCGACAGATGCTGTACAGTTCGGAGCCTTCGCCATTTCTTATTTTTTGATCGAAATGCAAAAGCAGTTGTTTCATTTTTTC
>CAZYOE010000309.1:0-3464 GCA_964648725.1 uncultured Pseudobdellovibrionaceae bacterium | reverse complement strand
GATAAAGGAGCAGCGTTTATTCACTTAAATGACTTCTAATTTGAGCCATCGCAGATCTATTTCTTAACTTCGCCATCATTGATATTTCTTTGGCTACTAGATCAAACTCTCGTCTTGAGGTGGTATTTTTTAGGCAGCGGAGCCAAACAGTATCAAACTGGCTTTTGCTTGTATCAACACCAATATCTTTTCCGAACAACTTCAGAAGATCTAGGGCCTGGCTATTGTTAAAACCTTCGGACGGTAAACCTGTAAAGGCCTCCACAAAGCTGGCTATTAACTTCGATGTTAGCACTCGTTCGGGTTTATTTTGTTTCGTTCCCTCTTTTTCATCTGTTTTAACTGTTACCTCTAGGGACCATTTTAATTCCTCAACATTTTGAGCTCTACTCATGAGAATCAATCTTAATTCCGAACTGATGGTTTCGTCGGTAGTGACTTCCACCAAAGATTTGAGGTCTTTGTAACTCATATATTGAGATCGTTTCAAGAGGTCATCTCCCATAGTTTCCTGAACTAATCTTCGATACTTTTTCTCATTAGGAGCAGATGCATCGAACATCAGATTCGATATTTCACTGTCAGGAATTAATGGGAGGCTGTTTTTCAGCATCTCGATCACACCTTGTTCTGAATCCATTGAACTTCGGAGGACCATTCGAACTTCATCTATTGTGGCATGTAAGTTTTCAATAAAATAGGACAGGTAATGTTTCAAATATTTGGCCTTAATATCAGTAATCTCACTTTTCAAATAACTGGGAGTTTGAACGAATAAACTTATAAAATCGTTTTTACTCTCTATAACAGAGAGGCTTCGCCGAAAAAGGTTTTCAAAGACATCTGTAGAAAATTGGTATTTTGTTAACAATAATGTGATGTCCTTCGTTGTGGCTCCTGCCTTTAGGAATTGATCTAAATGACTTTCAACATAATCCGAAGCAGGCTTTTGTCTATCAGCGATTAGATCATTGAGCTCGGAGTAAAAATTCTGAAAATCCGGACGATACTCTTTCCATTTTACTTTCTCAACCTTCGTCCCAGAAAACCAACCCGCACGACTCCAAAGCCAAGAGACTCCGGCAATAACAAAAGAATTGTCCAATAGTGCCGCTGCTAGTAAAACAGGAAGAAAAACTCCATTTTCTTTCATCGTAACAGATCTATTTTTTTTGAGTCGCTGAATGGAATTAGAAAAAATAGCCGCAATGGCAACTTTTTCTTCAGGAGTCGAAGTTTCAAGTAAGGTTGCAAACTTTAATTGATCAGCAATAGTCAAAGATCCAAATAACGAGTTCATCGCACCGACTTCGTTTTGTTTTAGTTTTTTTTCACTATTGACTTCTATCAGAGTAACAATTCGATCCATAAATCGAGAGTCGGCGACTAAGTTAAAATCACCTTTTATAACCCGAGTATCGAGCTCAGCAAAAAACATCTCTATGGCAGTTTCATTCCTTGCGGGCCGTTGATAAGTCACATATTCATCAGCTTTATCTCTTTGAACAGTTTTATCTTCAAAATTGGCATCCGACTGTAGAGATTGTTGACAGTCCTTCAATTCGATATCTGAACCGAAAGCTACAGTTGAAACAACCATTCCTATGGCTAAAATGACCAGAACTAAATTAAAACTAGCTTGTTTTTTCATTTTTGACTCCTACAGATACCGTTCTGAATGTTGTGGGATTTGTTTCCCGATATTCAAGTGAAACAGTCTTTGAAATGATTTCAATGCGACAATTGTGCCAGGATGCTTTCACATCTGTGTTAGCAGCAATTCCCCAGGGCTAATTCATAAGGTCTTCAAGGTATTGAATTAATTGGTGTCAAGTTAGTGCTGAACAAATTCTGTGAATTTGCTTAATAGCATACTGGGGAAATCTATCTTCACTTAAAATTCCAATCGATTGACTTGTGTTACGGCTCTCCCTTGCTGCTTCGGCAAAGCTCTCAAGAGTCGAATGAGAAGACGATCTCCCAGGCAAAAGAAAACTGGGGAAATATGAGAAATCACAGCCCTTTGATTCACAGTGGCCGACATGAATTGCTATCGGTCCAACATAATCCAAAAACTTACAGAAAAACTCCCGTACAAAATAACCCTTCCACCTGGCACAATCGGCAGCCCCACACAAAGGACATTCAAATCGCACGAATGGAAAAGGGTAGTTCATGGAAATGTATCTCGCCCCCTTGGCACGAGCAGACAAATAGGCCTGACTTGCAAAAAGGTATTGGCGCTGGGCCGGCACATCTTCTACACTGAAAAGGATAAGATTTAGGTTGATAATAAATCATATCACGATGGGGTGCTGGCGAAAGCCGCACCTCTATCGGTTCAACAATTAGGTCAATTTTATACCTAATTCCTAGACCTAAGATTGAATGGCCGGTTAATCAATCCTAGCCAAAACACTCATTAAGTGACCTCGATAAACTGGAAGTTAACACGCGCGGCTTTAGTTAGCCGGAGTTGCAACTGAACCGAGTTGTGATGACCCCTATGGATGGCAATCGCTGTTTTATGCGGGAATTCCTGAATACAGATAAAGGTTGTCCCTCATAGGCGCCAGAGGGGAAATGGTGGGAAGAAATATCGGTGGCGCAAGCTGGTGGTATCGTCCCTCGATAAGTGAGTGTGATTTAAAACCAATCAATTTTGGACACAGCCACTGGGCAATCCCTCTGTGAGACTTGATAATGTTTTTATCGCGAGCGAGTACCCAAGCTGATCAGCCTCGCCTTTTGAGGGATCATCTTGTATGATATTTTCAAAAAAGTAACTTCTAGTCCGGAGAAAAGTATTATTGTGAAACCAACCCTCCGCGAGACTTGCCCAGAAGTGATAATTAAATCCCGGTTGAAAGTTAAAATTATTTTTCTCACCTAATTCCTGCTTCGACGGAAAAACCACCTTTTTGACCTTCGAATTCAGAATCGCGGTTCGATTTCTGTTGCTGGCGGCATCGAATGATAAATTCAGCACAATAATCCCAATACTTTCCAATGGATCGCCTGCCGAAATTTTCAAGGCTTGGTACCAAAGATCTTCGTAGCTCAAAGACTCCTCCGGTACAGATAACATAAATCTAGTCAGTTCATCAGGCTTTGCGCCTGTAT
This sequence comes from uncultured Pseudobdellovibrionaceae bacterium, assembly GCA_964648725.1. Classification (GTDB taxonomy): domain Bacteria; phylum Bdellovibrionota; class Bdellovibrionia; order Bdellovibrionales; family Bdellovibrionaceae; genus CAUJGP01. The sequence continues at coordinate 341 of CAZYOE010000309.1, read as the reverse complement.
GAAACATGATATCCATCATGTGATTCATACCAGAATCTTCTATTACAATTAGGTTTGGATCTCCAGTCAAAATTTCACTATATAAGTTCTTCAATTCAGAACCATCAGGCATTGAACCTAGAAACTCTACAGTACCGCCTGGATTGGTATTCGAATTTTCAAAAGCCAAAAGGGTCTTCATTGCTGATCTGCTAATACGAATAACTCGAGGATTAAAGCTATCTACAATTCGAACAAAATAGTTATTCTTAGCTAATTCAAGGTTCTCCAAACGAGATTTATTTTGAATGAAGTTCCCCCGATTTAGTGGACACATTTTACCGGACAGAGATGTCCAGAAA
>CAZYOE010000308.1:0-3467 GCA_964648725.1 uncultured Pseudobdellovibrionaceae bacterium | reverse complement strand
CTTGATCCCAGAGCCTACATTGATTGGGCCTTGAGGCAAGCCGTTCGTAAACAAGACTTACTAACCCCCTTTGAATACGAAAAACGACGACGCCTACAATAACTCAAAGTTCGAAGAACCAAGCATTCCTTTAAAGGCAATATTGCAGCCTATGCCGTGTTTACAGCATTGCTGAGAACTATGTACAAGAAATGCGGAATTGGTATTGGAACCGACGGTAATCTGGTTAATTATTGAAACGGAATGGTCTTAAACTTTGAAGATGGTCGAATTAATGGGTGTGAGTATCGTTAAGAATTTACTGGTTTATCTACTGGAATACTTATGTAATTCGAGAGACTATAAATTTTAAAGTTTTCTTCACGGCAGTACCTAAAATCTTTGTCTGTAGTTATTAATCCATTAATACTTTTCTTTGATATACCAAAATTAATCAACATAGCATCCGCAGAGTCTAATGCATATTCACTCATCAATTTAAATACTTGCCCAGAATCCGGAGAGTTATTTCTATAGGTGGTGGAATCATTTTTATAAGTACCACTCACATACACACATCCGTGAGTATAACGATCAAACTCTGATTTTAACTTTTTACCATCTTTTCCCAGTGAACTTAAGAATATTCTCCCATACCCGTCGTCACAAAGGCTCTTCAGGAATTTCTGTGGATTTTGTTTTAAATCGTTATCTTTTGCTTGTAGATAATTTTGAAAATTTGAACCGAATGAATTCTTGTGATTCTCAATATAAGAAACTGTGAGTAGGCTTCTTAACAGATGCTGCAATTCACTTTGAACTGATATATTGTAGATAAGTGAATTACCATATTCCAAAAGTAATTTTCGAAACTTGGCAGATGGGGAATGTTGGTTAGTTGTACTGTCAACCAAGAAACATGTATCAACTAAATAAACTTCATTTTTGATAGAAAAAGGTTTTGACTTGACTATAACATCAAACGGAAGAAGGCTCATCTATTCAGTAATGCATTTATAAGAGATATATCAACCTTAGCTTGTGCTTTAGGCTTCTTTTTCTTTAAAGCTTTTTTTGTAGCATCTTGAACAGATTTAACAAAATCCCTATCAAAAGGTTCAGCCTTACTTCGAAGCTCCTTAAGTAAACCATTTGGGTATTCGTGCTTTTTGCTCATAACTACCTCATCGGGGTTTATAATCAAAAACTTAAGTAAAATCAAAAGGTTTTCGAATAGATTAACAGATATAGCCATTAAATCAATGCTGCAAAACCCAGACCCGACTAATATGCCTTAATTCACTATTATCAAACACTTAGTATCAAAATGAGCCAAAAATTGTCGCCATGAAGTATGTATTCACGAAAAAACGAAACCTTTGGCTAACAGTTCTGGGAAACACTGCAGTGACATCAGCGGCCAAAAGTGCCGAAAGTCTAGTGTTTTCAAACCTCTGGGCTTTGATCTTGGAGTTGCTAGAAATATCAGGACTTTGGCTAGTGATAAATATCACTTATTTATTCAACAGCTAGCTCGTGCGCATTCCGGTGAATCCGCCCAGGCAATCCGGAGGATTACGGCCGCCCTTATCGGAGCGTTGCGACGCTAAGGATTTGCTTCTTATCTACCTGGCCGCCATCATGTCAAGGTTTTGCCTTCGGGCCGGTTTGTATCGCCTCTCATATGGATTTTAAGAGCAGGCCTGAGGAGACGATCACAGATGGAATCAGCAATCGTTCCATTGCCCAGATATTGATGCCATTATTGGTGCGTGAGTTGTGTTGTCACTAAAGTTGACTTCATATTATATCGGTCTTCGACAATTTCAAAAAGATCCTGGCGTTTTTCATCGTCCATGGGTGTTACGCCAGAAGCATCAAGGATAATTAAATCCATTTTATTTATGGCCTTGAGTTTTGCTATGTAGCTTCCATCGGCCCGAGCGACTTTCAGTATCATAAATAGCTTCGGGCAGCGGATGTAGAGCGTTGAAAATCCATTTTTATAAGCAGGGTGATCACCTGCACGCTCACTTCCACTTTCGCCTTGTCCTTTGGTTTGCGAACCCGTGCGGGAATAATGCAAGTCCCATAATGCTCAGCGAACTCGCAGTAGGAAGCATTGATTTTAGCTTCGTAGCGATCAGGCGAGGTTATTCCGGACTTTAAATTGTCAGGAACAATAATCTCACTCACACCACCAAGAAACTCCAACATCCGGCGGTGACTGCTCAGCCAATCGGGTAATCCTTGGGTCCAAGTGTCTTCAGCAAATACATAAGAACTCGCCCCCAGGACTCAGACAAAGACCTGCGCCGTATGGACCTCGCCCGTCCCTCGATCAACGACCTTGAAAGTTGGTCTCCAGATTTTGATAATGAAAATTATGAGAAATGTTTGACCGTTTTAAGTTTAGTATATCAGACTTGTATGACAACAATCGCAGATGTTTCTGATTTATTCACGAGTGGGCTATTTGTTAAAAATTTAGAGGATCAAAAGGTTTATTCAGATTATCTTTTTCAGGGAACTAATTTGACGGCGCTTGGGATTTCTTTACTTGAGGATGGAACCTATAAGTTTGTTAGAAATGTAGGTACAACCTATTTTGCCGAAACCGATGATCCCTTAAAAGCTTTTGGTTATGCCCTAGGTGGAGGCTCTTATTGGCGTCCAAAATCGGAGCTTCTACGCAAAACGCTTGATTCCGGCGAACTTCGGGTAATTGTCGCTGTGAAGAAAACTGAATTCATGAGATTCAATGACTATGGTAAGTCGGAGAATCAACTTCTCTTATTTGAAGACTTTTTATATTTGAAGGGAGTTAAGATTTTTCTTTTCAAGCCCAACCGCCAGTTTAGGAATGAAAGTCGCTCCCTTGGTTTTGTTGACGAATAGGAAAAATAAAATGGAAAGTATGTTTTCCGGGAGACCCCAAAAACCTGTCACAAAGAGCTCTTTAGAGCTTAAAAAGGAAGATTTTCTTAATACTGTTCTCTATCAATCATTATGTATCAATGGATTAGGTTGAAGACAGGCTATTCAACAAAAGTTTCTGCCATTAAAATCGGATGACCATACTTTTCTATCCAATCGTTGTTGAGACGATCTAAATTTAAAGACATTACTTAGATCCAAGGTTGGGTTGGCGGTATCTTGGGAGAATTAAAAACCGCCAAATGTTTACAATGAACTTGAGGCGACTCTTTTTTGTTCTTCACTCCACCCAATCCATTGATCACGGCTGGAAAGTTTCAAAGCAGCATCGGCCCAGGAAAGACACGCAATCCACTCCCCACCAACTGTAGCCACATACTCCATCCGCTTGCCTAAAAGCTTGGAATCGCCAAGATAATGGTGCTCCTGAAATAACCGTTTCCACTGTTCTCTCTCCGTGGCTTCCAGTGGACGAATAATGATTCTATCGAAAAATGGCCTGGATTCTCCATCAAAAAAGTGAATGAGTGTCTAGATTTTCGTCGAGTTTA
>CAZYOE010000307.1:0-3494 GCA_964648725.1 uncultured Pseudobdellovibrionaceae bacterium | reverse complement strand
GCTTTCCAGAGGCCCCCCAAAGCCGGTCACAAAGAGCTTTCGAGTGACTTGAATGAGGCTTTTTTAACAATTTGCTGCTAAACAGGGATTCTGTTTCAACGGACGGGCGTGAAAATGGACTATTCAGACTATTCTTTCCTTTGACCCTGCTTTCCTTGAATTTAGTCCTTAAAATTCATTTACGTAGCATCATTGAACAAGCTCCTAAAGAAAATTATTTGCCAATGGTTCTGCACCACAAAATCAATAAAATAACTAATAATTATTTAAGGCAGACATTTCTGCGCTTCGACTGGCCTAGAAAGGCTCTTCCTTAGAATTCAAAACCTCAAATCATAAGTTGAAATAGGAAAAATCTTGTTTGTGTGGATAAATAAATGACCACTATGGCTCAATAATTGCAGATTTGAAATATAAAGAAAATCAACAGTTTAGTACTCCAAAGGAGAACGCCAATGTCCAATCGGTATTTAATCATAAATGTGAACCACCGTCACACGGCTGATTATTATCTGGAAGAAATGAAATTAAAGAACCTCTTGATTTATAGGGCAGATCACACCTACAAAAAAGGAACAGAGTTTTTACTTTCTAATGAATTTGATTGGTATAAATCCCAAATTAAAAAGACTACTACCGATGTCGTTATCGGATTTGGAACCAACGCATTATGGGATATTTCGGTTCTAAATCAAGCTAAGTCTATGGTCGTCGCCGATTGGAGTCCATGGCCTCTTATCGCACATGCCTTCATCCTGAGTCCTCTGATTAGAATATCCAAATCCCCGGCGGAGCTTATTTTTAGAATTAGTGGAATGCCTGGTAAAGATTCTGCAGGACTTTTGCTGCAAGAAGCATTTTCAATGGCTAAAAGATTTACCTTATCGAAACTGAGTGATCAAAAAATAAAAGTTATCGAATTGCTAAACGAACTTGCTGAAAACTCAGAGTTAACTGATTCGGAACTCAAATTTTTAACGACCTTTTTTAGACCGCGCTTAGGGGACAACCTAAATCCACAAAATGGGTTTGGGCCTTTCTATGATTTAAAATCGCCCAACACTGCAAATCTCACTTATTATTTAGAACAAAGATATAGTCCCGATTTTATTGGAGACGCTCAATCGGCATTGTCATCAAACAGAAACTTTGAATATCTGCAATCGATGTTTTCAACAGGCCCAATTAAATATGCCCTTACGGACGTAATGGACCTTAGATTCTACGAAGAAAGCTTACACCATTACTTTCTTCAAAATCTTTCTCATTTTTCGCTTTCATTTTCGAATCTATTCGACTGCGAACACTACAACGGGTTAAACGCAGAGAGCTTTGCTGGACTCAAAACCCAACTACAAAAGCTCTTCACATCAAAACGAACTTTTCTTTATCGAACTGAAGGAAAAACGCAACCCTATCGCTATTACCTTGATGATTTGAACTAGTAGCAGCCACCTTGGCTATAATCCCAATTGAACGGAAGTATTTCACAACTACCATCTATTCTATCATCAGGAATGTAGACTTTATCTTGGCTTGCGAATTCAGTATTATAATTATTGTCCAAGGTAATTACGAGTTCGTTGGCTTCCTTTTTGATGAGGATACGAGATTGAGCAATTTGCCCACCGTCACTACTAATCGATTTATGTATTAAATGATAGCCGACGCGGCGTCGAGAGTGATCGTAACCTCGAGTCTCAGACTCTTCCAAATCAGCACTGTTCGTGCAATACAAACCGATATTAGCATTTTGAATTTGGTTTATACTGCAACCCGCTTGAAGCAAATCTCCTAAGCTGTTTTGGCCAAAAAAGTCGGCATCGATAGATAGTTTTCTGAGAGTCCGGGTTTCACTGCCGCAGCTTATTTCAAAGCTTTCGTCACTAGCACGGCAAAAAGGAATTCCAACAAGACTCGAAGTTACAACCATTGCCACTACGGTCGTTTTACAGTTAAAACTTTTCTTCATTTAAAGCTCCTATTTTATTAATGCCATCAGGGCAAATCTTTTATCTTTCGACAAATCCAATTTATGTTGCGCCAAAACCCTTGCTAGCTTTGCTAGAATCATACCAAAAGGATCAAGGCCAGAAAAATCCCTCAATTGATCCTTAACTTCAAACTAAGATATTAAATTGACCCGCTTATTCGGAACTACTAATAAACTTCCGGAGTGTTTCCGAGCTTAGCTCTGAAAAAAAAACATTTACTTTTTTTGGCGTCGCACGCATTATTTGCCCACTAACAGGAAGCTCAATCTTAGAAAATTGATTTGATTTTATCCCATAGAGTGTCTGAATCTGATTCAAGTTTAATTGGTCTGCTAAAGTAACTTTGAGACTTCTTGCTATCTCTTACTTCTACACGAATGACATCACCCACCTTTAAGTCGACGGTTTCCGACGACTTCTCAGAGGAATAAGAAGCAACTGGTTCAAAGATTAGGCCAGGGTCTTGCGGTTGGCCCGACGAATCTTCGGTTAGTTCTGTTTGCATTATACCTTTGTGTATCGTATTTCCATCGGCACTAACGAGTGAGATTTCATACTTATGGTAAGGACCAGACCAAGGAAAATCAACGTCCTTAGGAGTAATCCCAAGATCTTCGATGATTTTTATTTTTCCATCCAGTCGAACATACCTGTCAAATCGGTCTGCCTATTCATTTTTAAATGAAGCGACATAGTAACGGGTGTATATTTTTTCTTCTGTTAAGGAACTTGAATCCAATGTCATTTCAACAAATAAATTGAGCTTATTACTAAACAATTTAAAATCATCTGCATCCATCTTTACCGTAATTCTTGTTCCACATCGAGAGGTAATCTCACTAGCCCGAACGAACTCTACGTTTTGAGTTTCTGCGTCGGCAGAACGAATTAAATAAATCTCACTGGAGGCTTTTTGATTTTCATTAGCTCCACACGCCATTGCTCCATCGATACATAAGAATGTCAGCACCAAAATGATCCATGTTTTAAAAGTCGTATTTTTCATTTTAAGTTCCTTCAATAAAAATAATTTTTATTTAATACTCTTATACAGAGAGTTCCGCTGCACTAAAACTGTTTTGTAGGAAGAAAATAGCGCCTTTTTTTCCAAATGCTTAAAAAACGCAATTAAAATCAACTCAGATAGCACGTTTACAAAAACGGCAAAAGAACTTATCTCATTGAAACTACTAGCGATGAGGACGTGAATATTTAAAAAGGTCTACACCTAAAAAGAAACTAGAAGATATAGACGCCCCCACTTTCAACGAGGCCAGCTTTTAATTTCTTAAAGTGTCTCGAAGAAGTGGGTAAACTTAGTTTGCGAAAAAAAACTACCCATAGGAGGCGTCTATGCAAACAAATGTAATTTATATTGGAATCGATGTCGATGATAATTCCTACCACGGTTGTGCTTTTAACCACAGCACTGGGGAGGTTATTGACTTTGAAGTTCCCCCGATTTAGTGGACACATTTTACCGGACAGAGATGTCCAGAA
>CAZYOE010000306.1:0-3510 GCA_964648725.1 uncultured Pseudobdellovibrionaceae bacterium | reverse complement strand
AATCAACTAAAAACAACCAAAGACGTGACCCTTTTTCAGCAGAATCTAAGTAGGGGCTGTTCGGTAAATCGCTTTTTGATGATTTTTCATTAGTTTTATTTATAGCAAGGCACTCCGACGAAGCTCTAGCCTGAGGCGCTAAAGCGAGGAGGAGTAACGAAGCTATAAGTAAAAGTTATGGAAAATCACAAAAATGGATTTACCGAACAGCCCCTAAGTAGATTCTGCTGAAAAAGGCCAACTTCTGCGTTGGTTTCGCTTCATCTCTCACTCAACGTAGGGGAACTACGCCTCGTTCGATTTGAAGCTTGCCGCCTTGAATTTGGCTCTTTTTCAGCAGAATCTAGATAGATTCTGCTGAAAAAGAGCTAAATTCAAGGCGGCGAGCTTGATAGCACTCAAACAAAGACTGTTGATTTTTCGTAGCGATATCATCAAGAAAGAGTTTTGGAATCAAGCCATCAAGTCTGTGGTGTCGCAAACTTAACAGTAGGTGAGTTTGCATGTCCCATGAGAATTTTGTGGGGCTCTCCCTCCACTTCGCGCACCAATCGTGGTACCAAATAACCAGGCAGACGGCTTGAGAGCTCGTGATAAATTTTCAAGGATTGTTGTTCATTGACTTCAAAATGTAGTGTGCCTTGAGTACGGTCTAAGAGATGAAGGTAATAGGGCAAGACCCCATTTTGAAATAGTAATTCACTGAGGCTTTTTAAAGTACCAGCGTTGTCATTGATGTCACGAAGGAGAACCGACTGATTTAATAAAGTTAAGTGAGCTTCTCGCATGAGGATCAGAGCTTGAGATACTTCGTTGTTTATTTCATTGGAATGGTTGATGTGAGTGACGACGATAGTTTGTCTTTGCTGGTCTTGGAAAGTGTTGAGAGCTTGTATTAATTTTGTATTGATCCTAGATGGCAACACGGATGGCAGACGCGTATGAATTCGCCAGCGTTTGATATGAGTTATTGAGCGAAGTTCGTTTGCCCACTCGGTAAGAGCCGCATCGGTCAACAGGAGAGGATCTCCTCCACTAAAAATAACTTCTTCGATCGTCGTGTCATTAGCCATAAAACGCAATGCCTCGGCCTTACTGTCAGGACTGAGAAGTTGTTCGTGATAAGGGAAATGTCGTCGAAAGCAGTATCGACAATGAACAGCGCATGCTCCCGTCATGATTAAAAGCACACGGCCATGATATTTTTGAATCACGCCTTTATTTTTAAGTGCTTTAAGGTCTCCGACCGAGTCTTTCCGTAGCTCCGGAGTTATCAGGTTTTCTTGTAAGGTGGGTAAAACTTGAAGTAGGAGGGGATCTCTTGTATTCCCTTTTTGCATTCGCTCTGCCAATGAACGGGGAACTCTCAATGGAAATTGAAGGGGCTCCTCTAAAATCTCAAGATTTAAAGGAATATCCAGAAAATTCAAAAGTGAGGGAATATCACGAAAACCCTCTCTGAGTTCAATTTGCCAAGGTTCCACAGGTCCTCTTTTTTCGCCTGAAATGCTTGAAAACTAGCCGTTATTCATTGATGGCTAATTTCTAGCAAAGTGGATTCTTTTTGACAAAGCAAAAGTGGAACTCGAGGATCTTGTTCATTTTTAAAAAAAAGGAAGGGATACAGTGCAAGAATGCCTTTGAGGAGTTGCATGGGTCAAATCAATAGTTAATATGTAATGAGTGCATAATAAGATCAAATCTGCAGGCAAGAGTCGATTCGGAAAAAGATACCATAGATTTTATTTATAAATACGAATTATAGACAATTCTCGACTTAAAAGTCACAAAAAGAGACACTTTTGTGGTTCTTTTGTCAGGCTATCGCAGTAAATCTAGTAAAAGCCTTGTTCTATTTAAATATGCATCAAGTGAATAGTCACGCCAAAGTTTAAAAAACTGCCAAAGATTCGATTTCCGAGTGTTATAAGGTGGTTTAGGATAAGTTACTCTTGTTTGAGCGTAAACAAAAACTATTTTTCTTGTTTGCATCCTAAAGTGTTTTTCAAAAAAAACGAACTCAACTGGCATGGCCGGCATGCCGATCGCAATGGCACCTCCCAAACAAAACAAAAACATTTTTCGGAGGAAAAAATATGTTTAACTGTAGTAATAGATTTAGTCTTATGAGTTTAGCAGCCCTAATGTCAGGAGCAATGAGCGTTACCAGTGTCTCACTTGCTGCGAAGTCTGCTAAGAAACCGGTAACTTGTGAACACGTTCGCGCGGCATTTGATGTTGGTTCGTCGGCCACTAAGATGAAAGTGTTCAAGATCGACATCTGTAAACAAAAAATCATCGAGCAATTATTTCCTAAAACGGAAGAAGATGACAAAGAATCTCGAGCGGAACTTGATTTCGCTGGCGACCTTATGCAATCCCGCAAAGATCCAAATGCTGATCCTTCATTAGTGCCTTACTTTAGTTCACCCATAATAATGAAAGCGGAAAAAGAATTTGCACGCCTTAAAGAGCTTGCGAAACCATTTAGGCCGGACAGCTATGTCGGGGTCGCAACTCAAGCCTTCAGAGAGGCTCGCAACGCCGAAGACGTTGTTATCGTCCGCTTGAAAGATCGCCTGGGAATTAAGGTTTTAGTTCCCCTTCAAGAGCAAGAAGCACTCTTAGAATGGTTGGGGGCAACTGCTTACCTGAATGATCCAACGGCAAGCCTTAGTAAGGTTGTAACTTGGGGAATTGGTGCAGGAAGCATGCAAGTTGGCGCGAAGGATTCCAATGGAAAATTTATTACTTGGGCCAGTGGCCTAGCTTCCACGAATATGATGGATGTTGCTTTTCAAGGACTATCAAGAGATTCCAAAACATTACTGCCTGTGACTCATGAAGAGATGGCCCAGATGGTTCAGTTTGCCCAAGATGAAGCCGTAAGCAGTGCGAGCTCCGATTTAAAAGCACGTATTAATGGTTTTCAAGTTGCGAAACTGGGTGTTGGTGGCGTTATTAACAAATCGATTCGCAGTACGCTTATCACTCTAAATTTAATGCAGTCGAATGCGATCTCATTCAGCCGCGATCAGGTTAGCCGAGCCGCCGAATTGCTCACTGGAATTGAATCTAATGATGCGATTCTTGCAAAGGTCCCTGAGAAATTGAGAAACCAAACTATCACCAACGTTGCGTTAGTTCTTGGAATCATGCAGGGATTAAATATCAGTGAAGTTTATTTCTCTCCTATCGACAATACCTTTGCCGCCCCTTTTGCTCCTGAACTTGGAATCAAAATGGCCATTCGTAAACTTAAAGATGGTATCTCCGTTGGAACATCAATTGCGCCTTGGCAGAAAGCGGTTGCGAAGATGGAACCATCCATTTCCGCTCCTGGAGTCGCAACTCAGAAAGCCACTCCGCCACCACCCGCGCCGGTACAGATTACTGCTGAGAATAGTGTTGTAATTGATGATGGCGCCGGCGATGAAAACTATCAAGCCTGTGTAAATATCAATACAGTTCACTTTAGCTCCGACGCTTCGTCAATGAGCATGACGGGAA
>CAZYOE010000305.1:0-3514 GCA_964648725.1 uncultured Pseudobdellovibrionaceae bacterium | reverse complement strand
AGCTTTGGAAAATGCGAGAAGGATCAGACCAAGGACTTTCTCCTGCATAATCACAGGAACAGCCATGATTTTTGTAATACCTCCAGCTCTCTGCAGGGCCATGCCAAGTGTTTTTGAAAGAGCTGGGTAAGTAAAAGCATTGATGTCGGGGCCAGTGATAATCCTCTTTGTTTTGACAGCTTTCCCTATAAGATTAACAGGCTTACTGAAGTCAACTCTAAGTTGCCTGAAATCAATCTTGAGAACTTTCGTCAGATAGGCCCCGGCTACTGAACTTGAATACTGATAACCGGCAACCATTTTTGTTTTCTCATCCACCAGTAGAATGGCACCTCCAACTGTACTTAGTACCTCAGCCATTTCATCCACAATCTTCTTGGCGGTTTCTTCAAGATGAATACTGTTAGTAATTTGAGTGCTAATTTTCTTAATAGACTGAAGGATTTGTTCAAGTTGCATTGTGAGAATAGTTATTAACTACGTTCTCGAACCATGTAGATTCCCCGTCTAATCGTATCATCAACGCCCTCAGCGTATGAACGAGACGTTAGCATGTTAATTATATATGCCTTCCCAAGTTTAATCCTATCTTTAATGGCTCTGTCGGCACCCTCTTGTGTCGCCCCACTCTTCACCATCATTGCGACTATATTTTTACGTCCAGTACCTTCGAGCTCCTCCTTTTTTCTTGAAGATAGGTCATTCTCAAGCCTGATCACTTCCGACATTCTATCCAAAATACCAGTTAGTTGAATCAGTGCATCTGCATCAATATGTTCGTTACCAGCCAACAGAATCATTTCCATCAGTGGCTTATTGCCTATAGTTATCTTTGAAATCTCGAGCATTTGATCGGCACTGTCGCCTCCCAAGCTTTCTTGGCGCATAGATCGGATGATTCCATGCGGACCTACTATCTCATCTATGAGCCTTGCGGACCCATCCGGGCTGAAATTACCTTGGAGCGAGGTCTTAAAAAGATTCAATATTTGTTTGACAGATTTTAGCGCTACAGACACATCTTCAGTGGAACCTCGGCATAAATACTCCTCAACTTCTGCCGAAGAAATTCTTGAGCTATCGAAGAGAAGGTCGATCAAAAGAATGCAGGTCATGTACAAAAGTATGACATTCTTGCGTTCGACTTGCATATCAGGAAAGGCACGACAGTTAAAAGTCCCAGCGACAATATATCCAAACACCAATTCGTGATTCACCTCACAAGTTTCTACAAACCTGTCACTTGCAGTTAGATCTATTTCGTCTTCACCCACGAGCTTAACGCCACACGCTGATAAGATCCCCTTAATTGCCACCATACTTTCAAAAGCATCTCCCAATACTAATTCGCCTTCAGTTCTGCCTCCTGCATTTTCTCTTTTATCCCAAATGGCTCGCGACACTTTTTCGACAACAGCATCTGGTTGGACGTCCGGCCATAATGTCTTCGAGAATATTAACTTCGCATTCTCACCAGGCGCTCCGCTCAGGCCCACCGATCCCGCGCGCTCTCCAGTTCTATAGACGGCAGAGACCGGAGGCAGGTCCATCAGACCACCGAGAGTCCCTCCAATTTCAGTCCTTCTGTCCTGAATCAATCCTGCGATAGGTCCGACCAGTGCTTCATCCAGCTGTAGCCCTGACCTGCCATATATGATGTCACGGGCCGCTTCCTCGCTCATTCCTTTTGCGATGAGGATTTGAAGGCAGCTTGATTCAAGCGTATGTAAACGATGGTCAAACCCTAGAAGTAATGTAAATTGCCCTCGTTTCCCAGCAGCAGTTTTTTTCTCGAGTTCGGCAATTTTTCCTCTCAGATCTTTCATCTCGTCGAAAATTTTCATTGTGCCGATAACACTAACTGCGATTTCTTTGCTCAAAAAAGTGTCGGCATGTTCAAGAAGGACGGCCAGGCTTGAGTATATCGCCTCAATTTCCTCCCGAGTTCTCTCCGTTAAGTTATGGATTGTGGTAACGAGAATGGTGACCGCATCCACTCCCCGTGCAATCAAGGCATCACTCACATCAACCCCCTTTTGAGCGCCCAATTTGTAAACTTCCGCTCTCGTCAAATAATCACCATCTTTTGCTCTTCTGACACGTTCTCTATGCTGTCCATCTGGAATGATCAGCGTATGTTTAGGAAATTCCATTTACTGTAGTAGCTTAAATCTTCGAACCTCCTGCATTTTCAATGCCGTTATCTCATTCCAAGGCTCCTCGCTCATCATCTCGACAGGCAATTTTTTAAGAGTGGAGTTCAAAATATCCAAATCGGTCAACTCTAGTGATCTCGACTCCAGTTTCTGCATCGCAAGCCTCAGTTCAATGCACTCAGCAACTCTATCCATAATTTTCTCAAAAGCTACTTTTTTCGCAATAAACTGATCTTCAGTATTGAAGCTGATCATGCCCGTTCCGTAAATCCGTTTTTTCGTTTTCAACGGGAAGGAATACAAAAATTTAAATCCGGGTATCGCCTGAATTCCATCTGCAATGCGTTTGTCAACCATGGGGCAAACAAAATCGCTAAGACGCTCTCCAAAAATTGACTTACCTGTTTTGGCGGTCACAGCCACGTTGTTCTGCGGATCTTGCACACTAGTTTTGAGACCGAAAAGTTTTACTTTCACAAATTTAGAAATGCTACTTTCGTAACCAAGCAGGTGAGCCTGCCTGAAAACCAAATCTTCATTTTCAATCAAGAAAATTCCAACAATCTCGTTTAAATTTCTGGCAACCATTTCAACTGCAACATCCAGAATTTCATCAAAATCAACCGATTCAGTCGGACTATTCACGGTAGCAAAGGCTTCTTCAACTTTCTGCGAGGCCTGATCATGAGCTTCTCGCTCTGCCTTAAAAGGGTATTTGCTGTTCACGCTAAATGCCAAAGTCCCATCATGTGCGGTCTTGATCAAAAAATTCTTCTGGACCAAAGAACTTAGGATTAAATAACACGAAGATCGTTTCATTTTTGTACGAAGCGCAATGGTGCTGGCAGGAGCCTTCCCAACATTGAGCAGAAATATCAAAACCTGAATTTCTTTTTCACTGAAGCTGAGGGCTACAAGTGCTTCTTTCAAGTCTGTTTTTTCAAAAAGTGAATCCATTTTGCCTTAAATTAAATTTCCGCAAACTTAATGCCCACACCTTTCACTGTGACGATCTTTTCGTCCAATTGAATTGGCTTTAATTTTGCCTTCAGTCGCTTCAGGGTGGCGGTGATCACATTCGATTGGTACCCGGGCTTGGTGTGCCAGACCGACTGGATGATTCGGTCGTTATCCACCACTTGCCCCTTCGAGTCCAATAAAATTTTAAACAACTCAGCCTCTTTACCCGTCAGTTGAGCCAGAGTCGCTCCGCCTTTTTTTCTGCACACCGACTTCGAATTCAAGTTGAGTGTAAATTCCGAATCAATCTCAACGATCGTTTTCTGAACCTTCCTTATTTTTTTATATTTTTTCGTCAAACTTTCGATACGAACCTCCAACTCTTCAATCTTGAAAGG
>CAZYOE010000304.1:0-3536 GCA_964648725.1 uncultured Pseudobdellovibrionaceae bacterium | reverse complement strand
ACTTTTTTAACCCGCTCAGGCGGGAGGGAGCTACTATGAGAAACTAAATCATAGCAAAAAGCAAACTCACCCGCCTTCACCGGCGGTTTTTTTTTGTTAAAAATTTAAATTTCTTATGTCCAAACAACCAAAAAATGCAGACTGTACTATAGTCGCGGGCCCGTGTTCCATCGATGATAAAAATATCAAAGAAGTCTTCCGGATTTCTGAAATGGAAGTTAAAAATAGAAAAGGCAAAGCTCAGCGAGCCATTGCCGGTACTCGGGTAGTCGGACTCAAATCACGTACCGAACTTATTGAAACAGGCTCCGGCATGGGAATGGATTACCATGTAGTTCAGAAAAACATCGACATCATGGTGAAAGGCGGCTGTGTTGCCGATTTCGAAATTGCACCAAGCGCTTTAGTTGCCGAAGAAGTCTACAAAAAAACCGGCATGCTTATCGCCACCGAAGTAATGATGCCCTCGGTACAACTCCCCTCTTTCGAAAATAGAATTCCAAAAGGAAAACTTATGCCTTGGAATCCATCCGTAAACCAGCTTGGATGGCAGCTTTTGGAAATTGCACGATTTGCAAAAACAAATAATTGGCATATTGGAATTAAAAACGGCAAATGGGTTGGCGAGGCAGTACTCGTTGCTAACTCTGTTCATTTCACCGGCAAAACAACTATGGAAAAAACATGGGCTGGACTTGCTAGCTATGCCGGAAATATTGCTGGTGATATAATTCTTATACACCGTGGTGTCGATGCGCCGGATAAAGGCAACTACCGAAATTTTCCTGTTCACCAAATCGCTTTGAGAACTAAATTACAGGCAAAAGCTAAACTATATTTTGATCCAAGCCATGCATACGGACCAAAAATGAAAGAAGACATTGTGCCGGCAGTGATAGAAGCAATGAAGATGAAAATTAATGATGATGAATATTTATATGATGGTGTTCTTGTTGAAGCCGGAACATCAGTGACCGATACAGAGCAGCACATTACTCTGAAAGAACTAGAGAAGATGATAAAAGAACTGGCCAAATTCAGAGATTTGGTTTCGCCTTCAAAATAATTAACAATTCATCATAAACATGAAAAAAACATATAACGGCACCACAAAAATTCTCATCGAGAATTCGAAACACGGCACAAACTACGAAGCGTACGATCTTTTTTATGAGTATCAGGATATTCATGCAGTTGGCGAAACTACGGAAAGAAATACGAAAGATAATTCCGTCGACAGATTTCTGCTCATTTCAAAAAAGGCAATACCATTTCAAAAAGCAAATAAATGTTCGATGATGTTTATAGTCTCTCATAAACCTGGCAGTTTGTATGGAGCGTTATCTATTTTTGAAAATTACGAATTGAATCTTACAAAAATAGAATCACGAAAAATGTACGACAAACCATTTGAATATATGTTCTATGTGGACTTTGAATATTCAAAAAAACATATTAATCGTATGGAAGAAATAATCGCGGTTTACAAAGAAAACACAGAAGATTTACGGATTATCGGATTTTATCAATCAAGCAAATAATTAAACATATGATAATTACTTATCAGGGAGTCCCCGGCTCTTATTCCCATATAACCGCAGTCAAATATTTTGGTACTGATCACACATTCATTGGAACGAAAGCATTTAAAGAGATTTTTGAGAATCTCAAATCAGGCAAAGCAGATAAGGCAGTAGTTCCCGTTGAAAATACATTGGCCGGAACTGTGTACGAAAATTATGACTATCTGAATTCATATCCAGTGTATGCTTCTGGTGAAAAAAATTTGAAAATAGAACATCAGCTTTTGGGAATTCCTACAAACGATTCTTTAGAAGACCGTCTGAGAAAAATTAAGAAAGTTTATTCACACATTAAAGCGCTTGAACAATGCTCACATTTTTTTGATGAACATCCGTGGATTGATGAAACAGTATATTCAGATACTGCAGGCGCAGCCAAAATGGTTGCTGAGCAAAAAGATTATTCTATCGCAGCAATCGCAAGTAAAACTGCGGCAGATTTGTATAAATTAGACATTCTGAAATCGAATATCGAAGATGATGCCGGCAACTACACCAGATTCCTGGTTATTGGACCAAAAGAAGAAAATATTTTGGATGCCAATAAATGTTCGCTCATTCTGACGATTTCACATATTCCAGGAAGTTTATATATGGCCCTCGGAACTTTTGCAGACAATAAAATGAATCTTACCAAAATAGAATCGCGTCCGATTCATGGAAAACCATTTGAGTATGTGTTTTATGTTGATCTGGAATTTAAAAAAGAGGATTTTGATCATGTGAAAAAAGTTATTGAGACAGAGCTGCCGGCTGTAACACAAACTCTAAAAATTCTCGGATTCTACAAATCCGATACAGTATTAAACATCTAATATGGCAGACGATACACTGACAAATTTGAGAAAACAGATTGATGCAATTGATGAGTCGATTCTTGACCTTCTGGAAAAAAGAATGATGATTACGGATGAAGTTGGCAAATATAAAATATCGCATGGTTTGCCGGTATTAAACACTGCACGTGAAAAAGAAATGCTGGAACGCCTTCGAAATCTATGCAAGCATCCTGTACTAAAAGAATCAATAACAAGTATTTTTTCTCAAATAATTATTGCATCAAAAAATTCTCAGAACATAATAAAAAAGATTTAACTGTTTGCATGAAAAAACTATCTATTGCAATTGCTGAAAAAAAGAAAGAGTATCCGATTTATATCGGCAATTCGATTTTATCTGATATAAAAAACTATCTAAATTTTTCGCGATATTCACATATTGCGATAGTTACGGACAAAAACCTTTCAGACAAAATTCCTGAAATTAAAAAAATATTACCAGTTCAACCGATTGAAATAATTATTGATCCGGGTGAAGTCAATAAAACAATCGATACGGTAGAAAAAATTTGGAGATACTTAATTGAATCAAAATTCGACAGAAAATCTTTAGTCATTAATCTCGGCGGCGGAGTAATCGGCGACATGGGCGGTTTTGCTGCGACTACGTATATGCGGGGAATCGATTTTATTCAGATACCAACCACACTTCTTGCAATGGTTGACGCGAGCGTTGGTGGAAAATTGGCTGTAGATTTCGGCGGTTATAAAAATATTGTCGGATCTTTTTCTCAGCCGAAAGCTGTAGTGATTGAGACAGAGTTTTTGAATTCTCTCCCCGACCGTGAATTTATTTCCGGATTTGCAGAAATTATAAAACATGGACTTATAGCCGATAAAAATTATTTTGAAAGAGTGACTTCTAAAATTCCTAAAGAATTTTCCAAAGAAGAACTGGCAGAAACTATTGCACACTCTGGTGAAATAAAAGCTGAAGTTGTACAAAAAGATGAACAGGAATCAGGGCTGAGAAAAATATTAAATTTCGGTCATACCATCGGCCACGCTGTTGAATCAATTTCTTTAAAAAGTTCCGATCCTTTGCTTCACGGCGAAGCCATCGCGATTGGAATGATTGCCGAAGCAAAACTTTCTACATTAGTTGGCAATTTAG
>CAZYOE010000303.1:0-3543 GCA_964648725.1 uncultured Pseudobdellovibrionaceae bacterium | reverse complement strand
TGAGCTTAATGACGGAATCATTTAGGACATCTAAATGAACTTTGGTTGGACGTGTGGTGCCTTTGATGGCTCTCAGGCTCTCGTTGAGCTTGGGCGAAGCCTCTGAGAGTTGACCCACTTCAATAAGCGATCGCGCCGATTTTGCCATTTCATGTTGGTGCTCCAATTCCTCGGCGGAATTCAATGTGTACAGTCCTTGACTACCATTCAACTCTAAATAAGTTGCACCGGAAGAAGAGGCCTGCGAGACCTCAAATTCATTTTGACTGCAGTTTTGAAAAACCACAGCCGTTGTGAATAAGAACACTCCAATCGATATCAAACGATTGTTCACCGACATTCTCTTTTGCATAATTCCCCCACTCTCTACTTTTGAACAGATCTTGTTAAAGAATAAATGTCTTTCACGGCCAGAAATATTGAAATAGAAATGCCGTCGAACGCGAATTAGGACATAGTTTCAATGAGTTAAATAAAGTGACTCAACCTGAGAATTGTTCAAACGGTGGATAACTGCGGACTGGTCAGAATCAGGCACCATTCGCGCGAGGTCCTGACAAGTAATGTTGTTTGGTTGGCTGGGGTACCCCTTCCCCGAAAGACTCCTGACGACCAACCCCGAAGTCCCCTTGAAAAAGTGTATTTTAGAAAATCCCGCCTGTGGGAAAAATTAAAGGTCATATTTGAGTTCTTTCCATTGCAGTACCACTCCTGGCGAGACTTTTTGGAGTTTTTCGTTAATCCTCATAGCAAAATAAAAGAAACTGATTCTGGTTGAAACTAGCAAACAAAAAATATTGACGAGGTAAAACAAATCCTAAACTTGAGCAATTCTGAGAAATGAATTTTTCAGAAAATGGTATGCCGTTGTCTAGCTGTCAGCAAAAAAGAGCCTCGCCCTTTTTTTTAAAGAACTTTTCAGTAAAACTCCATAATTTCACTTTTAAATAACATCTATTGAGGCCATTCCGGGAATTGCTGCGTTTTTTATGATAAACATAATTTGGTTATAAATTTGCATTGAATAATCTAGGGGGTGACTAACAATTACAAATTAGAAAGACGTCGTTATGCCTCTTCGTGCTTTAATACTGACCCTTTTTTGCAACTTTATGTTTCCAAATTGGACATGGGCTATCAGCAATTGTTCCATTGCTCTTCGATCGAATTCGCTTCGAGCCTTAGAGAATTGGCTTCCAGTGAGTGATTTGAAAATGCGAAAGCTTTTGAGTGAAGGGTCGATAATTTCTGTCGCACAGAATTCAGAAGTGACGCATAACACCACCTACACAGTGGTCTTACAGGATGAATCGGGCGGTCGTATTAAGGCCAACTTCAAGGCACCAGAGGACTTTAGCCTTTCGAATCCATACGCCGAGGAGTCAGCTTATTTTTATTCTCGGCGATTTCCCCTTGCTAGAGTTCCTATCACTGTGACTCGAAAGATTCCCCTGGAAAAGGGCGGGTCTATGATCGAAGGATCGTTACAACTCATGGAAGATATTAGTACCTGGGAGTCCATTGAAGAAGTCGACCAGCGTCTTAAAACGGATGGTGGATTTGCCACTCAATTTTATTTCGTTAGACTGCTCCAGTTTATGATCTACGATAAAGACAAAAATGTGCATAATATCCGTTTTACTAAGGCACAGGATGAAATCTTATCATTGGATCATGATATGTCCTTTGGCTTAATTTCTCCAATGGGAAATGAAGCCCCCGTCGACGTTTCTGAGTTTCCAGCAAACGTTGATTTTACATCTTTTACGCCATTTTACGATGAAATCAAAAGTCTTTCAGACGCAGAATACGCTGAAATTATTGCTCCTTTAGTTGTGTTTGCAAAGCAAGCTGACCCAGACAATCTTGGTCTGCGTGGAGCTCAAGTCCTCAACTATATTATGAGTTCCTTAATGATTGCTCGAGAACGTTTTATCGAAGAAATGGAGTTACGACGCTCGAAAAATAAAACACTTTCAAACGCTACTAATTCGGGAAATACTTGGCTCGTTAATACAAAGGAATTCAAACCCTATCCGTATTTTTCACCTAATTCCAAGACCATTGGGTCACCTCAAACCCTAAATAAAAAGGGTGGAGAACCTGAAGAGAGACATTTTAAAAATGGAGTAAAGGGTAAGAAGGATAAAGATAAAAAAAGTGGGAAGAAGAAGGATTAGAGATTTGGAGTAGTGTCAAAGACGCGTTCTAATTTAGATTCCGAGGACAAACATCCAAATTCAAAGCTCTATTACTTACAGAGGGTCGCGCTTGGATCTTTACTGCAGAGATAGGCCTTGATCGCTGCATTTTCTAGTTTGATCGCTGCATTCTCTTTCCTAATGGCCGCATTTTCCGCTTTAATGGATTCTACATCTGTTTGATCGGCTTTAGAAGCCTTTACCGAAGCAATCTCTCGAGCTTGTGTACTCTGGTGGCTCTCAATACTTATCATACGATTATAAAGTGTTTTAATTGACTCTGTAATCCAAGGGATAAATGCGTCGTAATAAACCTGTAAATAGCCATCGTCGTTTTCGCGAACAAATTCAGGGGCTAACTTCTGAACATCCTGGGCTTTATAACCAGTTCGACGATTTTCTGACGAAGAAGTTTTGAAATTGTAGGAGACGGCCTGAAGTTTTAAAATATGTTCTATGGCGTATTCACCTGAAACATCTTTAAAATTTTCTTTCAACCTTTCATCGGAGGAACATGCAATACCAGACCCAGATGACGCGGGAGTGATCGTACAAGTACCATTGGCGTTCTGAAAGTTGGCTACAGCGGTGCCTCCAGCGACAGAAGCACTGCCCACGTGAAGCAATTTTGCAGGCCCTGTATTGCCAATCCCGACGTTACCGGCAGATGTAATACGCATTCGTTCCGAGTTGTTAGTGGCGACTAAAAGGGGCGTGTTTGCGGAGGTAATGAGAACCGCCGCACCTGGATTGGAGGGGGCCGTTGAACTATTCATCCCAAGACCAACATTACCGGAGTCTCCATTGACTATTATTTCGGCTGCTGCTCCATTACCTGCATTTAGATTTTCAACTAGAATGGCCGTAAGGGCATTTTGGGACTTGGAGACATGCAGTAAGGCTGTAGGCGCGGCAGTTCCGATGCCGACGTTGCCTGCACCTGAAATGCGCATTCTCTCGGTGTTGTTATTAGTTTGAAACGTGATCGGCGCGTCTGCAACTGCGCCTATAATCAAACCACCCGTGTTGCCAATTCCGCTGGCTATAAAACCATACGGGACTGCGCCTTCGACGTTTCCGATAAGAGTATTTGCATTGGCCGTCGCCGAAATAGGACCAACTACACTCATGGATCCCTCTGTTGTCGAGGTATTGCGTATATAAGCATTAACCAACCCAGCAGGGACCGACTTTGCGACATCTAAATCTGCCAATGGATTTGAAGTGCCAACACCGACGGTGCCACCAGCCGGTGCAAGAATGATATTTCCTTTGGTGGCATTCGAAGTGGAGTCGATGGTTAAGTTACCGGAGGCACTCGATGAGCCATAGACAATGGGTG
>CAZYOE010000302.1:0-3546 GCA_964648725.1 uncultured Pseudobdellovibrionaceae bacterium | reverse complement strand
CATTTAACTAGGCAGAATGAGGTGTTTTAAGGTCGTTTAAGTTTTTCGCTTTCGGCTGGAGAACAAAGGCTTCCGAATATTACAAAGAAGCCGCCCTCACATCCGTGTGAGGGCTTGTGCTCCAGGCCTGTTGATCGCTCGGGTTGCACTTCTGCAGAGCCCTATCCTCACAACAGGTATTTTTGGTCTTGGTTATTTATTTTGAGTTGTGTCGATGAAGTCGTTAAATTCGAGGTGAAGTTGGTAGAAGTGTTGTTCTTGCTTGATAATCTCTTTTTTGATTTCAATCGGTGGAACTGTGATGGAGCGAGAACGAGCTAAAGCCCAATAAGCCTGCCCTAGGGCCGTTAGCATTTGATCGAAGCGTTCAAGCTCTTCTTCGGTCAGGAGATAAACTCTGGTTTTCTTTTTCATCGCTTACCCCAAAGCTTCTGGCGCAATTGTCAAGACGAGATCGCCGTCGATTTTTTGCCGACGCTCGATTTCGGCGAGTTTCATAGCGGATAAACAAAGACTATTAATCTTTCGCGGAAGACCGTTTGATAACTGATGGATCACAGCTAAGCTCGACTCTTCAAAAAGGGGATCAGCGCGCCCGTCTTGTTTGAGTTGAGTGAGGATATAGACTTTGACTTCGTCTAGACTCAACCCTGCCATTTGGTAATGCAGGTGGATTCTCTGCCGTAGGGGTTCATGGATGGAACGGTTGAGTTTATGCAATAGCTCCGGCTGACCTACCAGCAACATTATGAATGGGAGTTTTGAGTCCATTACAAAATTTGTGAGGGGCACTAACTCCTGAAGTGTTGCATGATCCATCATTTGACACTCGTCAAAAATCAAACAAGTCGTTTTGCCTTGATTGTATTGGGCCCAGATGGCTGCTTGGATTTGACTAAATAAATCTACTTTGCGCATTTTGAACGGGAGATTTAGTAGATTGTTAATTTGTCGATAGAGATCTGTTTTTGAAACGGTGGCATGGGGCGTATAGCAGTGCTGGTAACTTTGCGGATTCAGTGTTTCCACCCAATGCCTGAGGATTGAATAGTCCATTTTCACGCCCGTCCGCTGAAACATAATCCTTGTTTAGCAGCAAATTGTTGAAAACACCCCATTCAAGTCACTCGAAAGCTCTTTGTGGCCGGCTTTGGGGGGCCTCTGGAAAACAACACTATCCCCTTATTTTAAGGATACAAAAATATGCCTTGTTTTTGGCCTGAAATATTAGGTCCGAATACCGGATCAAAGTGGGTAGATTTTTCGAGCGAAATGAAGTGTTTGACAGGAATTTGTAAGCTCGATATCCAAGCGACGATGGCGCCATAATCGTGCGCCCGTTTGGAAATGATATGGCTAAAAAAGGTTCAAAGAAAACAATCGAAATTGATGCTGAAAAACTTAAAAGTGGACTCGATAGTTTGACTAAAGAGCGCGACCCGCTTCAGAAATGGTTGCCGATTCTGAACGATCTCAAACCGAAAATGCAGGATGCGCTGAGTGCCGGAGTTTC
Organism: uncultured Pseudobdellovibrionaceae bacterium; assembly: GCA_964648725.1. Classification (GTDB taxonomy): domain Bacteria; phylum Bdellovibrionota; class Bdellovibrionia; order Bdellovibrionales; family Bdellovibrionaceae; genus CAUJGP01. Next base: position 2,033 of record CAZYOE010000302.1, on the reverse strand, counting down.
ACTTTCAAAGATCCGTGAAAGTCTTGCCAACGGTGGATTGAAGGTGCCGCAGGATGTGCTTAAAAAATTTCTTTCAGTCTAAATCTACAGGAGGTGAGCTGTGGCCATAAAACTAAACGTAATATTTTTCCTTTTGACTGGACTGAGCCTTTATTCGTTCGCCACTCCTTCTCCTGATTGTCAGGCTTGGTTTTTAGATAATGGTTTATCGCCGCAGAACCGCTCCTGTTATATTGATTGTGCTGTGGCGCCAGTTAATTTGGGCAATTATATGTGCCATAATCAATGCGAGGAATTATGTGCTCCTATTGATTGTGAAAATCCACCTGAAGATCAGTGCCTATTTTATTCACAGTGTGTGGAATCAAAGGTCTCATGTGGGTTTCAAGGATATGCTCTGAATTATGGGGAAAAGTATTGTCTGAGATTTTTAAATAACGATGATTTTTCGTTAAAAGGTAAGTTGTGGCGAACAAAAACAATGCTTTGTTTGCAGCAGGCATTAGTTCCATTACTTAGCTTAGAGAAGTCTCAGATTACCTGTGAGGGGATCGAGAGCAAATCTTTTAATTCTCATGTCGGTTGTTACACTCAAGATGAGGCTTCATTTTGCTGGCTACCTAGTGATGATTGGAAGACCGTCGGTATTGATATTATTGATCTTAAAGATGTTCTTTCGTGGAGTGGTATAAAGCAGGCGTCCAAGATTGCTTTTATTAAGTGCCGAGAGCCATTGCTGAAAAGACTCCTTGGGTATTCAAATATTCAGCCAATTTCAAGTAATCAGTACATTGAACCGACGGATTCGGAAATCGATGAAATTAAAGAAAAACTAAAATTTATCGATGAACTGGAGCAGCCGTAATGTTTAATCGAACTAAACTAATTTTTATTTTGAGTCATCTAGTTGTTGGAATGTTTGTTTACCTATGCTTTGCGAGCACTTTTGCATCCAGAGATCAATTGGAAATCATTAGAGGGATTATCATAACACCGCTACTTTTGATGGTTGTTGCTTGGCTAGTCAGCTTTCAAATTACATCGAATTTGAAATTCACAATAGCAACAGTTTGCCTCTCTTCATTTCTTTGGGTAATGGCACTTGGTTACTTTATTGAGAGCACTAGTACGACACGCCCTTTTTGGCTAGATTTAATCCTTACAGTGAAGTTTGCAGCACTTGCGATGTTTTTTTCAAGCCCGGTTCTAATTATTGGTGCTGGTGTGCAGTTTTGGCTAATTAAGGTGCTTCAAAAGCGCATTGGGAAGACTGGTGGAGTCAATTGATAACTAAAGATCTCCAAGAGCGCGACCCGCTTCAGAAATGGTTGCCGATCTTGAGCGATCTCAAACCGAAAATGCAGGATGCTTTGAGCGCCGGAGTTTCGCTTTCAAATATCCGCGAAAGTCTCGAAAATGCCGGATTGAAAGTACCGCAGGATGTGCTTAAAAAGTTTATCGGATTCAACAACCACCCACTAAAGTGGGTGGAATGATTTAATGGCTAAAGCCATTGGCTATGAGCCTAAAGGCCCTTACGGCTAAAGCCGTTACTCGACTTGAAAGTTATCCTTAAAATCACTCTTGTGGTTATCGAGATAAGCTTTGATCATTTCGTCCGTTACAGTTCCAGAGGTTGCGCAAAAATAACCTCTCGCCCAAATATGTTGACCCCAATAACGCTTTCTCAACTCAGGAAACTCCTGTTGAATTTTAAAAGATGACTTCCCCTTTAAATATTGAGCAATCTGACTTGGAGCTATTGTTGGCGGTGCACTCAACAACAAGTGAACATGATCCTTACTGACAACTCCCGATAAGATCTTTAAGTCATAGGCCATACAGACCTCTCGGATGATTGTTCTCACCCTCATCCCTATATCATTTTCCAGAATTTTATACCTATACTTCGTGATCCAAACGAAATGATATTTAACATCGTACACTGTATGGCTACCCTTGCGATAATTTTCCACCCGATCCTCCGTGCGCCGGGATAAACCGGCAGATTGGTTGTTAATGTAATGTTACGA
>CAZYOE010000301.1:0-3563 GCA_964648725.1 uncultured Pseudobdellovibrionaceae bacterium | reverse complement strand
ATCTCAGACTACACAACAAATTCTAAAAATCCACGCAGGCTCATGGAACGAATACCCACAATCTGATCGTATTGGCCTACTGGGCCTGGTTTTTTCTTTCATATCCACAGACTGTAGGGAACTCATCTAAAATCAATCTCTCAGTTCCAAACTTCGTCAATCTCTTGGACGATTAAGAATTTTCAAAGGCATTTCCCTTTCCCAAAGCCCTCCAAAACCGGTCCCAAAAGGGCTCCCAATGCAGCTTTGGACTCTAGATTCCACTAGATTTTGTTCACAACAATTATGTTGCACTCGTTGGAGTGCTACTCAGCCTGAGTCCAGGAGGGCCATTACAAATGCCTCCAGCTATGATCGCCTGTCGATAAAACTCATCGACCTGACTTGCGGATTTGGCACTGAAACAAATATGCATTGCAGGCGTTGTGATCGTACCTGCTGTTAACAAAATATCATCGGATTTATCTGTACTTAGACCAAATCCAAAAATGCCCTTTTCCCCGTTATTAGTAGTCCACTGAATTGACTTTTTCGATCAAAGACTGGAGGAAGAGTGATGATATGGCTTCCATCAGCAGCATAAAGAGTTACATAAGAAAATGCAAAGAATTGAACTCCATTTAAAATTTCGATGGCTCCACGCATTTCCTTAATCGCCAAATCTTTTCTAACAAAACTTGCCGCCTGTTGGGCTAACTCAGTTTTAATCGAGCGATTCCAGTTCACTGAGAGTCCAATGGCTGCAACTAATAATAAAAAGGATGCCATCAGAAATCTTCGGGAAGATTTTTTATTTCAATATCTAACCTAGAGTTCATACTCACCCCACAAATTCACAATGAGGGGCCGGATTACCTGCATTATGCGAATAGGAAAAATAAAATGGAAAGTATGTTTTCCGGGAGGCCCCAAAAACCTGTCACAAAGAGCTCTTTAGAGCTTAAAAAGGAAGATTTTCTTAATACTGTTCTCTATCAATCATTATGTATCAATGGATTAGGGTGAAGACAGGCTATTCAGCTGTCGTGGAGGACCGTCTTCTTCCTTCGGACTGGCCCGTTACGTAAAAACTTAATGTGTGCTTAAAGTAGTGCCGCAGCCAAGAGTAGAGTTATTTCTCTTCCATTGAACTCGAGAAACTTCCTGGTTAGGCCCTGCTTTGAGATAGGAAAGCTGACCACGATCAGGGTCACTTATGCCCGTATCAATGTGTAGAATCAGATCCCCATAGTCTGAATGGTCTTGAATGCCATTTTTAGTGGTCCAATGGCCTACGACAAGATGCTTTACGTTTTCTCGCCGCAGAAATTGAGCGATAGCGTCCCGTGATAACAACTGATCGGGTCCGAAGTTGGCCAAAGTTGGGTCAGCTGTGCTGTTTGCCAAAGTAGGCCCTTCAAGACCAAAGAGCCAGTCGGATGAAGATTGAAGTTGGGCCTGTTCGTCGAGTATTTGGTTCATCTTTTTTTGAAACTGCTGGTTCATCGTCGATACAGGTTCGGATATAATCCGCTCATTGAGCCCGGAATGGGTAAAAAGGAATAGACCATCCACTTTAACAAAGGGCACGAGAGATCGATAGAATTCTCGGAGGAGTTTTGCACTCTCGGTAAGTTCTAGTCCTGACCCTAAGGCTCCGATTATAGCTTCACTCCACTCGAGGTTCGGCATGTTTAGCCACTCAGTCCATTTTATTCGATCCAATGCAGAGACCCACCTAAATCGATAATGGAGAAAGTTGAGTTCGTGATTTCCTCCAACGATACTGACTTTGCTATTAGTCGCATTGGCTTGGGCTTTGAGTTCCATGACTCTTTTTATGACAGCCGGGGAATTTGGCCCAACGGCAATTAAGTCTCCATTAAGAATCAAATGCACATTGGGTCGCAAATTTCCACGAGAATCAACGGCATTCGAGACTTCAAGGATCTCATTGAGGGCATCGATATCGCCGTGAATATCACCGATTGCAATAATTGTCTGTTCCTCAACCGTTGAGACTCCAATGTTTATTGGAGTTTCGGCCACTGCGAACGTAGGAATGTTGATCATAGCCAACCAGGGGATCAAAGTGGCAAGGAGAAATCTCCAAAGCGGTAAATAAAGCTGAAATTGAGTAAACATATTTTGATGAACCTCATGCAATACGAATACCAAGAACGTCGCTGCGGCCGTCAGCAGCTTATTGCGATTCCTTAGGAGTGCAATCGAGATTACTAAATACCCTCGCAAAGGTAATGCGTGCTATCGAAGCAAAAACAGCTTCCATATTTCCTCCTGGTACCGAATGGGCTTTAGACGTTTCATCGGAAAGATAAAAACTTCCCTCGTCGGAGAGAGTGCACAACTTGCTCGTAACAAAGGGTGTAGGCCTTTCAAATTTAAACGACAAAGCCTGCTCATAGCCTAGTTTTTTGCAGATTCTATCGGCCCTTTGTTGGGCCTTTTTCATCCGTTCGTCTTTAGGAGTCTCAAACATTTCATCTGCTGTCAGAGCCAAAAATGGATAGGCCTCAACTTCATCCGACGACTCAGTTTCTTTCTTACATTCATCAGGAATCTGAATTTCGGCCCTACCTATCGTAGGCTAAAAGAAAAATCATCAAATTGCTAATAATCAAAACTTGTTTCATAGACAGTTCACTCCTTGTTAAAAATCCAACATTTAGAAGTATTTTAAGTGCAAAAGTGAGGCCTGCAAATTTGAAAACTGAACCACCAAAAATTCCCGGAACGACCCCAGTAGTTTCTATTTAGAAGCAAAATTATTGGGTTTTAACAAAAAAATACTCAATAAAAGGGCCGAGGCTCAATTTTGCTAACACCTAGGCAAAGGAAGGCCAATAGTCGACTTTTTCCGAATTTTTTTAGTTCCGGAGTTACTTGATGAGTGCCTGATTATGATCGGAATGAACTAAAACACCTACTAGCTATTGATGGTAATAACTTTTTTCGTCCTCTAATTTGTGTTTTTTTTCTAAACAATTGTCACATTTCACAGATTCAGAATAAAATGAACCGGTGCCGTCAACAGCTAAACAATATGTATTATCCCATAGTTCAAATTGGTTAAGGGTTTTTGTTTTCTGTACTTTATCAAATAAGAATTTAAAAGCGGGTCTAATGACCCTAGGATCAAAGAGATCAAGAACTTCTCGCATTCGAGTATCGCTCGGGACCTCAGGGATTTGGCAAAGCCTTGCTAATCGCAATTTTTCAGTCTCCTTTCGAAGCTCTTCATCAAATTTGAGTAAGGACGGAAACTTCAAAGTAAACAAAGCAAGGGCGGACATAAAAAAGTCTTCTATTGGGATTTGAACAAATATAGGATTTTTGGGATTTCTGTAATCTTCGATCAATTTAAACAAAATCCGAACATTACTATACAGTATATCCCCACTCGATGGAGATATCGGGAATTCAGATTTTTGCACAGGAATACCCACCAGCTTTATCAAGACTATGTTTATTAAGACTATTCATCCGTTCAACAGTTTTCCATCGCTCTAGCGAATAGGAAAAATAAAATGGAAAGTATGTTTGCCGGGAGGCCCCAAAAACCT
>CAZYOE010000300.1:2507-3609 GCA_964648725.1 uncultured Pseudobdellovibrionaceae bacterium | reverse complement strand
AGCTTCACCGATTTATCACTCATTGCTTGAAAGCTCTGCGGGTTATTTACCTTTTTCTGAATTTATTGTTCTAGAAACAGAAGTTCAAAAAATCTCTGACAGACCAAAAGCAAAAGTCACATTGATACAGGCTGCAAATTTTCCGTTAAGTACTGTTTTCGATTCTCAATGGTCATGGAAAATTCGAAGCCAACTTCGCTCACACGATAGTTGCGCAAACTGCTGGGGCCACAGCGGTGAGTTTGACATCGGAAAAAGTTTTGATCTTTACAAACACAGCAGATTATTTGCTTTGCTTGGTACTTACCAAGATCGCAAAACTGAATTATCTCCCCAGATTTTATTTGGCGGCTTATCCGAAACCACAATCGGCAATACACTTTACCAGATTCGCAATATAAAAGAATTAAACGACAACAAAATACGGACTTTACTTGAGTTGGGTTTTAACTTTTCTATTAATGCAAAAACAAACTTAGAACTATTAGCTAATCTTGAAGACAAAGATCCAAGCTATCAAACGTCACTGAGTTATCATTTTTAAATCGATATTACTTGGAGAAATCTAAAATCATTTAGACATAAAAAAACCCGCTTGCGGCGGGTTGCATTCACCAAATCTCGATTTGCGAGATTGGTAGGGAGTACAGGATTCGAACCTGCGACATCCACCTTGTAAGGGTGGCGCTCTACCAACTGAGCTAACTCCCTGTCGTTAAGAGAGGCCAGGTTCTAACAATAGAACCTGAACCTTTCAAGCTTTTTCTAATAAGAAGGGCGACAAACTGAATTAATATCCGTTGATACTTTGGTCAATTCGTAAGCAACTTCTGGAGAAACACCATCATTACTGTTCAATTTAAGCACAGTAACTGTCTTATCGTTTGAATTTTCCATTTTAGATTTAGGTCTCATCTGACGAGACAAGCTCATATCAGATTCTCTAAATACATGGACAGTCATGGTAAACGTTCCATCAACTCCATTCATAATTGCAGTAACTACGCGATCTTCTTCAAAACCACCACCACGAGCAATAATATTACAATTAGCTGGGTTGTATTCGATAATTCTTAACTGATTACCAAAAGAGCCAGCTTTA
>CAZYOE010000300.1:0-2497 GCA_964648725.1 uncultured Pseudobdellovibrionaceae bacterium | reverse complement strand
AAGGGTATTTCTGTAATTTTATAAATTTCAAAATGGTGTATCAATTGATGGTCGTAGGACTCAATAGTTACACCGGTCACTTTGCGTTGATCCCAGCAGAAAACATTTTGAATCAGTCTGATAGTCAACAAGTATTGCTTTTGTTGGCCTCCGGTCATCGCAGCAACAACGATTTTATCAGAGTTTTCAAGGCCTATGCCTTGAGCAATAATCTCACCAGTACTGGCATCAACCTGGCTTATTTTTATATGCCTATTGCCCCAGCTATTCTCTACAACTTGAAAGGAAAAGGTAAATAGCGACGAGCTCTCTGTCCACGTACCTTGGATGTTATCCCAAGGAAAGGGGAGTGGCTTGGCCCAAGGCCAGGGGTTTACCTGAGCTTGAGAAATGCTGCTTGTAAGTGGCAGTAGAGAAAGCATCAAGTTGAAAAACAAAGTTAGTGCAAATAGTTTTCTCATATTTTCCTCAACCTCATTGATCCATTAAAACTTTAACTGTTTTATTGAGAAAGTAACCATTTTTTGAGCGAAAAATATATTTCGGCTTATCAAAATCTGGTTCGATCATTTTTCGCAGTCGCTTAATGGTCACATAAATTTTGTTGTCATGCACGGATGGATCGTATGGCTGATGCCAAATCTCTTCAACCAAGGTTTCTTTTGAAAATATTTGCCCAGGGTTCAGTAAGAACAGTTTTAATAGGTCTAATAAGATAAACTGATTCTTAAAATCAACTTTGCCAATTTTATTTTCAATCACCGTGTTGTTTTCGCTATCAAAAATAAGGTCGTATTCCTGATTCTCGTTGACCCCGATATTGCTCAAAAGCTCCTTGAGATTGCGATAAACATACCTCATATTTTCCGGGTCAATGGACTTTATCGCTAACTGTAAATAAGTCTTTGCGAGGTTTTTATCGCCAAGTTCAAGATAAGTAAGTCCCAATTCATAGAGAATATTAATGTAATAGAGGAGACTTTTAGAGAGCTTTAAAACTTCATAGCAAGACCAAAAGATCACTAAGGCTTCATCGTATTTTTTTAGGCTGCGGAAGATTTTGCCGTTCACAATTTGCGCCGACATTTTCAAGTCAGGCAATTCGATGACTTGAAAGAACACCTGTAAATTATAAATCTCGCGCAGAGCATCGGTATGCCGGCCAAGCATATTATAGCAAATGGCTAAGCCGCAAATAGCGTAACACATATCAAGCTTATTGTCGGTAGCTAGTGATATTGAAAGAGACTTTTGCAAATACTCGAGTGCTGTTTCATGCTGTAATTTGTAGGAAGCACAGAGGGCCAGTGTATAATAGGTTTTTGCGTTTAATTCGAAACCCTCTTTGAGAACTAAGTCTTGGAGGATTTCTTTTGTTGAATTGATTTCGTCAAAATCTTCCCGTTCAGCATACATTCTGAGAAGTAAATTTTGGCATTTAAGGTAATCACTGAATTCACGTTTTGAAAAATGAAATGTTGCCGCTTCTTTAAGCTGAGGAATCGCCAAATGGAAATCACCTCGATCAAAATAAAGCTTTCCGATCTCGAAGGTGTGTTGTGTCTGGCTCATGTTTCCTCTAAATCAGCAAAAACAATTTTTCGCAAGAGTTCACTTTTTACAGAATCTTACTTAAACGTCAATGTATTCCTAAAATTTAAGCAGGACGCCTTTGAAATAATTCAAACATTGAAAACAAATGAAAAACAATTGAAGTAAAATACAAACAATTGAATATGCAATGCTCTATGTCATTAATTACCCATGATGAGGGGCTTAGACGGGAGTAGGATTTTCCCCTCTGATCGTTGTTTTCAGAGGGGATTTTATAAATCATTAGTGAGTGGTGTGAACTGATTGACCAGTATACTGAGCTTTTAAGCCAATATCCGCTCCGCCGCGACTCTTGAATACTTCCTTTGCATTCTTAATATCGAGAGCATTCACCAGAACCTGATCAACATGATCCACTAAAATAACTTTGAGGTCTTTCAAGATTTCCTTCGGAATATCTTTGAGGTCCTTTTCGTTTTCTTTAGGGCAGATGATGACCTTAATTCCGCCGCGATGGGCCGCTAGTACTTTTTCTTTCAAGCCACCAATGGCAAGTACTTTGCCTCGAAGCGAAATTTCTCCGGTCATAGCCACAGTTCTTTTTACTGGGATCTTGCAAATTGCGGATACAATACTTGTCGTCAATGCAATACCAGCGGATGGGCCATCTTTAGGAACGGCGCCTTCTGGTAAATGAATGTGAACGTCGATATTTTGAAAGTACTCTTTATCAAGATCAAAAAGTGGTCCGCGAGAGCGTACATAGCTCATTGCTGCGGTACAAGACTCTTTCATGACATCGCCAAGTTGACCCGTAATTGTGAATTTACCTCGGCCAGGCACAACACTGACTTCGACAGCCAGTAAATCACCGCCAAACAATCTGCAGAAAGAAGCATTTGCTAATACTTGAGTAGAAGAATTTGTGCTATTACCACCCAAA
>CAZYOE010000299.1:0-3627 GCA_964648725.1 uncultured Pseudobdellovibrionaceae bacterium | reverse complement strand
CTAGTTTTTGCCATCTTATTGAAAGGATATTCAGTGGCCATTGTTTTAGGATTAGATCCCGGGTCGCGGTTAGCGGGTGTCGGGGTGCTTCGGGTGGATCGTGATCGTATTGACCACCTCTTTCATGGGGTAATCGATGCCACTCGGGAGGAAAACTTTCATCAACGCATTGCTAAAATTGGAAATGGCTTCCGCGAACTCCTTGAAAAGTTTCAGCCTGAAATCGTAGTGATCGAGCAAGTCTTTCTCGGAAAAAATGCTGATAGTGCCTTTAAATTAGGTCATGCTCGAGGAATTTGCATGTATGAAGCGGTTCGAAACGGATCATTGGTGCGAGAATATGCAACTCGTCTTGTGAAAAAAGTTATTACAGGAAATGGAGCAGCAGACAAATTACAAGTGCATGCAGCTCTTGAAAAGCTATTGCAAGTCAAGATTCAAGGTGCGATAGATGCCAGCGATGCTCTGGCTCTGGCTTACCATCATGCCATTCAAATGGAAGTCGAGAGAAAGTTGAGTAAAATGTCAGGAGCTTTTCGATGATTGGCTATCTTAAAGGAAATGTTTTAGAAGTGGGGTTGGAAACCGCAATCCTTGAAGTCAACGGCGTTGGCTATGAAGTATCTTGTTCCGGACCTGTACTTCAGGATTTGGCCACTCATAGAGAACGCCCTCAGGAACTTTGGATTTACACTCACTTGCGCGAAGATGCCTTGCATTTGTTTGGTTTTGCATCGGCAGAGGAAAAGGAGTTTTTCCTCACTCTACTGAAGATTAATGGTGTTGGTCCTAAGATGGCTCTATCCATTCTCAGTGGTGCCAGCATTGAAAAAATTATGATGATGATTGATTCCGAGGATGTGAAAGGGCTGACTCAACTACCAAAAGTTGGAAAGAAAACAGCGGAGCAAATGATTCTTTCCCTTAAAGGAAAATTAGTGTTGAGTGCTCGCGGCGAAGGAAAAAAGGTCGCACCAAGCAGTCAAAATATGCAGCTGATCACGTCGGCACTTGTGAATTTAGGTTATAAAATTAATGATGTTGAACGCGTGATGACTGAGTTCCCTCGCGATATGGAAGTTCAAGAGGGTGTTCGCCGTGGGCTTCAGGTTTTAGCAAAGCCACTATAAAGGAAACGATATGTTTGAGCGAGTAGTAGAGGGAAGTGCTCTTGAAAATGAAAAAGTTTGGGAAACCAAACTTCGTCCCTTGAGTTTTGAGGATTTCCCCGGCCAAGATAATGTGAAAGATAAATTAAAAGTATTTGTCTCTGCCGCCAAAAAACGAGGTGAGGCGCTGGATCATACCTTGCTTTGTGGCCCTCCCGGATTAGGTAAGACAACGCTAGCGCGCATTATCGCGGAGGAATTAGGTGTTGAATTTCGCTCGACCTCTGCTCCCGCAATTGAGAAGAAGGGCGATCTTGCCGCGTTACTTACAAGCTTAAAGCCCTATTCCGTTTTGTTTATTGATGAGATTCATCGGTTGAGTCGAGTTTTGGAAGAATACCTTTATACGGCGATGGAAGATTTTTTTATCGATATTATGACAGGTGAAGGCTTAGGCGCTCGGAGTATGAAATTTGAGTTAGCACCATTTACTTTGATTGGTGCCACGACTCGAGCGGGGTTACTCCATGGTCCTTTTATCGATCGTTTTGGTATTATGGAACGGTTGCAGTTTTATGACCGTGCCTCCTTGGAAAAGATTGTGGGTCGAACGGCTCACATTTTAAAAATGGAAGTGGATGATTATGGCGTGCGAGAGGTTGCTCGTCGTAGTCGAGGAACTCCGCGAATTGCGAATCGCTTATTGAAGCGGGTTCGCGATTATGCCGATATTCATGGTAAGGGTATTGTTGATGAACCCATTGCGGAGTTTGCCCTTAATCAACTGGGTGTTGATAAGCATGGTCTCGACGAAATGGACCGTCAGATTCTAACGCTCATCAATGATAAATTCGGTGGCGGACCAGTGGGGGTTGAGACTCTTGCGGCGGCATTGAGTGAAGAACGCGATACCCTCGAAGAAGTCTATGAACCCTATTTACTTCAGGAGGGTTTCATCATGAAGACCCCTCGAGGACGCGTGATTACGGATCTTGCTCGAATGCATCTTGAACAGAAATAGCCTTCGCGCCTGAGCTAAAATTAATTACTTTCTTGATTCGATGTGCATGAGCCAGTAGCAAAGCCTTCTAGTTCCTTCACCAAAAATTCAAGATAAGCGCCGACATTGGTCATCGTTGCGGCTACAAAAGCTTGACTGGATCCATTGGGCTCTTTCAGCCTCGCAAAATGGTTTGAAAGGCAAGTTTCTTTTTGGCCGTTTTCGTTCACTTTAATTTCTTTTGTGGCGCCCACGTAAACTAACGGAGCACTCGCCATACCAACCAACTTGGTACCCTTGTCAGTAAAGATCCAATAATCTGTGCGAGCACGGGTACCCACTTTCATATTGGGTCCCCATGCAGACCCATCTTCCATGGAAAAGTCGGTGCGCACGTATGCAATCACCGAAGAGTTTGGTAATCCTGTGGTAAAATAGGTGTGTGACTGTATGCCCAGTTCGCTATGAGCAATGCGCTGATGCGTTTTCAAATTTACAACATTATACTGCATAAAGGTTATTTTTGGTTCGATAGATGGAGCGGTCTCGATAAACTGCCAATCAATCGAACAAGCAAATTGCTTTCCACTGTCAGGATTTTTACACTGCGTTGGCAGCTGCTTACTAAGCCGCGCTTTTTCAAAGGAAATAATTTGTTGCTCGACTGTCATTTCAACTTTTTCGTTGTCGTCGTTGATATTGTCACTGTTGTGCGGTGCCGTAAATCGTTTATCAAACCCATGGCGAAAGGCGACCTCATCAAAAGATTTTTTGTTAATATTGGCTCGGTTTTCATAAAGCCAAGCTGTTACGGTTCGGATATTTTCGTAATCAGAAGCCTCCAATTTTTTGTATGCGACTGGGCTATAAACGGATTCAATATAGTCTCCCATGGGTGAACCTTTTTCGAATCCGCTACAAGTAGTGGAACGTTCGCACAATTCTGCAGGGCTCATAAATTTAACGAAGTAATAGGTCATCATGGCTTCATGAAGTATGGCTCTGGCTTGCTCTTCAGAATTCTCCATAGAATCAAAAAGGTTCTTGTCGAATTGAACGTTGTATTTTCGCTGGAGCGCGACCTGCTGTGCGCCTGTGGAATCAAAGGTAATTCCAAGAACATCGCTGGCAATGGCCGGCAATGGTTCGGGTATTTGATACCAAGTCTTAATCTTAAAAACCATTGTGCCCTCTGGATCATTTTCAGTGCCAAAAGCGGCCTTAAACAGCTGTTGAAGATGTAACTTGAAGGCCTCACTGGTTTCAGGGTGCCAGATATAGCTTTCGAACATGCGGTTATTTAATCCATTACCGCCGGCTCCATCGCTGGTTCCTAAGGCAGGAAGAGTAGGCGCTGAAATGGGCTGAGGAGAGAGCCTTTTTTTGGCGAAGAGCACCGACGGCGCGGTCAGATTCACAATAGTGGCGATAATAGCTAAATTAATAGAGTTTTTCATAGAACTTCCGTGCGCCGGGATAAACCGGCAGATTGGTTGTTAATGTAATGTTACGATTAAC